>DATNBS010000031.1:0-14793 GCA_035571895.1 Arthrobacter sp. | reverse complement strand
CGAATCCGGGACCGTCCGCCCGGTCGTGGAGAAGACCTTTTCCCTTGACCAGGCGGCACAGGCCCACGAATACTTCGACTCGGGCGAACACCGCGGCAAGATCCTGCTGACGACCTGACCTGCGCGGGCCTCCGCCAGGAGACGGGGCCCACGGGATAGCCTATGAGGCGCGGGACGACACGGAGGGCACATGCCCCGGCCGCCCGCATCGCATCCTTGGAGAAAGTAGGGGGCCATCCCATATGAATGAGCAACCGTCCACCCCGGCCCAGGAGCTGCCGCCCAACGCGGTCGACCCCGACGTCGCGCAGGCGGAGGATCGCCGTTGGACCCCGGGCAAGATCGTGCTCTGGGCCGCCATCTCGCTGCTGGGTGCCGTCGCCTGGTCGGTGTTGGCGATTTCCCGCGGCGAGACCATCAACGCCATCTGGTTCGTCTTCGCCGCGGTCTGCACGTACCTGGTGTTCTACCGGTTCTACGCGAAGTACATCGAGAACAAGATCGCACGGCCCGACGACTCCCGGGCCACGCCGGCCGAGTACAACTCCAACGGCCGGGACTTCATGCCGACGGACCGCCGCGTCCTCTTCGGGCACCACTTCGCCGCCATCGCCGGTGCCGGGCCGCTCGTCGGACCCGTGCTGGCGGCCCAGATGGGCTACCTGCCCGGCACGATCTGGATCATCGTCGGCGTCGTGTTCGCCGGCGCCGTGCAGGACTACCTCGTCCTGTTCTTCTCCATGCGCCGCGGCGGGCGCTCGCTCGGCCAGATGGCCCGCGAGGAACTCGGCCTCATCGGCGGCACCGCGGCCCTCATCGCCACCTTGGCGATCATGATCATCATCGTGGCCATCCTGGCCCTGGTCGTGGTCAACGCCCTCGGCGAATCCGCCTGGGGCGTCTACTCCGTGGCGCTGACCATCCCGATCGCCCTGTTCATGGGCTGCTACCTGCGCTTCATCCGCCCGGGCAAGGTCCTGGAGGTCTCGATCATCGGATTCGTCCTGCTGCTGTTCGCGATCATCTCCGGCCGGTGGGTCGCCGAATCCGATCTCGGATCCGCACTGTTCCACCTGGACCGCCCGGTCATCGCCTGGTCGATCATCGTCTACGGCTTCATCGCGGCCATCCTGCCGGTTTGGCTGCTGCTGGCACCGCGCGACTACCTGTCCACGTTCATGAAGATCGGCGTCATCGGCCTGCTGGCCGTCGCCATCATCATCGTCCGCCCCACCATCTCCGTGCCGGCGTTCTCCGAGTACGCCGGACGGGCCGACGGTCCCGTGGTGGCCGGCTCGCTCTTCCCGTTCCTCTTCGTGACGATCGCCTGCGGTGCGCTCTCGGGCTTCCACGCCCTCATCGCCTCCGGCACGACCCCGAAGATGGTCGAGAAGGAGAAGCAGACCCGCTTCCTGGGCTACGGGGGCATGCTCATGGAGTCCTTCGTCGCCATCATGGCGCTGGTCGCGGCGATCTCCATCGACCGCGGCGTCTACTTCGCGATGAACTCCGCCGCGGCATCCACCGGCGGCACCGTCGAATCCGCGGTGGCGTTCGTGAACAGCCTGGGCCTGACCGGGGTCCACCTGACGCCCAACATGCTCACCGACCTGGCGGCCAACGTCGGCGAGGAAAGCATCGTCTCGCGCACCGGAGGAGCCCCCACCCTGGCCGTGGGCATCGCCCACATCATGCACCAGTGGTTCGGCGGCACGGCGATGATGGGGTTCTGGTACCACTTCGCCATCATGTTCGAGGCACTGTTCATCCTCACGGCCGTCGACGCCGGGACCCGCGTCGCCCGGTTCATGCTGCAGGACACCATCGGCAACTTCATCCCGAAGTTCAAGGACACCTCCTGGCGCCCCGGCGCGTGGCTGTGCACCGCGATCATGGTCGCCGGCTGGGGGTACATCCTCATCCTCGGGGTGACCGACCCGCTGGGCGGGATCAACACGTTCTTCCCGCTCTTCGGCATCGCCAACCAGCTGCTGGCGGCCATCGCCCTCGCGGTCGTGCTGGCCATCGTCGCCAAGCGCGGCAACTTCCGCTACCTGTGGATCGTCGCCGTCCCGCTGGCGTTCACCGCGGTCATCACGATCTGGGCCTCGTGGCAGAAGATCTTCTCCCCGGTCGCCAAGGTGGGCTACTGGGCGCAGCACAATTCCTTCAAGGAGGCGCTGGCCCAGGGCAAGGAGAGCTTCGGCACGGCCCAGAACGTCGAGGCGATGGAGGCCGTGGTCCGCAACACGGGGGTCCAGGGCACGCTGTCGATCGTCTTCGTGGTCCTGTCCATCATCGTGATCGTCGCCGCCATCGTGGCGACGATCCGTGCCTACCGGGCCCCGGGCTCCGCAGCGGACACGGAGGACCCGCGCGTCGAATCGCGGATCTACGCCCCCTCGGGCATCATCTCCAGCCCGGCCGAGAAGGAACTGCAGGCCCGCTGGGACGAGGTCCCGGCCGAACACCGGGCCGCCCTGGGCGGCGGGCACTGACATGGCCGCCGCGCTGTTCCCCACCGTCCGCCGGAGCCTGGGCAAGGTGCGCTGGTACCTCGAGGGCATGATGGGTGCCGACGCGTACCGCCGCTACGTCGCCCACCACGCGGCCACGCATCCGGGCTGCGCGGCGATGTCGGAACGCCAGTTCTGGAAGGACAAGTACGACTGGGAGGAGCGCAACCCGCAAGGGCGCTGCTGCTGAGGCACGACGGCGGTGCGGTCCCGGCTCCCGGGCCGCACCGCCGTGCTCCATGGCAAGATGGTGGCATGAGCGATCACGGCCAGCAGCACCCCCAGGACCAGGCGCCTGCTGCGCCCGCGGCCGCGGGCACGCCCGAGGCCTTCACGGTCAAGGGACTCGTCGATGAGCCGGCCAAGGTCATGCGCATCGGCTCGATGATCAAGCAACTGCTCGACGAGGTGAAGGCCGCACCCCTCGACGCCGAGGCCCGGGCCACCCTGGCCGACATCCACGAACGCTCCGTGGCCGAACTCGAGGACGGGCTCTCGCCCGAACTGGCCGGCGAACTGCACCGCATCCGGTTGCCCTTCACCGAGGGCAAGACCCCCTCCGAGGCGGAACTGCGGATCGCCCAGGCCCAGCTGGTCGGCTGGCTCGAAGGCGTCTTCCACGGCATCCAGACGGCCCTTGCCGCCCAGCAACTGGCCAGCCAACAACTCGCCCAGCGCATCCACCTGCGCGAGCTGCCCCCGGGCACCGAGGTCGCCCCGGGCATTGTCATCAACGAACACGGCGAACCCGAACGCGTCGGCACCACGCCGGTGGACGGCGGCGCCCAGGCCCGAGGCGACGCCGACGGCGGCCCGGGACAGTACCTCTGAGCATGGGCTGGGTTTCACGCCTGCGCGGTGCCCGCCGCGACGACAAGGAACTCGGCGACGGCGTCTGGCGCCGCGCCCATGACCGCTTCGCCCGCGGTCTGGACCGGTTCCACCAGGTCCTCGAGGGCATCGACGACGACGATCTCTACAACGCGCTGGTGATGATCGCCAACCACCTCGCCGACCTGGAGCCACGCGTGCGCGCGGTGTGCGCCTCCGCCCACCGGCAACGGCCGAGCTCCGGGACGGACATCCCCGGGACCCACGCCGACGTGCACCGGGCCCTGTCGAAGGCGGCCAACGACCTGGCCGCCGCCGCGCAGGCTGCGGCCATGGCCCGTCTCGATGGGGAGCGGTGGGGCTACAACTCGGCCGGGCTGGACAACGTGGCCTTCCGTGCGGACCTGGTGGTCGACGGCGTCCGCGCCGCCGAAGAGGCCCTGGCCAGGCTCGGCTGACCGGCTCGGCTGCCCGGCCCGGCGTTCGCCCAGCGCGGAGCAGGTCCCTTCGTGTCCGGACTGGCCCGGACGCGGTGGCAGGATGGGCGGATGACCACCACCTACGAATCACCACTGACCACCTTCAACGACGGCAACACCATCCCGCAGCTGGGCTACGGGGTGTGGAAGGTCAAGGACGACGTTGCGGAGAAGGTCGTGGGGCTGGCCTTCGAGGCCGGCTACCGCCACATCGACACCGCCCGGATCTACGGCAACGAGGCCGGCGTCGGCCGTGCCATCGCCGCCTCCGGCCTGGACTCGAAGGACCTGTTCATCACCACCAAGGTGTGGAACTCCGATCAGGGCTACCAGCAGACCCTGGAGGCCTTCGACGCATCCATGGAGCGCCTCGGCCTTGACACGCTGGACCTGTTCCTCATCCATTGGCTGCAGCCGAAGCAGGGCAAGCACGTGGAGACCTGGAAGGCCCTGGTTGAGCTGCAGAAGTCCGGACGCGTGCGCTCCATCGGCGTCTGCAACTTCACCATCGAGGCCCTGCGCGAGATCGAGGAGGCGACCGGCGTGGCCCCGGCGATCCACCAGGTCGAGACCCACCCGTACTTCCCACAGCGGGAATTGCGTGACTACGAGGCCTCGCGGGGCATCGTCCACCAGTCCTGGTCCCCGCTGGGCCAGGGATCGGATCTGCTGTCCAACCCGGCGCTTGCCGACATCGCCGCCAAGCACGGCGCAACGCCCGCCCAGGTTGTCATCGCCTGGCACCTGGCGTTGGGCAACGTGGTGATCCCCAAATCAGAGACCCCGTCGCGGATCGTGGAGAACTGGCAGTCCCTGGCCGTCACCCTCGATGACGCGGACGTCGCGGCCATCAACGGCCTCGATCGCGGGGCAGAAGGCCGCATCGGCCCCAACCCGGCCGAAAGCGACTTCGAGTAGGAAGCGGCCCGCCGCGTCGTCGGGAGAAGGGGCCCGCCACCGATCAGGTGGCGGGCCCCTCGCGTGGGCAAGGCCGGGGGTGGCCGACGTCGTCCCGGCAGCCCGCGGTGCCGATACGGGCGTCCGGGAAAGGCTACGGGCGCTCTTCGGCGTCCAGGGCCGCCTGGGCGATGGGTTCGGGAATGGACCCTTGCAGGTGTTCGGCGTCCAGGGCTTCCCCCAGCGCCCGGTCCACCAGCGCGTGGGCGCTCCACTCGCGCGGGTCGTCTTCATTCCACACATGCCAATCGACCTGCCCTCGGGCGTCGAGCGCAGCGGGGTAGCCGGTCCGGATGGCGCCATCGCTCGGCTCGAGACCGCCGGTTAGTTCCCGCACCCTGGTCTTGCCCTGCCGCTCGATGATCCAGCTCCACGTGGCGGCGAGAATCGGTTCAAAGGGATCTGGCGATTCGGTCATACCGCGACCCTATCCGGGCTCGAGGTTCGCAGGCCACCCCCGCCGCCCCCAGGGATGCCGGGCCGTTCTGCCCGGCTCCACGAGGGGCTCGATGCGGCTACCTGCTGAACGCAGGCCTTCCCCGAATGTCCTCCGCCGAAACGCACCGAAAAAGCCGCTACCCCGGATGCCCGGGATAGCGGCTTTCGCCTTCTCCAGAGCCTCCTGCCAGAATCGAACTGGCGACCTTTTCATTACGAGTGAAACGCTCTACCAACTGAGCTAAGGAGGCACCGTGGCCACGCGGGCCACAAGCAGTTAGTTTATAGGAGCGCTTCGCCGCCGGTCAAAACGGGCCCGCGGATCGGGATGCCTCAGCACTGCAGCCCGTCCTTCGGGACGGTCGAATCCACGAAATAATCGTCCACGGCGTTGCCGATGCATTCGTTGCTGCGGCCGTAGGCCGTGTGCCCTTCCCCGTGGAAGGTCAGCAGGACCGACGACTCGAGCTGCTCGTTGAGCGCCTTCGACCATTGGTATGGGGTGGCCGGGTCGCCGGTGGTGCCGATGATGACGATTGGCGCGGCTCCGGGGGCCGAGACCGGAGCCGGGTGCCCGGTTGGTTCGTACTTCCAGTCCTGGCAGGCCATCCCGCCAAAGGCCAGGTACTTGCCGATCGTGGGGGAGGCCTTGGCCAGGTCCTGGGCGTCGTGGCGCTGCCCCTCGAGGCTGGTGTCCACGGGGTAGTCCAGGCAGTTGATCGCGGTGAAGGCCGCCATCGGGTTGCCGGTGTAGGACCCGTCCGGGTTCCGGCCCGCGCTCGTGTCGGCCAGCTCGAGGATCTTCGTCGGATCGCCCGAAATGATGTCGCTGAGCGCTGCGGTGAGCTGGTCCCAGTAGGCGTCATCGTAAAAGGCCAGCAGGAAGCCGTTGACGAAGTCGGTGATGCCGACCTCTCGGCCATCCTGGGCGGTCAGCGGGTACTGCTCGACATCGTCGAAGACCTGCTGGAGCTGGCCGCGGGCCTGCTCGACGTCGCCGTCGAAGGGGCAGTCCCGGCCGCGCAGGCAGTCCTCCAGGTAGGCGGTGATGGCTTTCTCGAAGGCCGCGGCCTGGCCCAGCGTCACGTCCTCGTTGCCCAGCGAGGGGTCCATCGCGCCGTCGAGCACCATGTGGCCGACGTTCTGCGGGAAGAGCTGTGCATAGGTGGCCCCGAGCTTGGTCCCGTACGAGAAGCCGAGGAAGTCCAGCTTCGGCTCGCTGCTGACGGCACGCAGGATGTCCATGTCCTTGGCGGAGCTGACGGTGTCGACGAAACCCAGTGATTTTCCGGTCTTCCGCGCGCACTCCTGGGCGAAGTCCCTGCTTTGCTCCTCGAGCTCCGCGAGCCCGGCGGCGGTGGAGGTGTCGATGTCGACCGTCCTGGCCTTGTCGCGTTCGGCGTCGGTGCGGCAGGTGACCGGTGCCGAGCGACTCACGCCCCGCGGATCGAACCCGAGCACGTCGTAGGCACCGCGCAGGTGATCGGAGAAGACCAGCGACCCGGCGTTCATCACCAGATCGACGCCCGAGGCGCCGGGTCCGCCCGGGTTGACCAGCAAGGTCCCCTGCGCCTTTCCGGGCGCGTCCATCTTCACCACGGAGAGCTGGATCGAATCACCCTCGGGGTGGGCATAGTCCAACGGGACCTCCACGTCGGCGCATTCGAACGACGTCGAACAACTCGTCCAGTCCAGCGACTGCGTGTAGTACCGCTCAAGGCCCTCCGGCGCGGCGGGCATCGACGCGGCGGCATCGGCCCCGGGACCGGAAGCCGGGTCGGCGGACTGGCCGCTGCTGCATGCCGATAGCAACAGCAGGCAGCTGGCAGCGGCGGCCATCCACCGCAGCCGTGGGAATCGGAAGGTCATGCCCGGGGCTCTCCTTGGTTCCTGGCCGGCAACAGGCCGGCCATCATGGCCTCCATGGCCAACAGTGGTTGGACGTTCGCGGTGATGCGGCGGCGGGCCTCGGCGATGTGGTCGATCCGGGCCAGGGTCTGTTCCGGCGTGGAGCGCCGGGCGACCTCACCCAGTTCGCGCTCCAGGTAGGCATTGACCAGCTCGCTGCCGGTGCCCAGCTGCAGGGTCAGCACGTCGCGGTAGAACGTGGTCAGGTCGATCAGGGCCCGGTCCAGGGAGTCGTTGACCCCGCGCCTGGCACGGCGCTTGTTCAGTTCCTCGAGGGCCTTGAACTGGCTGCGCAGTTGTGGCGGGACGGGCGTATCGGCTTCCAGTCCCAGGGATTCGCGCAGGGCGGCCGTGTCGGCCGCGCCACGCTCCTCGGCCGAGGCGCTGGCCTCGGCGGTCGAGAGCTCCACCAGGTCACCGGCGGCGATGACCGCGTCGGAGACGGATCCCAGCCGCAGGGGCAGCCGGACGGTCCGGTCCCGGCGCAGTCGTGCGCCTTCGTCCCGCGCCAGGCGCCGGGCGATGCCGATGTGGCTCTGCGAGACGCGGGCCGCGAAGTCCGCCTGCTCCGGCGTCAACCCGTCGCGGCGCACCAGCAGCTCGGCCACCGCCTCGCGCGCCGGCACCCCGAGGGTCACCGGCCGGCAGCGGGAGCGGATGGTCACCAGCACATCGGCCGGGCTCGGGGCGCACAGGATCCAGATGGTATGCGGTGGGGGTTCCTCGATGGACTTCAGCAGCACGTTGGTGGTGCGTTCGGTCATCCGGTCGGCGTCCTCGACGATGATGATCCGCCACGACCCGGACGACGGGCGGTCCTGGGCCTTGGAGATCAGCTCGCGGACGTCGTCGATCTGGTAGGCCACCTTTTCGGTGGCGATGAGGGAGACATCGGGGTGGGTACCGGCCATGACCATGCGGCAGGGGCGGCACGCTCCGCAACCGCGGGCGTCCGGATCGGCCACATCGCACTGCAGCGCGGCCGCGAAGGAGCGGGCCGCGTTGGAGCGTCCCGACCCCGGGGGACCGGTGAACAGCCAAGCGTGCGAGGGCGTGCCGAGGGCAGCGGCCCGGCGGAGGGCATCGACGGCCTGCTCCTGTCCGGGCAGGTCGGCCCAGACCCCCGGCAGCGTGTCCGTTCCGCTCACGAGGCTGGACCTGCCGGCCCGAGGGCGTCCACCGCCGCGGCGATGTCGGCGGCGAGGTCGTTGACGCCGCGCGAGGCGTCCAGCACGAGGTAGGCGCCGTCGTCGTGCCCGGCGCGGTCGAGGAAGGCCTGGCGGATCCGGGCATGGAAGTCGTCGGGTTCGGATTCGAGCCGGTCCTCCGCCGCCTCCCCGGCAGTGCGGCGCTGGCGGCCGGCCTGCGGGTCGACGTCGAGCACGATGGTCAGGTCGGGGCGCAGCCCGCCGGTCGCCCAGCGGTTCAGCCCGAGCACCTCCTCGGTGCCCAGGCCCCGGCCGGTGCCCTGGTAGGCCACGGAGGAGTCGATGTAGCGGTCGCAGACGACGGTCGCGCCGCGGGACAGGGCCGGCACGATGAGCTGTTCGACGTGGGCGGCCCGGGCGGCGGCGAATATCAGGGCCTCCGTGCGGGCGTCGACCTCGCCGTGGCCGTGGTCGAGCACCAGGGCACGCAGCTTCTCACCGATCGGGGTGCCACCGGGTTCTCGTGTGCGCACGACGTCGCGGCCGCGTTCCTGCAGGTGGCCGGCCAGCAGGGCAGCCTGGGTGGACTTGCCCGCGCCGTCGCCGCCTTCGAGGACAACGAACAAGGCCCCGGGCGTGCGCTGCATGTGGTTCACCCGGTAAGCCTATCGGGAAGTGCCGTGCGGCGGGCCGGCACGACGCAGCCCGGGGGCACTCCGGACGCAGCCCTGGCGCGGCCCGGACGCGGGACGGGACCCGGAACGGGGCGCCGGTAACACGCTGTCGCGGCTTCGGGGGTGGGTCATTCCGGGGTCTACGATCTAGCCATGGCCCCATCGCATCCCCAGGATCTTGCCCCCGATACCGTCGTCGTCGCCGCCGGGCGTCCACCGCGCGAGGTGGACGCCCCGGTGAACCCGCCGATCGTGCTCTCCTCGACGTTCGTCGGAGCGGGCACCCCCGGTGCGGGGGAGCGGGTCTACGGCCGGTTCGGCAACCCGACCTGGGATCCGCTGGAGGAGGCCCTGGCCCAGCTGGAGTCGGCGGCCCTGCCCGGCCTGGTCTACGCCTCCGGCATGGCGGCGGTGGCCTCGGCCATGTCCCTGCTGCCGCTGGGCGGGACGATCGTGGTGCCCCGGCACAGCTACAACGGCTCGCTGTCCCTGGTGGCCGACCTCGAGACCCGGGCGGACCTGACCGTGCGCCTGGCCGACGTCGAGGACGTGGACGCCACGGTGGCCCTGCTCGACGGCGCCGACATGCTCTGGCTGGAAAGCCCCACGAACCCGATGCTCGAGGTCGCCGACGTGCGGGCCCTGGCCGCCGCCGCCCGCGCCGCCGGGGTGCTATGCGTGGTGGACAACACCTTCTCCACCCCGCTGCTGCAGCGCCCGCTGGAACTGGGCGCCGACGTCGTGGTGCATTCGGCGACCAAGTACCTGGGTGGGCATTCCGACGTCGTGCTCGGGGCGGTGGTGACCAGCGATGCCGGCCTGCGCGCGAAGCTGCATGCCCACCGGTCGCTGCACGGGGCGATCGCCGGGCCGTTCGAGGCGTGGCTGACGCTGCGCGGGCTGCGCACCATGGCGTTGCGGGTCGAGCGGGCCCAGGCCACGGCGGGGGAGCTGGCCCGCCGCCTGCAGGAGCACCCGGCCGTGGAATCGGCGCGGTACCCCGGGCTGGACTCGCACCCCGGTCACGCGCTCGCCGCCGCCCAGATGGACGGGTTCGGCTCGATCGTGGCCATCACGGTCGCCGGGGGAGAGGCGGCGGCCGAGGCCGTGCTGGCCGCCCTGGGCCTGTGGACCCCGGCGACCAGCCTGGGCGGGGTCGAGTCGCTGGCCGAACGGCGGCGGCGCCACCCCGGCGAACCGGCGTCCGTCCCGGCGAACCTGATCCGGCTCAGCGTCGGGATCGAGAACGTCGAGGACCTGTGGCGGGACCTGGACGCCGCGCTGGAGGCGACACGCTAGGTCCGGAACGCGGGCCGGTCGCCTAGACTGGCGGGGTGGCTACCGCATTGTTGTTTGAGATCGTCCTGTTCCGGGTCCTGAGCCTGGCGGCGCTGGTGCTCGGCCTCTGGGCCTTCATCGACGCCGTGCGCCATCCGGCGCCGAACTACCAGCGCGAAAACAAGCGCACCAAGGGCTTCTGGCTGGGCATGACCGGCGTCTCCGCCGTGGTCTGCGCCTTCTCGGTCCTGGGGAACGGCGGTGCCGGGTTCCTGCAGCTGATCGCCGCCTGCATCGCCTGCGTCTACCTCGCCGACGTCCGGCCCGCCGTCAGCGGCAAGGGCTCCCCGGGGTACTACAACTACTGACGCCGCCGGCCGCACCGGTTCAGGGCGCCAGGGCACCGGTCGCCGGGGCCACGCAGACCCAGTCCACGGTGAGTTCGCCCAGCCTCCACCGGGAGACGCCGTCGTGCACGGGCCAGCCCTCGGCGCGCAGCGTCCGGCACATCGCGATCCAGCGCTGGCGTTGGCCGAAGGGCGCCAGCGGTGCCGCCGCCAGCCAGGCCGCGTCGGCCGCGGCCAGGAAGGCGTGGACCCGCTCGCCGGGATGGTTGCGGTGGATCAGCGCCTTGGGCAACCGCTCCGCCACCTCGCTGGGCCGGCCGATCGCCCCGAACCGCACCGAGATGCTCAGGGTCAGCGGGCCGTCCGGGGCCACGCCGACCCAGGTGCTGACCCGGCCGATCTCGTCGCAGGTGCCCTCGATGAGCAGCCCGCGCGGATCCAACCGGGCGGCCAGGCCCTTCCAGATGGCCGCCACATCGTCCTCGTTGTACTGGCGCAGCACGTTGAACGCGCGGATCAACAGCGGATTGCGTTCGGTGGGGACCTCGAAGCCGCCCACGCTGAAGGACAGGCCCTCGACCTCCATCAGCTTCGCCGCCAGGACCCGGCCGGGATCGATCTCCAGGCCGACGACGGAGACCTGCGGGTTCACCGTCCGCAGGCGCTGGAAGTACTCGACGGCGGTGCGCGGCGAGGCCCCGTAGCCCAGGTCCACGCAGAGGGGCGGGGCGCCGGTGACCTCGGGGCGCAGGCGGAAGTGCTGGGTGCCGGTCATCCAGCGGTCGACCCGGCGCATGCGGTTCGGATTCGTGGTGCCGCGGGTGGGGTTGCCCAGGGGGCGCCCGGCCTGGTGCCGGCCGCCAAGCCGCTGAGCCTTTTGCACCACGGGAATGAATATAAGGCCGCCACGGGACCCTTCATGACCGGTCACGGGGGAAAGTAACGGACTTCACGCCCGATAGGATGGAACGCATGACGCACACCCTCATCCTGCTCCGCCACGGGCAGAGCGACTGGAACGAAAAGAACCTCTTCACCGGCTGGGTCGATGTGCCGCTGACCGACCAGGGACGCGCCGAGGCAGTGCGCGGCGGCGAGCTGCTCACCGCCGAGGGCCTCGTCCCCGACGTGCTGCACACCTCGCTGCTCCAGCGCGCGATCACCACCGCCAACCTGGCGCTGGAGGCCGCCGACCTGTCCTGGATCCCGGTCCGGCGTGACTGGCGCCTGAACGAGCGGCACTACGGTGCCCTGCAGGGCAAGGACAAGGCGCAGACCCTGGCCGAGTACGGCGAGGAGCAGTTCATGCAGTGGCGCCGTTCCTACGACACCCCTCCGCCGCCGCTCGACGACGACTCCGAGTTCTCGCAGATCGGCGACCGCCGCTACGCCGACCTCGGCGACGACGCACCGCGCACCGAATGCCTCAAGGACGTGCTCGAGCGCCTGCTGCCGTACTGGAACGGGGCCATCCGCCCCGACCTGCAGGCCGGCAAGACCGTGCTGGTCACCGCCCACGGCAACTCGCTGCGCGCCCTGGTCAAGCACCTGGACGGCATCTCCGACGAGGACATCGCCGGGTTGAACATCCCCACCGGCATCCCGCTGGTGTACGAACTGGACGAGGACTTCACCCCGGTCACGGCCGGCGGCCGCTACCTCGACGCCGAGGCCGCCGCCGACGCGATCAAGGCCGTGGCCAACCAGGGCCGCAAGTAGCACCACCGCCCGCACCTCCCGGAACGACTGCGGGGCCGGCCGGCGCAACCGCGCCGACCGGCCCCGCCGTCCATTTCCCGGGGTTTCCGGGGGTCAGAGCGCGGAGCTGCCCGGTTCCCATTCGCCGGTCACCAGGTAGTTGACCTTCCGGGCCACCGAGACCCCGTGGTCCCCATAGCGCTCCAGGTAACGGCTGGTCAGGGTGACATCGGCGGTACGCGGGGCCGATTCGGCCCACTGTGGGTCCGCCACGATCCTGAAGACGCCCGCGTGCAGGTTGTCGATGCGGCTGTTCAGGGCAACGATCTCCGCGGCGATGTCCAGGTCCCGCGTCTCCAACAGGGTGACCAGCTTGCGGGCGATCTGGACGTCGAGGCCGGCCATCTCGGCGAAGACCGGGGCGATCGAGTCCGGGGCCACGTTGGCCGGGTAGCGCAGGCGGGCCAGCTGGGCGATGTGCCGGGCCAGGTCGCCCATCCGCTCGAGCGAGGCGCTCATCCGCAGGGAACCGACGATCATGCGCAGGTCCGAGGCCACCGGCCCCTGCAGGGCCAGGACATCGATCGCGCGCTCGTCCAGCTGGTTCTGCATGAAGTCCACGCGCGCATCCGCGGCGATGACCTCCTGGGCGACCTCCGTGTCGGCCTCGGCGTAGGAGGTGTGGGCGCGTTCCATGGCGTCGGCCACCAGGGTGGCCATCTCCGTGAGTTCCTCGCCGATCGTCTGCAGTTCCGCCTGGAATACCTTGCGCACTGGGCGTCCTTTCCTTGCTGTGATCCCGTGCTGCCGGGCAGGGGACGGGCATTGTGGGATCCACTGTGCCATCCCCACCTTAACTTCCGGTCGCGCGTGCATGAACATTGGGTGAATGGGCGCTGCCGGCCCGTCATTTCGGCCCGGGGGCCGCCAGCGGCCGGGCTACGCTAGAGGCGTGGATGACGCGCTGATGATCGTGGTCGCCGGGCTGGTGGGCCTGGCGCTGGGCGTCGTGGGACTGCTCGCCTACCGGCAAAGCCGGCTGCAGCGCGAGGCAGTCGCGGACGTCGGCGAACCGACCCTTCCCGACGGTGCCGCCGAGATCCTCTCCGTGGTCGGCCGGGCCTTCGTCGTGGTCGACGACATCGACGGGGTCGTCCGTGCCAACCCGGCGGCCTACGCCTACGGGCTGGTCCGCGGGCACACCATGGTCCACTCCGAACTGCTGGCACTGGCCCGCCGCGTGCGCTCCGACGGGGTCATCGAGGAACGCCAGTTCGAGCTGCCGCTGGGTCCACTGGGCCAGGGGACCATCGTGGTGCACGTGCGCGTCGCCCCGTTGGGGCAGGAGTACATCCTGCTGCTGGCCGACGACCGCACCGAGATCACCCGCACCGAGGCCATGCGCAACGATTTCGTCGCCAACGTCTCCCATGAACTGAAGACCCCGGTCGGGGCGATCCAGCTGCTCTCCGAGGCCATCGACGGAGCCGCCGACGACGAGGCCGCCGTCCGGCGGTTCTCCACGCGGCTGGACAAGGAAGCCCACCGGTTGGCGGCCCTGGTGCAGGACATCATCGAGCTCTCCCGCCTGCAGGGGACCGACGTCGTGCTCCAGGGGCAGCCGGTGGACGTGAACCGCGTGGTCGCCGAGGCAGTGGACCGCAACAAGCTCACCGCCGAGGGCAAGTCCATCACCATCACCGTCGGCGGGCACACCGACGACCGCATCTTCGGGGACCGGGACCTGCTGATGACGGCCTTCCGAAACCTCATCGACAACGCGATCCGCTATTCGCCAGAGGGCACCAACGTCGGGGTCGGCGTGCGGTCGCGCGACGGCCTGGTCCAGGTGGCGGTGACCGACCAGGGCCCGGGCATCGCCCCCGAGGAACAGGAACGCATCTTCGAGCGCTTCTACAGGGTCGACGCCGCCCGCACGCGCCAGACCGGCGGGACGGGTCTCGGCCTGAGCATCGTCAAGCACGTGATCTCCAACCACGGCGGCGAAATCACGCTGTGGTCCCAACCGGGACAGGGCTCCACCTTCACGGTGCGGATGCCCCGGCACGAGAACGCCGGCCCCCGGCCCGGCGCATCGGCGCCAGCCGACGCCATGCCGGGTCCCGCCCCGCAGACCGATACCGTGCCCGCGGACCGCGGCACACAACAAGGAGGCCGAATTTGACCCGCATTCTGGTGGTCGAGGACGAGGAGTCGCTGAGCGACCCGTTGGAATACCTGCTCACGAAGGAAGGCTTCGAGGTCCAGGTCGCGGACAACGGCCTGGACGCCATCGTCGAGTTCGACCGCGGCGGGGCCGACCTGGTGCTGCTGGACCTCATGCTCCCGGGGCAGTCCGGCACGGAGGTCTGCCGGCAGCTGCGCCAGCGCTCCAGCGTCCCGGTCATCATGCTGACCGCCAAGGACTCGGAAATCGACAAGGTGGTGGGCCTGGAACTGGGCGCCGACGACTACGTCACCAAGCCCTACTCCGCCCGCGAACTCATCGCCCGGATCCG
>DATNBS010000030.1:0-3333 GCA_035571895.1 Arthrobacter sp. | reverse complement strand
CGCGTGTCGGGAACGGTCCGGTTCGCGATCAGGGTCGCGGATAGCGAGGACATGGCGCGGCGGCTCGTCGCGGCCGGGGCCGCGGAGGTCGCGCCGCCCGTCGTGACGCCGTGGGGCGACCGCAACGCCCGGGTCCAGGCGCCGGACGGGATGCAGCTGACGCTGTTCACGGGCGAGTAGGAGCCGGCCGCCGGCACCGGTTACCGCCTCCGGTACTGGGCCGGGGGCCGGGGCGGGGTTCGGGGACCCGTATCAGCGCACACCCGTGACCGGCCAGGGGAGTTAGATTCCCTGTTAGCAGGCGTGCGGCGCACGTGAGCAAGGGGGAAGGTTCGTTATGGATAAAGAACTGGCCGGCCAGGTTGCCGAGATCGCCCAGCGGGTGGTCGCCAGCGGGGCGATCTCCGCGAACGGGCACGGCAACGTCAGCGTCCGTGTCCCTGGGGCCGAGGAGATGTATTTCACCGCGGGCCCGTCGCTGCGGAACCACCCGGCCTCCATGGTCGTACGGGTGGGGCTGGACGGGACGTTGCTGGAGGGTGACCTGCCGCCCATCCAGGGCGCCGTGGTCGCCATGCACACCGCGATGTACGCCGACCACCCCGACGTCGGCTGCGTCCTGCACACCCATTCGCCCTACGCGACCGCCTACGCGGTAGCCCACCGGCCCATCGGCTGCTGGGTAGAGGCGCTGGCGATGTTCGGCGCTCCCAGCGGCGTCCCCGTGGCGGGGTACGGGCCGCGCGGGTCGGACGAGGCCATCGCCAACATCCGGGCCGCGGTAACGCCCGGGGTGCCCGCGGTGCTGCTGGCCAATCACGGGGTCCTGGTCTTTCACCGCACGCCCGAGCTCGCCATCCTGATCGGCTCGGTGGTCGAGGAGGCCGCGCAGGCGGGCATCAACGCCGCCGGGCTGGGTGGGCCGGCCGAGATCCCGGAAGGCATGCGGGCCGCGGCCCGGCAACGTGCCATGGCGTTCGAGGACCGCGGGGCCGTTCACGCCTGACTCAGCCGGGGTACCAGATCACGCGGGGATCGCCGGGGGCGCGCTGGTAGCTCCAGGCTTCGTCGGTCATGCGCCGCAGGTCATAGCGCGGCCGCCAGCCGAGCAGGAATTTGGCCTTGGTGTTGTCGAGCCAGGTGGAGTGGTAGGGCGTGCGGATGCCGACGGTGGGCAGGCCGCGGGACTGCGTTAGGTAGGCACCGAGCTCGCCGTAGTCGACCGGCTCGTCCATGGCGATGTTGAAGGTCTGCCGCCGGGCCGCTGGATTGCCGATCGCCAGCAGGATCGCGTCGGCGAGGTCGTTGACGTGGACAAAGTTCCGTTTGACCGGGCGGCCCTGCTCGTCGAGCATCACCGGGATGGTGCCGCTCGCAACGTAGGCGTCGGCCTGATCCGTCCCCACCAGGTCCCGCCAGCGCGGGCCGCCGAAGACGTCTTCCCCGAACGACAGCTGGTACCGGAAGTCGTCCTTCTCCATCACCCACGGGGCGCGCAGGCAGCAGACGTTCAGGTCGTACTGGACTCCGTACTGCTCGACCATCACCTCCTCCAGCACCTTGGACAACGCATAACAGCCCGGGTAGGCGCTGTGCGGCTGGGTCTCGGTCACCGGCACCGGGTGCGGGTAGAAGAAGTGGCCCATCCCGGCGTCACCGCCGACGAGGATGAACTGCCGGAACGCCGGGCTCGCCCGGCACGCCTCCAGCAGCCAGAACAGGCCCTTGACCGAAACATCGATGATGGTCTCGGGCGTCTCCTTGCTGGTGGCCAGGTGCAGCACGTGCGTCACGCCGTCCACCGCCCGGTCCACCGCCGGGCGCTGGTCGATCGAGCCGGTCACGACCTCGAGGCGCGGACCCGGTTCGAGCACGCGGTTGTGGCACAGCGCCCGGACCGAGAACCCGGCCAGACGCTCATCGCCCGAGGCGAGCAGCCTCCCGATGAACGCCTGCCCGACCTTGCCGGTCGCGCCCGTAACCAGGATCCGTTCCACGTCCGTCACGAGCCAAATTATGAACGTGGGCCCGCAAATCCGTTGGGCCGGCTTCCGCTCTCAGTCCACCCATTCGGTCTTCATCTCGGGGGCCGCGTGGATGCACACGAGCCGCGCCGGGCCGGGCCCGCGGTTGGTGAAGCCGTGCGGGGTGCCGGCCGGGCCGATGACGATGTCGCCGGGGCCGCCTTCGAGGCTCTCGTCACCGACCCGGACCAGGACCTGGCCCTCCAGGATGACGAACGTCTCGTCGTAGGCGTGGCGATGGAGGTTGGGCCCCTCCCCGGGCCGGTTGTGCACGAGGAAGAACGACACCGTACACGGGCCGTGCTTGCCGCCTTCGAAGGTGCGGGAGACGTCGTTGCCCGGTAGGTCACGGGCGTTCACGTGGTACATGGATCACGGTGCCTTCTGGTCAGCGGATGCCGCTGCCTGCGCGGCGTCACCTGCCACCGTACGGCCGCCGGGTGACTCACCCTCCGCCGGGACCCGGCGGGTGCTGGTTCACCAGCGAATCCTCCGGCGGCGTTGTCGCGTCCGCGAACGAGTGGTGCTCGTGGGTGACCGTCCACCGGCTGCCGTCCTTGCGCAGGCCGACGGTGAGCCGCAGCCGCTGCTCCGGGTTGCGCTCGAACTGCCCGGGCGTGCCGCAGCGCAGCAGCGCGAACGCGAATGCGACGTCGGCGCCGGCCGTGACCTCTAGCGACTCGATCTCGAACACCGCGCCGGACGCCTGCCATGCGAAGAACCCCGGCCACGTCTCACGGTAGGCGTCGATGCCACGGACGCCCTGCTCGGGCGGTGGGACGTCGAACATGACGATGCCGGGGTCGTGGTCGGCGAGCACGGCGGGCAGGTCGCCGTCGTGGACGGCGGCCGCCCAGCGTTCGATCAGGTGACGGATCTGCTGTTCGTCGTTCATATCGGTTCCCCTTCGTGAGGCGGCTCTCAGGGATGGAACCCGGGCCGGCGCGCAGATTCATCGCGGTAGGCAAGATGGACCCATGACCGCGCCCGCCGCGCTGCTCGACGCCGCACGCGCCGGCGACGCCAGCGCCTTCGAGGATCTGGTGGCGCCGTACCGCGCCGAGCTGCAGGCCCACTGCTACCTGATGCTGGGCTCGCTGCAGGACGCCGAGGATGCGGTGCAGGAGTCGCTCGTGCGCGCGTGGCGCGGCATCGGCCGCCTGGACGAGCGCGGTTTCGTCCGCGCGTGGCTCTACAAGATCGCCACCAACCGGTGCCTGACCATGATCGGCCAGCGCGGTCGGCGCGAGCTGCCCGTTGACCTGTCGCCCGGCACCCCCACGGCCGAGATCAGCTGGCTCGAGCCCTA
>DATNBS010000029.1:0-5718 GCA_035571895.1 Arthrobacter sp. | reverse complement strand
TCGTCCATGACGCCGGCGTTGACGACGTCGCGGAACTCCAGGTCCGAGTAGCCCCAGTCGGCCTGCAGCCGCTTGCGGCGGGCGGCCGGCGGCTCCGGCAGGGTGGCCCGGAGTTCCTCGACCCATTCGCGGGACGCGGTGATCGGGACCAGGTCCGGTTCCGGGAAGTAGCGGTAGTCGTCGGCGTCGGACTTGGCTCGGCCCGACGTCGTGGTCCGGGTGTCCTCGTGCCAGTGCCGGGTTTCCTGGACGACCTGGTTGCCCGCGTCCAGCACGGCGGCGTGGCGTTCGATCTCGAAGCGCACGGCGTGCTCGACGGCGCGCAGCGAGTTCACGTTCTTGGTCTCCGAGCGGGTGCCCAGCTTCGTGGCGCCCTTGGGCATCAGCGAGACATTGGCGTCGCAACGGACGTTGCCGCGCTCCATCCGCGCATCGGAGACGTCGAGGGTCTTCACGATCTCGCGGATTGCCGCCACGTAGGCCTTGGCCAGTTCGGGGGCGCGCTTGCCGACGCCGAGGATCGGCTTGGTGACGATCTCCACCAGCGGGACGCCGGCGCGGTTGTAGTCCACCAGCGAGAAGTCGGCTCCCTGGATGCGGCCGGAGGTGCCCATGTGGGTGAGCTTCCCGGCGTCCTCCTCCATGTGGGCGCGCTCGATCTCGACGCGGAAGACCTCCCCGTCGGAGAGCTCGATGTCCAGGTACCCGTCGAAGGCGATGGGTTCGTCGTACTGCGAGGTCTGGAAGTTCTTCGGGGTGTCCGGGTAGAAGTAGTTCTTCCGTGCGAAGCGGCAGGACTCGGCGATCTGGCAGTTCAGGGCCAGGCCGATCTTGATCGAGTACTCCACGGCCTTCTTGTTCACCACCGGCAGCACACCCGGCAGGCCGAGGTCGACCGGGGTGACGTTGGTGTTCGGGACGTCGCCGAAGGCGTTCGGGGCGTCGGAGAACATCTTGGTGGCGGTGTTCAGCTCGACGTGGACCTCGAAGCCGAGGGCCGGGTCGTAGCGGTCCAGGGCCTCATCGAAGTCGACGAGTTCTTCCGTTGCGTGGGCCATCTCAGGCGACACCTTCCTTGGACGATTCGGCCAGCTCGGGGGCCTGGTTGATCAGCGGTCCGCCCCAGCGGTCCTCCAGCAGCTTTTCCAGTGCGGCGCCGGCCCGGTAGAGGCGCGCGTCCTCGTGGGCGGGGGCCAGGAACTGGATGCCCACGGGCAGGTTCTCGGAGAGCCCGCCCGGGACGGTGATGCCGGGGATGCCGGCCAGGTTCGCCGGGATGGTCGCGACGTCGTTGAGGTACATGGCCAGCGGGTCATCCAGCTTCGACCCGAGGGGGAACGCCACGACCGGGGAGGTCGGTGAGACGAGGACGTCGGCCTGGGCGAACGCGGCCTCGAAATCGCGCTGGATCAGGGTGCGGACCTTCTGCGCCGAGCCGTAGTACGCGTCGTAGTAGCCGGCCGACAGGGCGTAGGTGCCCAGGATGATGCGGCGCTTGACCTCGTCGCCGAATCCGGCCGAACGGGTGGCTCCCATGACGCGTTCGATGGTCATCGGGCCCTCGGTGGGCAGCACGCGGTTGCCGTAGCGCACGCCGTCGAACTTGGCGAGGTTGGAGGAAACCTCCGAGGGCATGATCAGGTAGTAGGCGCCCAGCGCGTACTCGAAGTTCGGGCAGGAGACCTCGACGATCTCCGCCCCCGCGCTGCGCAGCAGCTCCAGGGACTCGTCGAAGCGCGCCTGGACACCGGCGTCGTATCCCTCGCCCTGCAGTTCACGGATCACGCCGACGCGGACACCGGTGAGGTCCCCGGAGGCACCCTGTGCGGCGGCGGCGGCCAGTTCGGGGACCGGCTGGTCGATGGAGGTGGAGTCCTTCGGGTCGTGCCCGCCGATGAGTTCGTGGAGCAGGGCGGAGTCCAGCACCGTGCGGGTGACCGGGCCGATCTGGTCCAGCGAGGAGGCCATGGCGATCGCCCCGTAGCGCGAGACGCCGCCGTAGGTGGGCTTCACGCCGACCGTGCCCGTGACGGCGCCGGGCTGGCGGATGGAGCCTCCGGTGTCGGTGCCCAGCGCCAGCGGGGCCTCGAACGCGGCCACGGCGGCCGCGGAACCCCCGCCGGAGCCGCCGGGGATCCGGTCCAGGTCCCACGGGTTGCGGGTGTCGCCGAAGGCCGAGTGCTCGGTGGAGGAGCCCATGGCGAATTCGTCGAGGTTGGTCTTGCCGAGCATGGGCAGCTTGGCAGCGCGGATCTTCTCGATCACGGTCGCGTCGTAGGGGCTCATCCAGCCCTCGAGGAACCGGGAGCCGGCGGTGGTGGGCTGGCCCTTGGTGACGATGAGGTCCTTGATGGCGATCGGCACGCCGGCCAGCGGGTGCAGCGCTTCCGCCTCGGCGCCACCGGCGGCGCGGATGGCGTCGACCTCCGCGGCGACGGCGAGCGCCTCCTCGGCGTTCAGGTGCAGGAAGGCGTGGACCCCGCGGTCCCCGCCGTCGACGGCGGCGATGCGGTCCAGGTGGGCTTGCACGGCCTGGGTGGAGGTGACGGAGCCGTCACGCAGCTTGGCGGCCAGGTCGGCCGCGGAGAGCTTGATGATCTCGTTCATGTCCTACTCCCCTTCCAGGATGGCCGGGACCTTGAAGCGGCCGTCTTCGGCGTCGGGGGCGTTCAGCAACGCCTCGTCCTGCGTCAGGGTCTGCCCGACCACGTCCTCGCGCATTACGTTGACCAGCGGCAGCGGGTGGCTGGTGGCCGGGACGTCGTCGCCGGCGGCCTCGCTCACGGACTTGATCGCGTTGACGATGACACCGAGTTCGCCGGTCATTTTCTCCAGCTCGGTCTCGCTCATCTCCAGGTGTGCCAGTTGCGCCAGATGGGCAACGTCCTCACGGCTGATGGCAGGCATGTATCTCCCCGAATTCATGGGCGGTGGGTTTTCCCCACCAGTCTAGTTCAGGACCGGGTAGCGGTTCCCCTTCGGGCGCCCGCCGGTCGGCCGGTGGACGGGCACGGACGCCCGGCGGACGGCCGCCGGTCAGAGCGGCAGGATGTAGACCTTGAGCAGGATGTCCGTATCGGGGACGAACCAGTCCCGCTCGGGGACGTTCCGGAAGCCAAGGTGCGTATAGAGGGCCTGGGCGGCCATCCAGTTGCTGCCGGTGGTCAGCGAAATGGCGTTCACCCCGTCCATGGCGCGTCCACGGCGGATGATCTCCTGCATCATCGCCCGTCCGGCACCGGAGCGCTGGACCGCGGGGTCGACGACGAGCATGCGGAATTCGAGCTCGTTCTCCAGGGCGATGTCGGCATAGGGGTTGCCCGCGCGCACCAGTGTCACGGCGCCGATGACGGCCCCGTCGCGTTCGGCGACCAGGATTTCCGCTGCAGCGTGCCGTTCGGCCACCTGCTGGACCACCTGCAGGTAGGGGTGCTCGGGGTCCTCGAAATGGCCGGCCGACAGGTACGAGTCGACGGTGATCCGGGCGATCTCGGGGTAGTCGGCCGCGGTGGCCGGGCGGATGGTGATCGGGGGTACGGGGTGCGGGGCGGAGGAAGTCATCGTCACCTATTTTGCCACTGCCCGCCCGTACGATCGGATCATGGTGATCTCGTTGCTGGTGTTCGCCGCCTTCGGCGTGCTGACCGGCCTGACGACCGTCTTGTTCGGCTTCGGCGGTGGCTTCGTGATCGTCCCGGTCGTCTATGCGCTCGCCCTCGCCTCCGGTTCCGGGCAGGACGCCATGCTGGTGGCGGTCGCAACGTCGACGGCGGTGATGATTGTCAACTCGCTCTCGGCGACGCTGGCGCACTGGAGATCCGGCAGGTTGCGCACGGATCTGCTCTTCCCGCTGGCCGCCTACATCGGCGTGGGCGCGCTGGTCGGCGCCCTGGTGGCGACCAGCGTTCCCGACACGGTGCTGCACGTGCTGTTCATCGCCTACCTCGCGGTCACGATCATCGATTCGGTGGCCCGGCGCGGTTTCATCTCCCGCTCCCCCGGCCACCCCGAACGCCGTCTTGGTCCGGTGACCACCAGCGCCGGCGGGGTCGGCATCGGCGCGGTCGCCAGTTTCCTGGGCGTGGGAGGCAGCATCATGACCGTGCCGCTTCTGCGTCGGCTGGGCCTGCCGATGGCCACCTCGGCGGCGATGGCGAACCCGCTCTCGGTCCCGGTCTCGGTGGTCGGTGCCGCCGTGTATGCCTTCTCGCTGCCGGCCACGACGGACGCGGTGGCCGCGGGCCGGCTCGGCTACATCGACCTGTTGGCCCTGGCCGGGTTGCTGGCCGGGTCCCTGCCGACGATTGCGGTGGCGAAACGGCTGGTCGGGAAGATGCCCGACCGGATCCACGCCATCGCGTTCATCGCCCTGCTGGTCGTGGTGCTGGTGTCGATGCTGGTGATCCGCCCGGCCTGACCGCGTCCAGTCCAGCCGCGTCCAGTCCAGCCGCGTCTAGTCCGGCCGCGTCCGGCCCGACCGTGGTCAGTCGGCCGGTGGGGCCGGCAACCGGGTGAAGTCCACGTAGCCGGCGGCCTGCCAGCCCGGATCGGTGGCGGGGCGGAGCACCGGGCAGCCGGCCTCCTCGGCGATGAGCGCTCCGGCGGACCAGTCGTGTTCCCCGGTGCCGTATTCGGCGTAGGCGTCCAGGGTGCCGTCGGCGACCATGCACAGGTCCAGGGCCGCGGAGCCGATCCGGCGCACGTTGGCGAAGCCGGGCAGGAGCGAGGCCAGGGCCTGGACCTGGAAGTCGCGGCGTCCGGCGTCGTACCCGAACCCGGTGGAGACCAGCGCGCCGGCAGCGCCGGCGACGGGCCCGGTGAGCCGGCGGGCCCCGGCGTCGTCCCCGGTGCCCGTGCCGGCCAGCCAGGCCCCGGCGCCGCGGGAGGCCCACCAGGTGCTGGCCAGCGCTGGTGCCTGCACGACGCCGGCCAGCCAAACCTGCTCGCCGGTCCCCTCGGGGGCCGGGCCGGCCACGGCGACCGAGGTGGCGTAGTAGAGGATGCCGCGCACGAAGTTGGCCGTGCCGTCCAGCGGGTCGATCGACCAGCGGTACGGGCTGGCGTCGGCCGGGGTGGTGTTGCCGTATTCCTCGCCCGTGATGGCATCGCGCGGGCGTTCGGCGGTGATGACCTCGCGGACGGCCTGTTCGGCCCGGCGGTCGTAGTCGGTGACCCAGTCCCCGGCGGCGGACTTGGTGTCCGCCTCGATGTGGACCCCGTGGCGCCCGGCCAGGACCGCGGCACCGGCGGCTGCGGCCCTGCGGGCGGTGGCCAGCAGGTCGGCGACCAGATCGGGGGTCGTTCCGGACGCCTGGCTCATGCGGTCTCCCCCTCGGTGGTGCCGGATGCGTCGATGGCGGGCTCGGCGGCTGGCTCGTCGGCGGGCTCGGCGGCGGAATCTCCGTCGGCGCCGTCTTCCCCGTCCGCAGGGGCGGGGCCGTTCTGCAGCAGGGCGCGGAAGCCGTCCTCGTCCAGGACCGGCACGCCGAGCGCCCGGGCCTTGTCCAGCTTGGATCCGGCGGCGTCACCGGCGACCACGAAGCTGGTCTTCTTGGACACCGAGCCGGAGGCCTTTCCGCCGCGGGTGATGATGGCCTCCTTGGCCTCGTCGCGGCTGAAACCCTCCAGCGACCCGGTGACCACGATCGTCAGGCCCTCCAGCGTGCGTTCGGTCTGTCCATGGGTCTTGTCCTCCATGCGTACCTTCTCGGCGGTCCA
>DATNBS010000028.1:0-7192 GCA_035571895.1 Arthrobacter sp. | reverse complement strand
ATGAAAGAGAGCGGGCCGGCCCCGGCGATGGTCATCGTCGGGGCCGGCCTCTGGCCTCCAGGGGTACTAGCGCTTGGACGCCCTGTATCCATGGGACCGGGCCGCTGCCGTGCTGGAGAAGCACTCTTCGGGGTTGGTACGGGAGTAGAACGCGCCGCCGGGCACGTGGTAGATCATCGAGCTGGCATTGCCCTTGATCGGGTACCCGGCGGGGCAGTTGTAGCTACCCGTCCCGTAAACGTGGTTCGGCTTCTTGCCCGCCTTGATCCTGACGGTTTGCGTCTTGGTGGCGGTATACGTCGGCGACCAGGACTTCTTGGTCACCTTCTTGGTGGTCGTCACCGGCTTGTAGAGATTGCGTTCAGCGTAGAGGTACGGCGATGCAATGGCGCCGACGACGGGCTTGATACGTGTGGTGGATTCGTCGTTGTCATCCCACAGCACCACTCCGGAGATTCCGGCTTCGCGGCTCGCCTCGTTGTCGAGGAAGGACACGGCGTAGGTTTCGTAGCTGCCGCCGAAGCTGCCCGTGCACAGCAGTCGCAGTGGCTGCAGGATGAACTCGTCATAGGCGCCCGAAGGCCCGAGTTCCACGACCTTGCAGTTCATCTTGGCCTTCTTCGTGGGACCGGCGACCAGCTGCTTGCCCTTCGTGGTGACGGTGGTGGTCTTGTACACCGGGATGCGGTACTTCGCGGTGGTGGTGACGCGGTACGTCCCGGCCTTCAGCGCCACGGAGGACTTGTTCGTGGCAACTGTCTTCTTCCCCTGTTTCACCGTGAGGCGGCTGGACGACAGCTGCACGCCGCTTGAGCGCGAAACACTCGGTTTGATGGTCGCCTTGCCGCGGTACGGGGCCGTCTTGCCGGCGATCGCCTTGATGGAGACGGCGGAGCGCACGACCAGCTTCTGCTTCTTACTGGCTGTCTTCACCGCCGAGTACTTCTTCGACGCGCCGGTACCCGAGAAGGTCCGGTACTTGACGACGGAGCTGACGGTGTAGGTCCCGGCCTTGAGCTTGGCGCTGCCCTTGGCCCGGACCAGGGTCTTCTTGCCCTGGAGGACTGTGATCGCCTTCGAGCGCAGATCCACCGATCCGCTGGTCGTGACCTTGGGTGCGACGGTCGCGCTGCCACCAACCCGGACGACCGGCGACGCGATGGTCCCGAGGGTGACCTTGGAAACCGCTGCGGCCGGGACGGCAACCCGGACGGCGGGCGACGCCGCGATGGACGGTGCACCCGGTGCGGCAACGGCTGCAACGGTGCCTCCGAGGACCAGCGACGAGGCCGCGGCCAGGGCGGCCAGGGCGCGGCAAACTGAAGTTTTCATTCCCCCAACTTTCTTCCCGGACCATTCCGGGGACATGTGATGGAAAAAGAGTAAACGAAAACTTGAAGGAACAATATGCTTGGCCCGCGGCAATCTATCGTGTCCCGGCAAGCCCTGCCCCGCCGTCGTGCCCCGGGGTTAGGATCACCCGTACGCCGCAGCGACAGGACAGCGATACCAGAAGGAGATGACGCGCATGCCCACCAGCCGTCTCGAGGCGTTCAGCGATGGGGTCATGGCCGTGATCCTGACGATCATGGTGTTGGAGATCCACGTCCCCGAAGGCCATGACCTGGCGGCCCTGGCGTCGTCGGGCCTGGGGCTGAGCCTGCTGACGTACCTGCTGAGCTTCCTCTATGTGGGCATCTACTGGAACAACCACCACCACATGTTCCAGATCGCCGACCGCGTGACCGGTGGGGCACTGTGGGCGAACCTGCACCTGCTGTTCTGGCTGTCGCTGCTGCCGTTGGCCACCGCCTGGTTGGACGAGAGCTCCTTCGCCCGGATCCCGGCGATCGTCTACGGCGTGGACCTGCTGGCGCTGGCGGTGGCGTACTTCATCCTGCAGGCGGTGATCATCCGCTCGCAGGGCACCGGGTCGACCTTGCGCTCCGCTGTGGGACGGGATCTGAAGGGCAAGCTCTCCCCGGCGCTCTACATCATCGGCATCGTGTGCGCGGTGCTGGGCAGCGACGAGTCCCGGGGGCTGGTGTATGTGGCGGTGGGCTTCTTCGCCGGGGTCGCGGTCCTGTGGCTGGTCCCCGACCGGCGGATCGAGAGGCGCCTGACTGCCGGTGGGGCGGCCCCGGACGCCTGATCAGTCCCCCTCCACCCCGCACCAGTCGGCGATGAACAGGGCGATAGCCCCGGTGATCCTGCGGACGGAGTCCAGATGCACGCGTTCGTCGAAACCGTGGATCGCCTCGGACCGCGGCCCGTACACGAAGGTCGGGATGTCCGCGTACTGCGTGAAGACGCGGGCGTCGAGGTAGCCAGGGGTGGTGAAGGATTCCAAGGGCGTCCCGAAGGCGCCCTGGTGCGCTGCCGCCAGCACCTGCTCCGCGTCGGTTCCGGCGGGCTGGACGTATCCTTCGGCGAAGAACCCGGTCCGTTCTGCGGTGGGGGTGATGCCTTCCAGCTTGTCTGCCATGGAGGCCAGACACCCCTGGATCTCGGACCAGGCCTCCTGGGCGGTGGTTCCGGGGTAGAAGGAGGCGCGGACGTCGATCTCGCACCACGCCGGAACGCTGGAGGGCCAGTCCCCGCCGCGGATCCTGCCGATGTTGAAGTTGATCGGGTGGTCCAGGTCCTCGAAGTGCGGGTGGGAGCCCTGGCCGCTGTTCCAGCTGTCCTCCAGCTGCCGCAGTTCCCGGATGGCCGTGTAGGCGGCATCGATGGCGTTGAACCCGTTGGCCATCTCCCGGGGATGGGTGGGCTTGCCCTCCACCCGGAGCGTGAACCAGATGACCCCGACGTTGGCCCGGACCAGCATGTTCTCCTCGGGTTCGGGGATGAGGACGGCGTCCGCGCGGTAGCCGCGCAGGAGGGCCGCCAGGGCGCCGTTGCCGGTGGATTCCTCCTCGACCACGGATTGGAAGATGATGGGGGCCGTCGGCTCCAACCCGGCGGCGCGCACGGCATCGTAGGCGAACAGGTTGGCGGCGACCCCGGCCTTCATGTCGCCAGCTCCGCGGCCGTGCATCCACCCATCGATGACGGCAGGGTCCCAGGGTGAACGCGCCCATGTCGCCTCCGGTCCGGTGGGGACCACGTCGACGTGGCCGTTCAGGATCAGCGAGCGCCCGCCGGTCGTGCGCGGGGTGTGGGTGCCGACCACCGTGGACGCCTGGTCGGCGTCCACGGTCATCGGACCGTAGCCGGGGTGCTGGGCCAGTTCGTCGACGTCGAGCTTCCAGCGGTCCATCTCGAGGCGGCGGGATTGCAGGGCGGAATACATGAGGTCCTGCACCGATTCCTCCCCACCGCGTACCGATGGGTGCCGGATCAGCTCCGCGGTGAAGTCGAGTTGGCGGTCGAAGGCCGCGTCCACGGCGGCGAGGATACGTTGGGTTCGTCCGGGAGTGGGCATGGTGCTCTTCTTCCTGTGGTCCGTCGTCGGGGTCCTTCCGAGCGTTGCACCCTTTCGTCCGCTTCAACAGGGGCGGGAACCATCGGGCAGGTGTCCGGGATGTGGGATCCTGAGCGCATGGACCGTTTGACCCCTGCTGAACGTTCCGCGCAGATGTCGCGCATCCGGGGAACGAACACCAAACCCGAGCTGTTGGTCCGCCGGGTGGCCCATGCCGCCGGCTACCGGTTCCGCCTGCACGGGCAGGTCTCCGCCACCGAGCTGGCCAGGGCACGACGGCGGGCTCCCGACGTGGTGTTTCGCGGCGGCAAACTGCCGGGCCGGCCCGACCTGGTCTTCGCCTCGCGGAAGAAGGTGGTCTTCGTCAACGGCTGCTTCTGGCACCACCACGATTGCCCGGTCGGCCGGCATGCGCCGGGGACCAACGTGGAGTTCTGGGCGGAGAAGCGCCGGCTCAACGTTGAACGCGATGCCCGCAGCCATGCGGCCTTGGCCTCGATTGGCTGGCAGATCCTGGACCTCTGGGAGTGCCAGCTGAAGGATCCCGCCGTCGTCCTGGACCGGCTCAACGCGTTCCTCACTCAGGAGGACACGTGAGCTTGCCCGCGCCGGGTTTCCGTCGGCAGGGTACTTTGATCCCGGCACCCGTCCACCCCGGTGGTTACTTCCCGGCGACGAGCAGGACCTTGCCGGCGGTGGTCACGTCGATCTCGAACCCCTCCGCCGCCCGGGACAGCGGGAGCGTGGCGGCGATGCGCAGGGTCACCTGGCCGGCGTCCACCGCGGCCACCAGGCGCTCGAGCGTCTCGGTGACCGGCATGGTCATCTGCGTGGAGGCGGTGACTCCCGCAGCGGAGGAGGCACCGGCGTCGTGCTGGGTCAGCAGCGAGACCATGGTGCCGCCCGCGCGCAGGGCCGGGTAGTAGCGGGTCGGTTCGATGCCGGGGCTGGCATCGAGGATCGCGTCGAGGCCCGACACGTGGTCGAGCCAGGTGTCGTCGGCGTAGTCGTGGACCTCGTCGGCACCCATCGAGGCGACGAAGTCGTGGTCGGCCGCCGCGCAGCTGGCGATGACGCGGGCGCCGGCCGCCTTGGCGAGTTGGATGCCGATGCTGCCGATGGAGCCGCCTCCGCCGAGCACCAGGACGGTCTGCCCGGCGGTGGGGGCCAGGGTGGCCAGGGCCTGCACCGCGCTGGCGCCGACGAGGGGCAGCGACGCGGCCTCGAGCAGCGGGATGGTGCGCGGCGCGTGGGCGGCGAACATGGACGGGGCGACGACGCGGTCGGCGAAGCTGCCGGTGCCGCCCATCACCACGCTGGCTTGACCGAACACCGCGTCCCCCACCGCGAAGCCCTCGACGCCGGGCCCGACCTTCTCGACGATGCCGGAGTAGTCGCCGCCCAGGGTGAAGGGCAGGTCCAGCTGCACGGCCTCGGCCATGGCCCCTTCGGCGATGCCGGCGTCGACCGGGTTGATGCTCGCGGCAGTCACCTTCACGAGCAGCTGGCCCTCCCCGACGCCGGTCGGGCCGGCGTCATCGGCGACGACGAGACGGTCGAGCGGGCCGTATTCGGCGACGCGGATAGCGGTCATGGTCTCTCCCGGGGATCGGACGGCCGGGACGGGTGCCCCGGCGGCTGGTCCCACCCTGCCACGATTTGCCCGGTCCAACCAGCAGGATGACACGCCGGGCCCACCGCGGGTCGGTGGTTTCCACGCGGCGGTCCCGGGCGGACGTCGACCGTCGTCCGGGTGCTACGGCGCGGCCGCCCGGGCCTGTTCGAGGAATAGTCCCAGGGCGCTGCCCTCCAAGCCGTCGAGCAGTTCGCGGATGCCGGGGTGGGTCTCCAGCGCCCCGGCCGCGTCCAGTTCGGCCTCGCTGGTGCCACCGCACGCCACTCCGATGACGGGTATCGACAGCTGGGCGCAGGCCTGGACGTCCCAGACCGCGTCGCCGACGAAGAGCGCGTGGTCCGCATCGACGCCGGCGGAGGAAAGCGCCGCCTCGACGATGTCCGGCGCCGGCTTGCTCTCGTCGGCATCGGAGGAGCTGGTGGCTGCGGTGATCCAGGCGTCGGCATCCAACGCCTCGCGCAGGACATCGAGTTCCCGCTGCTTGGCCGAGGAGGCCAGCACGACGGCCGCGCCCGCGTCGTGGCAACGTTCCACGAGTTCGCGGGCACCGTCGAACCGCACCAGATGGGGCCAGAAGGTCGAGAAGATGGCATCGTGGCCATCCTTGAGCTCCTGCTCCTCGTCGGTCCCGACGTCGCGGCCCAGGGCACGGGCCGTCAGCTTGTCTCCTCCCATGCCGATCGACCGGTGGATCGTGGACTGCGGCACGGTATGGCCGGCTTTCCGGAACGCAAGCCACCAGGCCACCGTGTGGAAGTAGGTCGAATCGATCAGGGTGCCATCGACGTCGAACAGCACGGCATGGGTGGGCGCGGGATTCAACGGCTGGCCCATGCTAGAGCACCGGTTTGCCGCCGGTGACCGCGATGCGGGCGCCGGAGATGTAGCTGGCCTCGTCCGAGGCGAGCATCACGAAAGGCGCCGCCAGCTCGGCCGGCTGCCCGGGTCGGCCCATCGGCACGTCCTGCCCGAAGGCCTCGACCTGTTCCGGGGGCATGGTCGAGGGGATCAGCGGTGTCCAGATCGGGCCGGGTGCGACGCTGTTGGCGCGGATGCCCTTGGCCGCCAGCATCTGGGCCAACGCGGCGGTCATGTTGGCGATGCCGGCCTTGGTGGCGCTGTAGGGCAACAGCGCTGGCGGCGGGCTGTCCGAGTTGATCGAGCTCGTGCCGATGATCGACCCGCCCCGCGGCATGTGCGGCACGGCGGCCTTGGCCAGGTGGAAGAAGGCGCTGAGGTTGGTGGCCAGGGTGTGCTCCCATTCCTCGTCCGGGATCTCCTCCAGGGAGTCGCGGCTCATCTGGAAGGCGGCATTGCTGACGAGGATGTCGATGCGGCCGAATTCGGCAACCGTCCGGGTGATGATCTCCCGACAGTGCGCGGGATCGGCCACGTCCCCGGGAATGGTCATCACGCGGCGCCCGGCCTTCCCCACCCAGGAAGCGGTCTCGGCGGCGTCGTCGTCCTCCTCCAGATAGGAGATGACGACGTCGGCCCCTTCCCGGGCGTAGGCGATGGCCACGGCCCGGCCGATGCCGCTGTCGCCACCGGTGATGACCGCCACCTTGTCCTGCAGCCGGCCCGAGCCGCGGTAGCTCTGCTCCCCGTGGTCCGGTGCCGGGTGCATCGCGCCGGTGGTCCCGGGCGGTCCCTGCTGTTGCTCGGGCATGGACACGGCTACTACTTCCGCAGTCCCTTGAACACGTTCTGGGGACGCTGCATTTCGCCTTCCTTCGCCCCGAGGACGATGACCCAGCCGGCGAAGACGGGGATGGCCCATTGCAGCTTCTTCAGTTTTCCCTGGGCGTTTTTCAGCTCGGACGACGCGCCGGCGCCGGGCTCGGTCGCCCCGCGTGCCCCCTCGCCGTACAGCTTCTCGACCTTCTTGCCCTGCATCCCGGCGTACAAGGTCACGGCAGCGCCGGTCAGGGTGACGATCGTCTTGTAGGTGGTCAACCGGGCCACGCCGTGCTGGGTGGCGAGACGGCCCTTGTTGCCCTGGATGAGCACCAGGCCGGCCACGATGTGCGAACCGAAGGCGGCGGTTTGCACAGGAGCCCACTTCTTCCAGCCCAAGCTGGACAGCCGGGTGCGGTCGGTCCGGTCCTGTGCCTTGGCGGTGGCTCCGTTGA
>DATNBS010000027.1:0-5933 GCA_035571895.1 Arthrobacter sp. | reverse complement strand
CCTGCCCGGCCTCGCCATCGCGAACGCACACTGGGGCGGGGTCTGGTGGCTGGTGATGGCCGCGTTCCTGTCCTCGACCGTCGCGGTGTGCATCGCCACCGCGAACGTGGGCACCCGGATGTGGTACGGGATGGGGCGCAGCGGGTCGTTCCCCCGGGCCTTCGCGCGGGTCAACCCCAGGCACAGGACCCCGGTGACCGCGATTCTCGCCCAGATGTGCCTGGCGCTGGGCAGCGGCCTGATCTTTGGCGCCTGGTTCGGCGCGGACGTTTCGTTCTTCTTCGTCGACGGGCTGATCTTGGTGCTCGGCGTCGGCTTCGTCTACGTCATGGCGAACATCGCCGTCATCCGCTATTACCTGACCGAGCGGCGGAGCGAGTTCAACGTGTTCAAGCACGGGGTGTTCCCGGTCGTTTCCACCGCCGTCCTGGTGTACGCGGTCGCGATCTCCTTCCAGCCGGCCTGTACCACGATATGCCCGGCTTCGCCCTACAGCTGGGCGCCGCTGGTCGACGGCGTGTGGCTGGTGCTGGGCGTGCTGGTCCTGCTGTACTACCGGTCCAGGGGACGCGAGGACTGGGTCAAGAACGCCGGGCTCGCGCTCAACGAGGCCGAGGAAGAGAAGGAACGGGTGGTGGGCGGCCCGTGAGCCATGCCTGAGCTCTTCGGCGCTTCCTACCGCCGGGCCGACCTGCTCCGGCGCATCGGCCGTCTGGAGCAGGTCGCCGGGGTGCGGCTGGTCACTCTCGGTGACGGCCAGGGACGGGGTGTCCGGGTGCTGGAGTTCCGCACCGGGACCGGGTTCGCGTTCGACGTGCTCGTCGACCGCGGTTTCGACGTCGGGCGATGCGAACTGGGCGGGCGGCCGCTCAGCTGGCTGTCGGCCGCCGGGGTCGTGGCGCCCTGGTACTACGAGCCGGACGATTGGGGCTGGTTCCGTGCCTGGGGCGGCGGCATGGTCGTCACCTGCGGGCTGGATCACACCCTGGTGCCGGGCGAGGACACCGCCGAGCACTTCAATCAGCCGCATATCCGCAAGACGGTCCGGTACGGCCTGCACGGCCGCGTCGGCGGCCTGCCCGCGCGCCTGAGCGGGTACGGGGAGCGGTGGGATGACGACGAGTGTGTGCTGTGGGCCGAAGGAGAGGTACTCCAGTCTGCCGTGTTCGGCGAGCAACTGGTGCTGCACCGGCGCATCGAGGCCAAGGTCGGTGAGTCCTGCTTTGTACTCCGCGACCGGGTCACGAACGCGGGGCACACCCAGGCGTCGCACATGTTCCTCTACCACTGCAACGTCGGGTTCCCGGTCGTTGATGAGGGAGCGGAGCTTCTCGTCCCGAGCCGGGCCGCCACCACCGATTACGGCGTGCCGGTCGAGGGATACGAGACGATGTCGGCCCCGGTCCCGGGGGCCACCGAGGCGTGCTTTGAGCACGAACTCATCGCCGAGCCGGCCGGGACCGTCCCGGTTGCCCTGGTCAACCGCGACCAGGCGCTGGGGGTGTACCAGGTCTTCCGCCTGGCTGAGCTGCCGTACCACACGGTGTGGCGGATGATGGGCGAGGGCACGTACGCGCTCGCCCTGGAGCCGAGCACCAACCGGGACGCGGGCCGCCAGGACGCCCGGGAGCGGGGCGAACTGCAATGGCTGGAGCCCGGCGAGGAACGCAGGTACATGCTTGAGATCGGCGCGTTGCCCGGGGTGACCGCTATCGGCGAGTTCGAAGCCCGGGTGTCACGGCTGGCCGCGTCGGGCGGGGCCGGCGCGCCCAGAGACGTCCCAGCGACCAGAAGGCGGTGAGCAGGCGATGACGACACCGACGAAGCCCGCGCCGGTGAGCCTGCGGGAGTTCGACGAGATCTTCGAAGCGGTCAAGAACTGGGGCCGCTGGGGCCCCGACGACGAACTCGGGACGCTCAACTACATCACAGCGGACACGGTGCGGGCGGCCGCTGCACTGGTCCGCTCCGGGCGGCGTGCCACGATGGCGATCCCGATGAACACGGTCGCCGGACCGGACAACCCGAGCCCCGTCATCCGCCACGTGGTCCAGGGCCACGACATCGACATCGGCTCGTCCGGGGTGACATTCGCAACGGACTTCGTCGGGCTCGCCTTCCACGGCGACTGTCACACTCACATGGACGCGCTCTGCCACATCGCCTACCAGGGCCGCGTCTACAACGGTCGGCCGGCCCAGGAGGTGATGACCTCCCAGGGCGCCACCGCGCTCGACGTGACGACCTACCGCGAGGGCCTGGTCGGCAGGGGAGTGCTGCTGGATGTACCGCGGTTCCGCGGGGTCAAGTGGCTTGAGCCGGGTGAGGCGGTGACCCGTGCGGAACTTGAGGCGGTCGAGCAGGCCCAGCGGGTGCGGCTCGGCGAGGGGGACATCCTCGTCTTCCGCACCGGCCATCACCGGCGCCGGCTAGAGCTTGGCGCGTGGGACAACGGCTACCCGCCGGCCGGCGAGGGCAAGGCCGGCCTGCACGTCGACACGATTGGCTGGATGCACGAGCGCCGGATCGCCGCCTTCCTGCCGGACGGCGACGGGGAGACGGTCCCGAGCAACGTCGAGGGCATCCTGTACCCGATCCACCCGCTTCAGGTCACGGCCATGGGCATGCTCGCCGCCGACAGCCTGCAACTGGAGGACGTGGCCCGGGCATGCGAAGAGGAGGGGCGCTTCGAGTTCATGGTCGTCGGCCTGCCGCTCCGGCTGCCCGGCGGGACCGGATCGCCCTGGAACCCGATCGCCATCTTCTGAGATAGGAGTGCGCATGGAACGGCGTTTCGAGGGCAAGGTCGCGCTGGTCACAGGGGCGACGGCCGGCATCGGGCAGGCAACCGCGGTCCGCCTGGCGGCCGAAGGCGCGACCGTCGCGGTGAACCAGCGGCCGACGGGGGACCCGTCGCAGACGCTGCAGCGTATCGCCGATGTGGGCGGGAAGGCGTTCCCCGTCGTGGCCGACATGCGCGACCCCGGGCAGGTCACCGCGATGGTGCATACCGTTGCCGAGCGCGGCGGCAGGCTCGACTGCGTGGTGTCCAACGCGGCGATCAACCCGCTCATGACGTGGGACGAGACGGCCGTCGAGGACTTCGACAACCTGTTCGAGACGAACGTCCGCGGCACCTGGCTGGTCTGTACCGAGGGCGCCAAGCAGATGATCCGGGAGGGGCATGGTGGCGCGATCTGCTGCGTGAGCTCGATCTCGGCGCATGTCGGCGCCCCCGGTCAGACGGCTTACTGCGGCACCAAAGGCGCCATCAGCATGCTGGCAAAGGCGCTGGGCCGCGACCTGGGCGCGCATGGCATCCGGGTGAACGCGGTCGAGCCGGGCTGGGTGAAGACGAAGATGGCCGCGCCGCTGCTGGACGACCCGGACGTGCTGAAGTACTACACCGAGCGCGTCGCCCTGCACCGCGGCGGCGAGCCAGAGGAACTCGCGGGCACGATCGCCTACTTGCTCAGCGACGACGCCAGCTATGTGACGTCGGCGACCTTGCTCGTGGATGGCGGCTTCATCGTGAACGCCGAGCTCTAGGGACTGCCGTGGCGCACCATTCGCGATCTCGGCCGGGCGGCGGCCCGCCATGACGGCCCCGCTCATCACGCTACGGGAGGCGATCAGGCAGCCCTTGCCGTTGGCCTACCACCCGCTCTACCGCTTCTACGAAGGCGGCTCGCTGACCAGGAGTTTCCGGGGCCTTCCCGAGGGCCACGATGACTGGTGGTCGGAGGACTGGGTGGGCTCGTGTACGTGCGCGAACAACACAGGCCCCGATGGCCGCGCCCAGGGACTGAGCACGGTCAACCTGCCTGGCGATCGCACCGTGGCGCTCAAGGAGATCATCGAGGCCCTGCCCGAGGAGATGGTGGGCGCGGACTTCGCCGAGACCTGGGGGCCCATCACGGGCGTCCTGGTCAAGCTGCTCTCGCCGGCGGGCCAGGTGCCGCTGCACGCCCACCCGACGCGGGAATGGGCGCGCAGGCACCTGCGTTCCCGCTTCGGCAAGACCGAGGCATGGATCCTGCTGGACACGCCCGGCGACGGTGCCGAGCCCGCCTATGCGGGCATCGGCTTCAAGCCGGGCATCGACCGTGATTGGTTCGCCGGCGCGGTGCGCCGCCACGAACACCCGGCGCTCCGGCGCACGCTGCACCGGACCGGCGTTCATCCGGGTGAGGTGTACGTCGCGCACGCCGGCGTCCCGCACTACCTCGGGCCGCGGATCTCGTTCATCGAGGTCCAGGAGCCCAGCGATCACATCGTGATCCCCGAGACGTCCGGGACCGACGACGCCGGGGCGACGATGGACCTGGGCTGGGACCTGGCGCTGGACATGATCGACTACTCGGCCGCGGACGCCGCCGCGACCTTTGCCCGGGCACGCCAGCTCCCGCGCGTGCTGCACACCAGCCACGGCTCACGCGAGGTGCGCCTGTTCCAGGACGACGTGCTGCCGTTCTTCGACGCCACCGCGCTGGAAGTGGACGACGAGATCGAGGTCAGCGACGGGCGCTTCTCGGTCGCGATCGTGGTTTCCGGCGCAGGCTTCATCGAGGGCAACTTCGGCCGCAGGCGCATCCGGCAGGGCGAGACGTTCGCGCTGCCGGCCAGTCTGCCCTTCCGCGTCTGGGCCGGATCGGAGCGCGTCCGGGTCGTCCGCTGCCTCGGGCCGAGTGTGGATAACCCGTCCAAGCCAAATCACGCCCAGGAGGCACCCGATGCGTGATCCCGCGCTGGCCCTGCGAGAGGCCTACGACCATGTCATGGACCAGTACGGGGACGCCATCGGCCAGCGACGGGAAGAGCTGGTCACTCCCGCGCTCGTGCTCGACATCGACGCCGCGCAGCGCAACATCGACCGCATGGCGGGCGAGCTCAGGCAGCTGGGCAGAGCCACGATCCGCCCGCACTACAAGACCCACAAGAGCCCAGACCTTGCCCGCCGCCAGCTCGCGGCCGGGGCGGGCGGCCTGTCCATGGCCACCGTATGGGAAGCGGCCGTCCTGGCCGCAGCCGGGATGGACGACCTTTTTGTGGTCAACACCGTGGCCCATCCGGCCAAGCTGCGGGCACTCGCCGAGCTTGCCGCAGATCACCGGATCCTGGTCGCCGTCGACGAAGCAGCGAACGCCGCGGCGCATTCCGCGGCCGCCGTCGCGGCAGGGTCAACGCTCGGGATCATGGTCGAGGTCGACACCGGCATGGACCGGTGCGGCGTGGATACCGCAGAAGAATGCCTGGCACTGGCCCGGCGCGTGATGGAACTTCCCGGCCTGCGTTTCGAGGGAATCACCGGCTACGAAGGGCATTGTTCGCTGACCCCGGACAACGAGCTACGCCACGAACGTCAGCGCGCGGCGATGGCGTTCTTCACCAGCGTGGCCGACCTGCTGGAGACGCATGGCATTCCGTGCAAGATCCGGTCGGCGGGCGGGATAGCCACGTGGCGGTGGACAGCGGGCTACCCGGGGATGACGGAGATTCAGGCCGGCACCTATGTGGTCATGGACAACTTCCACGGCAGGATGGTGCCTGGCTTTGAGCACTCGCTCACCATTCAGGCGACCGTCATCAGCCGGCAGAGCGGCAAGGTGATCGTCGACGCCGGCAACAAATCGGTTGCCGATCCTGCGGACGTGACGATCGTCGGCCACGACCTCCCGGTCTTCCGGTTCGACGAGGAGCACGGCATCTTCAGCGCCGCCAACGGGTCGCCCCTGTCGGTTGGTGACGCTGTCGCGCTGGTGCCCGGTTACTCCCCGAGCACCGTGAACTGGTACGACGCATATCACGTGGTCCACGACGATGTCGTTGTCGACATCTGGCCTATCATCCCGCGCGGTCCCGGCCATCACGGGCTAGCCGGATCACCCAGCCCGGCGCGCTGACCGCCACCAGGCGCGGAAGGGCTCTTGCCA
>DATNBS010000026.1:0-11107 GCA_035571895.1 Arthrobacter sp. | reverse complement strand
CCACCACCAAGATCGCCCGGCAGGCCCGCATCAAGGCCATCCTCGGCGCCGGCTCGGTCCGCTCCCAGGCAGAGCTGGCCTCCCTGCTGGCGGCCGACGGCGTGCAGGTCACCCAGGCCACGCTGTCCCGGGACCTCGTCGAGCTCGGGGCCATCCGCGTCCGCGGGACCGAGGGCGGGCTCGTCTACGCGCTGCGCTCCGAGGGCGGGGACCGCGCCCCGCAGACCGGGATCACCCAGGAGGTGCTCGATGCCCGCCTGGCCAAGCTCTCGGCGGACCTCATCGTCACCGCGGAGGCCTCGGCGAACATCGTGATCCTGCGGACCCCGCCCGGAGCCGCCAACTTCCTGGCCCTGTCGATCGACCACTCCGTCATGCCCGACGTGCTGGGCACCATTGCCGGAGACGACACGGTCATGCTGATCACCCGTGATCCCGACGGCGGCGCCGAGGTGGCGGCGCGCTTCCTGGAACTGGCGAACCCCCAGTAGCCGGGGCCGCAGGGGGAGCGGCTCGGGCGCTGCGGCCCTTGTGCCGACCGGCCTTAAGTGCAAGTATTTTCTTGCACAAGCTCCGGCGGCTGCCGGGCGCGCACGAGAGGCCAGGCCATGGACGAGAACCTTCCCGACAGCATCACCCGTTCGATCGACATCGATGCGCCCGCCGAGCGCGTCTGGGCCCTGGTTGCCGAACCAGGCTGGTACATCAACGACGGCGACTACCGGGCGCACCACATCGAGGTCGACGGCGACGTGGCCACCGTCCACGACCCCGTCCACGGGTCCTTTGCCATCCGTACCGAGTCGCTGGAACCACCCCGCCATGCCGCCTTCCGCTGGCTCGCCGGGGCACCCGGTGCCGACGCCCCCGCCGCGGAGATGACCCTCGTGGAATTCCGCATCGAGGACCTGCCGGCGGGCGGGGTGCGGTTGACCGTGACCGAGAGCGGCTTCGCCGGCCTTTCCGGCAGCGCAGACGAGCGCCGGCGTGCCGTGGAGGAGAACAGCGCCGGATGGGACGAGGAGCTGCAGGTGGCCCGGAACCACCTGGCGGCCGCGTGAGCGGTCGCGCCGGCGCAGTCTTCGCGGCCCTCGGCGACCCCGTCCGCCAGCGGTTGCTCGACCTGCTCGCCGCCGGCCCCGCCACGGCCTCGCGGCTGCACCCGGCCGTGGGCATCACCCGGCAGGCGGTGGCCCAGCAGCTGGGCGTCCTGGAGGAGGCCGGGCTGGTCTCCCGGCAGCGCCACGGCCGGGAGGTGCTCTTCGCCGTCGTCCCCGCGGGCCTGGCGCCGGCACGCGACCACCTGGACCGCCTGGGCGCGCAGTGGGAGGGCCGGCTGGCCGCCGTCAAGCGCGCGGCCGAGGACGGTGCCGAAGGGGACGGCGCCGGAAGGGAGGGTGCCGGAGGGGAGAGGGCCTAGGCGACCGGAGCCGTCGGGGTGGCCCCGCCGTCGTCCCCGGTCCCGAGGTGTGCCTCGATCAGCTCGCGCATGGCGGGCAGGTCGAACATCTCGGTGACGGCCAGCGCGTTCTGCGGGCCGAGCCGCGGGTCGGCGCCGGCCTCCAGCAGGAAGCGCGTGAGCTCGGCGTTCTGCCGGAACACGGCGCAGGTCAACGCCGACTGGCCCTTGTCGTTGAGCCGGTCCACCGTCGCGCCCCGTTCGACCAGCGCGCGGGCCAGGTCGTTGTGGCCGTTGTACGAGGCCAGGATCAGCAGCGTGTCGCCCTTGTGGTCGGTCAGGTCCGCCGGCAGCCCCTGCTCGATCAGCGCCAGGAGCTTGGCGGCCTCTCCTTGACGGGCGAGGTCGAAGGTGGAATGAAGGAAGGCCAGCTCCTCGTCGGTGAGTTCCGGCGTCGGCTGGTCTGCGGGCTGGTCTCCGGGCTGGACTGCTGGCTGTTCTGCTGGCTCGTTCATGACCGCCAGCCTACCGGGCCGCGGCGGGCGGATTGCATAGGTTGCATAATTATGTAGACTAGTGAATAAGAAACGAATATGCCGCGCGCGAAGCAGCGCCGGTCCCCATTCGCAGAGGAGAACACCGTGAAGGAACGCATTGTCCTGGCCTACTCCGGCGGCCTGGATACGTCCGTGGCCATCGGCTGGATCGGCGAAGCCACCGGCGCCGAGGTCATCGCCGTGGCGGTCGACGTCGGACAGGGCGGGGAATCCCTGGAAACCGTGCGCGACCGCGCCCTGGGCTGCGGGGCCGTCGAGGCCTACGTGGCCGATGCCCGCGACGAGTTCGCCAACGAGTACTGCATGCCCACCCTGCAGGCCGGGGCCCTCTACCAGGACCACTACCCGCTGATCTCGGCGATCTCCCGCCCGGTCATCGTCAAGCACCTGGTCACCGCCGCCAAGCAGTTCGGCGCCACCACCGTCGCCCACGGCTGCACCGGCAAGGGCAACGACCAGGTCCGCTTCGAGGTCGGCATCCAGACCCTGGGCCCGGAACTGAAGTGCATCGCCCCGGTCCGCGACCTGGCCCTGACCCGCGACAAGGCCATCGACTACGCGGAGAAGAACAACCTGCCGATCGAGACCACCAAGAAGAACCCCTTCTCGATCGACCAGAACGTCTGGGGCCGCGCCGTGGAAACCGGCTACCTCGAGGACATCTGGAACGCCCCCACCAAGGACGTCTACAGCTACACCGATTCCCCGGAGTTCCCGCCGGCCCCCGACGAGGTCACCATCACCTTCCGCGAGGGCATCCCGGTCGCCATCGACGGCGTGGCCGTCACCCCGCTGGAGGCCATCGAGCAGATGAACCGCCGCGCCGGCGCCCAGGGCATCGGCCGGATCGACATCGTCGAGGACCGCCTGGTGGGCATCAAGTCCCGCGAAATCTACGAGGCCCCCGGCGCCATGGCCCTCATGGAGGCCCACAAGCACCTCGAAAACATCACCATCGAGCGCGAACAGGCCCGCTTCAAGTCCACCGTCTCCCAGCGCTGGAGCGAGCTGGTCTACGACGGCCAGTGGTTCTCCCCGCTGAAACGCTCCCTGGACACCTTCGTGGCCGACACGCAACGCCACGTCAACGGCGAGATCCGCATGGTCATGCACGGCGGCCGGGCCGTCGTCGAGGGCCGCCGCTCGGAGACCGGCCTGTACCGCTTCGACCTGGCCACCTACGACACCGGCGATGCCTTCGACCAGTCCAGTGCCCGCGGCTTCATCGACATCTTCGGCCTCTCGGCCAAGGTCGCCACCGAGCGCGACGAGCGCGTGGCCGAGGGCAAGTAGCCATGCCCGAGGCACACGGCACCAACGAGGGCGCGCTGTGGGGCGGCCGGTTCTCCGGCGGCCCCGCGGACGCCCTGGCGGCCCTGAGCAAGTCGACCGACTTCGACTGGCGGCTGGCCCGCTACGACATCGCCGGCTCCCGCGCCCATGCCCGCGTCCTGCACACGGCCGGCCTGCTGGACGAGGCCGAACTGCAGGGCATGATCGCCGCCCTGGACCAGCTCGAAGCGGACGTCGCCGACGGCACCTACACCGCGGCGGAATCCGACGAGGACGTGCACGGCTCGCTCGAGCGCGGCCTGATCGAACGCGCCGGACCGGCACTGGGCGGCAAGCTGCGCGCCGGCCGGTCGCGCAACGACCAGATCGCCACGCTGGGCCGGATGTTCCTGCGCGACCACGCCCGAGTTGTCGCCCGCGGCGTGCTGGCCACCATCGATGCCCTCATCGGGCAGGCCGAGGCGCACCCGGACGCTGCCATGCCCGGGCGCACCCACCTGCAGCACGCCCAACCGGTGCTGCTGGGACACCACCTGTTGGCCCACGCCTGGGCCCTGCTGCGCGACGTGCAGCGGCTGGCCGACTGGGACCGCCGCGCCGCGGTCTCCCCGTACGGCTCCGGTGCCCTGGCCGGCTCCTCGCTGGGCCTGGACCCCAACGCCGTCGCCGCGGACCTGGGGTTCGACTCGGCGACCTGGAACTCGATCGACGGCACCGCCGGGCGCGATGTCTTCGCCGAGTACTCCTGGGTCGCGGCCATGATCGGGGTGGACCTGTCGCGGATCTCCGAGGAGGTCATCCTCTGGGCCACCAAGGAGTTCTCCTTCGTCACGCTGCACGACTCGTACTCCACGGGCTCGTCGATCATGCCGCAGAAGAAGAACCCCGACGTCGCCGAGCTGGCCCGTGGCAAGGCCGGACGCCTCATCGGGGACCTGACCGGCCTGCTAGCCACGCTCAAGGGGCTGCCCCTGGCCTACAACCGGGACCTGCAGGAGGACAAGGAGCCGGTGTTCGACGCCACCGACACCCTGGAACTGCTGCTGCCGGCCGTCTCGGGCATGATCGCCACGCTGGAGTTCAACACCGAGCGCATGGCGGAACTGGCGCCGTTGGGCTTCGCGCTGGCCACCGACATCGCCGAATGGCTGGTCCGCCAGGGCGTGCCGTTCCGAGAGGCGCACGAACTCTCCGGCGCGGCCGTCCGGCAGGCCGAAGCGCGCGGCGTCGAACTCTGGGACCTCACCGACGAGGAGTTCGCCGCGATCTCCCCGGAACTGACCCCTGCGGTCCGCGAGGTCCTCAGCACCGCCGGCTCGCTGTCGTCGCGGTCCTCGCAGGGCGGCACGGCGCCCTCCGCGGTCGCCGCGCAGCTGGCGGCCCTGAAGGACCAGCTGGCACCGCTGCGCGACTTCGCCGCCTGACCCGGCACCACCGCTCCGGCAAGCCGGTCTCGGCAGCCCGACCCGGCAAGCCCGTCACCCTACCGCCGTCGTCCCCACTGGACGACGGCGGTAGTCTGCTTTCATGACACAGCCCACCACCACGTCGCTGGCCGCTGCCGTCCACGACGCCACCGCCCAGGCCCGCACCGCGCTCGGCGCGCTCGACCCCGGCGACTTCGCCGCCCCATCCTCGCTGCCCGGCTGGAGCAATGCCCAGCTGCTGGCCCACCTCGACGGGGTCAGCCGCGCCCTGGCCCGGCAGCTGGCCTACGCCGCCCGCGGCGAACGCATCGGCTTCTACGACGGCGGCGTCGAGGGCCGCAACGAGCGCATCGACCTGGGTGCCCTGCAGCAGCCCGCCGCGCTCGCGGCCCAGGTCCGCCAGGGACTGGACCTGCTCGACGAGGCCATCACCGACATCCCCGCCGGCGGCTGGGAGGCGGCCACCAGCTTCCGCGGCGACGGCACCGTCACCGACTGCGTGAAGGCCGCCTGGCGGGAGGTGCTCATCCACGCCACCGACCTGGGCACCACGGTGACCCTGGCCGACTGGCCCGCGGAATTCTCGGCCCACCTCTTCGACTTCCTGTCCCTGCGTGTGCCCTCCGACGTCCGCCTGCTCCTGCAGCCGACCGGCCGCCAGCCCCTGGTGCTCGGCGGCGGGGAACCGGGGGAGGGGACGACCGGCTACGTCGTCACCGGCATGGAGTTCGACCTCGCGGCCTGGCTCGCAGGCCGCGAACCCTCCGGCCCCGTCCGCGCAACCGCCTCGGCCGACGGCGTCGACCTGCCCGAGCTGCTGCCCTGGCCTTCGGGGCTGGCCACCGCATCGTGACCGGCACGGACCCCCAGCTCTCCCGCACGGCGCTGGAGGTGGCCCCGCTGCTGCTGGGCGCCGTGCTCACCGTGCACCGGGGCGGGGCAACGGTTGCGGTCCGCATCACCGAGGCCGAGGCCTACGAAGGCGAAGCGGATCCCGGATCCCACGGGTTCCGCGGGCGCACCGCCCGCAACTCCTCGCTCTTCGGCCCGCCCGGAACGCTCTATTGCTACTTCACCTACGGCATGCACCACTGCGCCAACATCGTCTGCGGCAGCGAGGGCCGGGCCTCGGCGGTGCTGCTGCGCGGAGGGGAGATCATCGCGGGGGAGCCGGAGGCCAGGGCACGACGCCGGAACCCGGTCCGGGCGCGGGACCTCGCCAATGGCCCCGCCAAGCTCGCCCAGGCACTCGGCCTGGACCTGACCTGCGACGGCCTCCACCTCGACACGCAATACACCGGCACCGGAGCCGACAACGCCGCCCCCGGCCGCTTGTGGGCCACCCTCTCCCCGCTGCCCGCGCTGGCACCGCCCGGGGTGAAGACCGGGCCGCGGGTCGGCGTCGCCGGTCCCGGGGGAAGCACCGACTACCCCTGGCGGTTCTGGCTCGAGGGCGAGGAATCGGTCTCGGCCTACCGGGCGGCCACGCCCCGGCGCCGTCCGCGCCCGGCCGGCCGGGGTGCGCACACCGATTAGGATGGATGCGTGCAATCGACGACCGAGACCATGCCCGCGCTCCTGGACCGACTCTGTGAGATCGTCCCCGACTATCCGCAACCCGGGGTGTCGTTCAAGGACCTCACCCCCGCCTTCGCCGATGCCGAGGGACTGCGGCGGATGGTCGACGAGATCATCGCGCCCTTCGCGGGCACCTTCGACGCCGTCGCCGGGCTCGAGGCCCGGGGCTTCGTCCTGGCCGCTGCCGCTGCGTATGCCAGCGGCACCGGCATGGTGACGATCCGCAAGGCGGGCAAGCTGCCGCGGGCCGTGCACTCGGAGGAATACACGCTCGAGTACGGCACCGCGACCCTGGAACTGCACCGCGACGACGTCGCTCCCGGCACCCGGGTCCTGGTCCTCGACGACGTGCTGGCCACCGGCGGCACCATCAGCTCCGCCGTGGCCCTGCTGCAGAAGGCATCGGCTGAAATTGCCGGCATCGGCGTCGTCCTGGAGCTCGAGGCGCTCGAGGGACGCGCGCGGCTGGACGGACACCACGTCGTGTCGCTGCAACGGGTCTGAGCACCAACCGCCCACGGGGGACCGGGCAACCGGTAGACTTGTCGGCCTGCCATTTCGCACCAGGAGGATCACATGCCGCAGTCACCCTCACCCGCTCCGGAACTCGAGCGGGAGCGTGCCTACGTCTCACGGCTGTACCGGCGCCTTGACGCGCTGCGCGCGGAGAAGACCGAACAGCTGGCCCGCGTCCGGCGCGGCGGGGCACAGGGATCACTGCAGAACATCTCCGAGCGGGATTCCTTCGCGAACCTCTACGAGGACCGCCTGGCCCAGCTGAACGCCGTCGAGGACCGCCTCGTGTTCGGCCGCCTCGACCTGGAGGGCCCCGGGGGGAACGGGGACGCCCCCAGCCACTACATCGGCCGCATCGGCATGACCGACGAGGATCAGACCCGGCTTCTGGTCGACTGGCGCGCCCCCGAGGCCGGAGCCTTCTACCAGGCCACCGCATTCGAACGCCACGGCGTCCGCCGCCGCCGCCACCTGATCCTCAAGGGCCGCAACGTCGTGGCCCTCGAGGACGACGTGCTGGATCCCGAACTGCTGGCCGAGGGAACCTCCCATCAGGGCGAGGGCGCCCTGCTGGCTGCCCTGTCCAGCCGGCGGACAGGCCACATGGCCGACATCGTCAGCACGATCCAGGCCGAACAGGACCGCATCATCCGCTCGCCCCTGCCCGGCGTGCTCGTCGTCCAGGGCGGCCCCGGCACCGGCAAAACCGCCGTGGCCCTGCACCGGGCGGCGTTCCTGCTCTACGAACACCGCGAACGGCTGAAATCGGCGGGAGTGCTCCTGGTCGGTCCCTCCACGGCCTTCATGCGCTACATCGAACGCGTTCTGCCGTCGTTGGGCGAAACCGGGGTCGTGATGTCCTCCGTCGGGCGGTTGATGCCCGGCATCAACGCCGTGCCGGAACACGACCGGGAAGCGGCGCGCATCAAGGGCCAGCTGGGCATGGCCGAGGTCGTCGCCCGCGCGGTCGCCAACCGCCAGCGGGTGCCCGACGGGCCCCGCCGGGTGGTCGTGGAGGGCACGCCGCTGACGATCACCCCGCGTCAGGTCCGCCGGGCCCAGGACAAGGCCCGTGCCACGGGCAAGCTGTACAACGAAGCGCGGACGACCTTCGTCAAGGTCATGGTGCGTGAACTGGCCGACCAGTTGCAGGAGAAGCTCGAGAAATCCTCGGGCACCGGCAACGCGGCGGACCGCTCCTACCTGCTGGAGGACGTGAGGGCCTCCCGGGATGTCCGGATCGCCCTGAACCTGTGCTGGATGCCCATGAGCGCCGAGAAACTCGTGGGCGACCTCTATTCCAAGCCGGAAATCCTCGCAGCCGTCGCCCCGGCAATGCCCTACGCCGAACGGCGGGCCCTGCTGCGGGACGCCGGTGCCCCGTGGACCGAAGCCGATGTCCCCCTCCTGGACGAGGCCGCCGAACTGCTCGGCGCCTTTGATGCCACCGTCGGACGCGAACAAGCCCAGGCCGAGGCGAACCGCAAGCGGGATCTGGCGAATGCGGAGCAGGCGCTGAAGAACGTCAGCGCGACGTTGGCGGAGATCGGCATCGACGGCTCCGTCAGTGCCGAGGAACTGGCCAACCTGAACGAGGAGACCGGACAGCGTCTCAGCGCCGCCGAACGGGCCGCCAGCGACCGCAATTGGGCCTACGGGCACGTCGTCGTCGACGAGGCCCAGGAACTCTCCCCGATGCAGTGGCGTCTGCTGATGCGCCGGTGCCCGCTGAAGTCCTTCACGGTGGTCGGCGATATCGCACAAGCCAGTTCAGCGGCGAGCGTGGGCAGCTGGTCCGCGGCGATGAAGCCGTTCGTCGGGAATCGCTTCACACTCGAGGAACTCACCGTGAACTACCGGACCCCGGTCCAGATCGCCGAAGCCGCGGCCCGCATGGCCCAGGAAGCCGGCTTGGCGGTGTCGACACCGAAGGCAGTCCGCGAAGGGGAGTGGCCTCCGGTGGTCGATCGCCTCGGAACGGGGGAGCTGGTCTCCGCCACCCTGGCCGCCTTGCCCGGGGAAATCCGGATCGCCGACGGGGGACTGGTCGCCGTCATCGTCCCGGCCCACCGGATCGGCGACGTCCGCGCGGCTATCGTGCGCGACTACGGCCGCCGCGTCGGCAGCGGCTCCGGAGCGCTGGACCAGGACATCGTGGTCACCACGGCCACCGAGGCCAAGGGCCTGGAATTCGATGTCGTCATGGTCCTGGAACCCCAGGCGATCGTCGAGGAGGCCGACGGCAGCGTGGGCGACCTGTACGTCGCGATGACCCGGGCGACCCAGCGGCTGCGCGTGCTGGCGGAAGGCAACATTCCCGCTGGAATCGAATCCAGGGACTGATCCCCGGTGGCATGCTGCTAGGTTTAATCGCGTGTCAGTCAGCGAATTGAATCCCGCGATTGCGGGACAGCAGAACGATCCCTCCTTCCCCAACATCTGGCAGGAACTGAAGTGGCGTGGCCTGGTCCACGTCTCCACGGATGAAGCCGAGCTGGAACAGATGCTCGCGGGCGAGCCGATCACCTATTACTGCGGATTCGATCCGACGGCGGCCTCACTCCACCTCGGCAATCTCGTCCAGCTGCTGAACATGCGCCGGCTGCAGTTGGCAGGCCACCGGCCCTTGGGCTTGGTCGGCGGCTCGACCGGTTTGATCGGTGACCCACGCCAGACAGCCGAACGCGTGCTGAACACCAAGGAAACCGTCACCGAATGGGTGGGCCGCCTGCAGCGCCAGGTGAGCTGGTTCCTCTCCAGCGAGGGGCCGAATGCCATGCAGATCGTCAACAACCTAGACTGGACGGCACCGATGAGTGCGATCGATTTCCTGCGCGAAATCGGCAAGCACTTCCGTGTGGGCACCATGGTCAAGAAGGACATCGTGGCCTCCCGCCTGAACAGCGACGAGGGCATCAGCTACACGGAATTCAGCTACCAGATCCTGCAGGGCATGGATTACCTGGAGCTCTACCGCGCGTACGGTTGCCGCCTGCAGACTGGTGGATCGGACCAGTGGGGCAACCTGACCAGCGGGACCGAACTGATCCGCAAGGTGGAAGGCACCTCGGTGCACGCCTACGGCACACCGCTGATCACCAATTCGGATGGCAGCAAGTTCGGCAAGAGCGAGGGCAACGCCATCTGGCTCGATGCCGAGATGTGCAACCCGTACGCCTTCTACCAGTTCTGGCTCAACACGGCCGACGCGGACGTCGTCAACCGCTTCAAGGTGTTCACCTTCCGCACGCGCGAGGAGATCGAAGCCATCGAGCGTGAAGTGGAGGAACGCCCCTTTGCCCGCGCTGGCCAGCGTCAGCTGGCCTACGACGTCACTTCGCTCGTCCATGGGGTTGAAGCCACGGAAAAGGTGATCGCGGCGTCGGCTGCCTTGTTTGGACACGGCGCACTCGAGGAACTCGACGAGGACCTGCTGGTGGCGGCCACCGCCGAGTTGCCCAGTGCACGGGTATCCGTCGACGCGATGTCGGCGATCGACCTGCTGGTGGCCACCGGGCTGTCCGATTCCAAATCAGCGGCCCGACGCACGATCGGGGAAGGCGGTGCCTACGTGAACAACGAGAAGCTCTCGGACGTCGATGCTGTCGTCGAACCCGCGTCCCTGCTCCATGGCCGCTACCTGCTGGTGCGACGGGGGAAGAAGAACCTGGCCATGGTCGAAGTCGCTTCCTGATGCGCAGGCCCTGCCGCGGAAGCGCTGGCAGGTCCGCCACGGGAGAAGGCCGGTCCGCCGAGACGTGAATCACGTCCGGTAGGCCGGCCTTCGTGCTGGCCGACCGACGAGGAACGGGAAGCCGTTCCATGGCAAAATCTGCGGATTCCCGGCGATCCCAGCCTGTCGCGGGTCCTCGGAGGGGTGCGGACGGGCCGATTTGCGGACGCCGCCGGGCGCGTGTAATGTTTTCTCTTGTCGCCGCCGCTACTGCAGCGGACACGGGAAGCGAAAGCCTCCCGGACAGCGACCGAACCCCTTCAAATATCTCGATGGTTTCGAGCGTCTTTGCACGCTTCGAACCGGGAATATGAAGGCGGGGGAGACCGGTTGGTCGGGAATCAAACCGAAAAGCTCGATTTGACAACGAACAAACGGACGAATAAATTAGATATGTAGCAACGAAAGAAAAACAAAAAGAAAACGAATTGAAAGATTCGAAGTTTGTTCGGAATCGTTAGCGGTCTGTTGTTTGAGAACTCAATAGTGTGCCATGTTTGTTGACACCGATTTTTTTTGAATTGGTGAATGGTCTTTTGTGGGTGCACCTCCGTGTGCCTGCTGGGGCTTTTTGCCGGGATTCTTGTAACTTGGTGCAGCCCTT
>DATNBS010000025.1:0-4048 GCA_035571895.1 Arthrobacter sp. | reverse complement strand
CACCGCCGCCCTGCTCGAGCAGGCGAAGGAGATCGAGACCAAGGAGCAGATCGCCGCCACCGCGTCGATCTCCGCCGGTGACTCCCAGATCGGCGAGCTCATCGCCGAGGCCCTGGACAAGGTCGGCAAGGAAGGCGTCATCACCGTCGAGGAGTCCAACACCTTCGGGCTGGACCTCGAGCTGACCGAGGGCATGCGCTTCGACAAGGGCTACCTCTCGGCCTACTTCGTCTCCGACGCCGAACGCCAGGAAACGGTCCTCGAGGACCCGTACATCCTGATCGTCAACTCCAAGATCTCCTCCGTCAAGGACATGGTCGCCATCCTGGAGAAGGTCATGCAGTCCGGCAAGCCGCTGCTGATCATCGCCGAGGACGTCGAGGGCGAGGCCCTGGCAACCCTGGTCGTCAACAAGCTCAAGGGCACCTTCAAGTCCGTCGCCGTCAAGGCACCGGGCTTCGGTGACCGCCGCAAGGCCATGCTGGCCGACATCGCCATCCTCACCGGTGGCCAGGTCATCTCCGAGGAGGTCGGGCTCTCCCTGGAGACCGCCACCCTCGACCAGCTGGGCACGGCCCGCAAGATCGTCGTCACCAAGGACGAGACCACCATCGTCGAGGGTGCAGGCGACGCCGAGGAGATCTCCGGCCGCGTCAGCCAGATCCGCGCCGAGATCGAGAACTCCGATTCGGACTACGACCGCGAGAAGCTGCAGGAGCGCCTGGCCAAGCTGGCCGGTGGCGTTGCGGTCATCAAGGCCGGTGCCGCCACGGAGGTCGAGCTCAAGGAGCGCAAGCACCGCATCGAGGACGCCGTGCGCAACGCCAAGGCGGCCGTGGAAGAGGGCATCGTCGCCGGCGGCGGCGTGGCCCTGATCCAGGCCGGCGAGCGTGCCTTCGCGAAGCTGGGCCTGGAGGGCGACGAGTCCACCGGCGCCAATATCGTCAAGGTCGCCATCGAGGCGCCGCTGAAGCAGATCGCCTTCAACGCCGGCATGGAGCCCGGCGTCGTCGCCGACAAGGTCAAGGGCCTGCCTTCGGGCCACGGCCTGAACGCCGCCACCGGCGTCTACGAGGACCTGCTGCAGGCCGGCGTGAACGACCCGGTGAAGGTCACCCGCTCTGCTCTGCAGAACGCGGCCTCCATCGCGGGCCTGTTCCTCACCACCGAGGCCGTTGTCGCCGACAAGCCGGAGAAGGCCGCTGCCGGCATGCCCGGTGGCGACGACATGGGCGGCATGGGTGGCATGGGCGGCTTCTAGCCACCCCGGCTCCCCAGCCACACCCAGCACGACATCCAGTACGACGGCGGCGCGGTCACCTTTCGCAGGTGGCCGCGCCGCTGGCGTTTAAGCCGTGCACGCCGGGCAAGACGTGGCGGTCTTTGGCGGGTTCCCCGCCGCTCCGGGACCCGGCTGCTCGCGGTTCGTGGCCAGGGCAGCGGTCCCCATGATGGGGTTGCAGCATGGGTATTGAAGAATTACACGTCCAGGACCTTCCCCCGGGGTTGACCATAGCGTGCAGTGCGCTGCTGGCCTTGGCCATCGCCTGCGCCGTTTTCGTCTCGGTCGACGTGGTTCGGCGTCCCCAGCCGATGGCCGTCATGAATGCGGTCTGGCCGCTGACAATTCTGTTCGGCAGCTTGGTCCGGCTGGGGTTCTACCTGCGCTCCGGGCGTGCCCCGAAACGCGGGGAGGCACCCCGCGGGGACTCGCCGCCGCGGGCCGTCTCCGTGGCCACGGGGACGAGCCACTGAGGGGCGGGCTGCACCTTGGGGGACCTCATCGGGGAGTTCGCCCTGGTGGCCGTGCCGGCCCTCGGTGTCGCGGTGGGGCTGGGGACCCTCTACCAGGACCGGGTCTTCGCCGGGTGGATCATCGACTTCGTCATCGCCTTCACCGCCGGGATCGTGTTCCAGTACTTCTCGATCGCCCCCATGCGCGGATTGTCCCTGGGGGCGGGGCTCGTCGCGGCGCTGAAGGCCGATACCCTCTCGATCACGGCCTGGCAGGTCGGGATGTACGGGATGCTGGCGCTCGCCCAGTTCGCCGTGCTTCCCGCGGTGCTGGGCGGGAGGGCCGGGGTACTGACGCCGGAGTTCTGGGTGGTGAAGCAGGTGGCCATGGTGGCCGGATTCATCTGCTCCTACCCGGTCAACTGGTGGCTCGTGAAGAAGGGAATCAAGGAGGCGATGTAGCCCGCGGGGTCAGGGAGCCGGGTAGCCCAGGCCAGCCAGCTCGGCCGTGAGGTTCCGGCGGGCGCCCTCTTCCCACAGCTCCCGGCCAGTGCGGGTGCCGAAGAGCGGCACCGTCTCCAAGAGGGACCGCAGGGCAGCGGTGCGACCCAGCGCGAAGTCGGCTTCGGGGACGCGGGCGTATTCGCGGCGCACGGCGGCCGCATAGCGCTGGTATTCGGGCCAGGGACGCGCGAGGACCTCCAGATCGGCGTCGCACAGCAGCCGCCCGCCGGTATCGTCCATTTCAGGCCGGTGGCTGGTGGTCAGCCGCACCAGACGGGCCACCTCGGCCACCTCGTCGGCGGATAGCCCGGTGGAGGGAAGCAGCTGTGCGGCCAGGGCGGCGGAGTCCTCCTCGTCCTGCCCCGCGACGCCCTCGTACACGGCGTCATGGAACCACGCAGCTAACCATGGTGCGCGCGGATGCGGCCCCATGGGTTCGCCCTGGCCTGACAACAGATCCAGAGCGCGCAGGACGGCCAGCAGATGGGCGCGATCGTGGTACTGCCGGTGGGGTTCGGACCAGCGGGCGATCAGCTGCGCGCCGATCTCCGAGTGGCCGGGCAGCAGCCGCTCCCAGGCGTCGGCGAGGACCCCATCGAGCTTCTCGGGACGCTGCCGGGCCGGGATGCGTACACCGGAGCGGATGAGCCGCCGGGCCAGCTCGGTGCCCGAGACGGGGAGCGCGCCGCGGGCGACGAGATCGTCGAACTTCTTGCGCGGCACGTCGTAGTGGTCGCGGTCGAACGCGCGGTTGGTCAAGCCGGCGGCCGCGGCGAATGCATGGAGTTCCTCGACGGAGACGTCGGAGACCAGATGGGAGAACTCCGTGCCGTGGGCGGGCCACAACGGGGGATCGATGAGGATGGCCATGCGGCCAGATTACCCGGACTGCCAGGAACGATCAGGCCGTGGCGCCCAAGGGGGAGCGCAGTGGCCAGTCCTGGCCCTCGAGGATCACCTGGGCGCAGGCACCGGTCTCCGGGTTCACTAGCACCGGAGCCAACAGGTTCACCGTGGCCCCGCGCTCCGAGGTGCTCACCATCGTCAACACCGACGGCTGCTTCTCGGCGGCGTCGACCAGCGCCAGCTGCTCGGCCGAGAACCGCGGGCGGTAGTCGGGCAGATGCGTGGCGGCATCCAGGACGAAGAAGCGGATCTCCGGGCGGTCGGCCGAATCCAGCGAATAGAGGCCCACGGCATCCTCGACGGGCTCAAGCGTGAACTCCGTCAGGTCGGCGAGCCCGGGGAGCGGGGCGGCGAAGGCGAGGCGCGTGCTCATCGCAGGAAGTCCATCAGCGTGGGCTGCAGGACCTTGGCCGAAGCCGCCAAGGCCGCCTGGTAGGCGACTTCCTGAGTTTTCAGGTCCAGGATGGCGGTGCCCAGGTCGATGTCCTCGACCGCAGAGCGCCGGCCCTCTAAGGCGACGGCGTCGTCCTTCAACGATGCCTCGGCCGCCAGGACGGTGGCGTGCCGGACGCCGACGGAGGTCTGGGCATCGCGCACCTGCTGCATGGATGCGTCGACCTGGACGATGCGCGAGGAGATGTTCGTTCCGGCGCGCAGATCCTTGATGATGTTGCTGATCAGGGAGAACACGTCGTCTCCGCCTTCCTCGGCTGGGCCGAAGACGGCCGTGGCATCCGAGTCCACGCGGATGGTCGTGTTGGCTCCGGTGCGCCGTTCGACAGTGCCGGCGGCTGGTGGGATGGTGACCGAGCCGTCGTCGTTCTTCACCACTGCGACACCGGCGTCGGAGGTCCCGGCAAAGATGGTGCGTCCGGCGTAGCGGGTATTCGCCGCATCCATCAGG
>DATNBS010000024.1:0-6107 GCA_035571895.1 Arthrobacter sp. | reverse complement strand
CGAAGCCCAACACCGGAACCGCGCGGTCCGCCAGGGCGAGCACGTCGCCGAGAGGGAGGATGCCTACGGCCACGGCGAGGGCGCCGAGCAGCAGCAGGACGGCACCGATCACCGCGAGGGGCATGGGTTCAGGCTAGACCCCGACGGGACCACGGTGGTCAAGCGGTGGTAAAGTCAGGGTAGATATGCGTCCACCACCCGCGCGTCGCGGACGCCCCAAGATTTCCCGGTTTGCTCCGGCGTCGACCGATACAACCGACGCTGCCGGCCGGATACGGAAAACAACACCGCACAGAGAACGGATCCTCTTGAGAAAAAAGCAGCACCAGACACCGCCCGCCCTCGCGAAGGGAGCCATGCGGATCACCCCGCTGGGCGGCCTGGGCGAGATCGGCCGCAACATGACGGTCTTCGAGTACGGCGGCAAGCTGCTCATCGTGGACTGCGGCGTCCTGTTCCCCGAGGAACAGCACCCCGGAGTCGACGTGATCCTGCCCGACTTCTCGGCGATCCGCGACCGCCTCGATGACGTCGTCGGCGTCGTGCTCACGCACGGCCACGAGGACCACATCGGCGGCATTCCGTACCTGCTCCGCGAGCGGGCGGACATCCCGCTGATCTCCGCCCGCCTGACGCTGGCGTTCGTGAAGACCAAGCTGCAGGAACACCGCATCAAGCCCAAGGTGGTCCAGGTCAAGGAGGGCGAGCGCAAGAAGTTCGGCCCCTTCGACCTCGAGTTCCTGGCCGTGAACCACTCCATCCCCGACGGCCTGGCCGTGGCGATCCGCACGCCTGCGGGCCTGGTGCTGGAGACCGGCGACTTCAAGATGGACCAGTTCCCGCTGGACCGCCGCATCACCGACCTGGCCGGGTTCGCCCGGCTTGGCGAGGAGGGCGTGGACCTGTTCATGCCCGACTCCACCAATGCCGAGGTCCCGGGCTTCATGGCCGCCGAGGCCGAGTTGCTGCCGGCCATCGACAACGTCATGCGCACCTCCCCGCGCCGCGTGATCGTCTCCTCGTTCGCCTCGCACGTGCACCGCATCCAGCAGGTCATCGACTCCGCCCACAAGTACGGCCGCAAGGTCGCCTTCGTCGGCCGCTCGATGGTCCGCAACATGGGCACCGCCAAGGAGCTGGGCTACCTGAAGATCCCGCGCAACGTGCTGGTGGACTTCAAGGAGGTGGAGAAGATGGCCCCGGAGAAGGTCGTCATCATCTGCACCGGCTCCCAGGGCGAACCGATGGCCGCCCTGGCCCGCATGGCCAACCAGGACCACGTCATCGACCTGGTCGAGGGCGACACCGTGTTGTTGGCCTCCTCGCTGGTCCCGGGCAACGAGACCTCGATCTACCGCCTGATCAACGACCTGACCAAGCTCGGCGCCAACGTGGTGCACAAGGGCAACGCCAAGGTCCATGTCTCCGGCCACGCCTCCGCCGGCGAGCTGGTGTACTGCTACAACCTGGTCCGCCCGAAGAACGTGATGCCCGTGCACGGCGAACACCGCCACCTGAAGGCCAACGCCGAACTGGCCATCCGCACCGGCGTCGACCCCAGGAACGCCCTGGTCCTGGAGGACGGCGTGACCGTCGACCTCAAGGACGGCGTTGCCCGCGTCTCCGGCAACGTCGCCGCCGACTACGTCTACGTCGAGAACATGGTCGCCGGCGCCGCCACGGAGGAGTCCCTGCAGGACCGCATCCGCCTCGCCGAGGACGGCGCGCTGACCGTGCTGGCCATCGTCGACCCGGAGACCGGTGCGCTGGAGGAGGACCCCGAGTTCTTCCCGGTCGGCTTCGCGTTCTCCGACAAGGACCTCGGCAAGGCCGTGGGCATCGTGGAGAAGACCCTCGGCGGGCTCAAGGGCCCCAAGACCGGTCCCGACGCCGAGCGGGCGATCTCCCAGGCCCTCGTGCGCTGGTCCGACCGCGCCATGCGCCGCAAGCCGGTCGTCACGGTCATCACCGTCGACGCCTAGCCACCCGTAGCAGAAAACCGGCCCCGATCCCAGCGATCGGGGCCGGTTTTTGTGCCCTCCGGCCTGTTGGAGTACGACGGCGGTGCGGGACCGCCGTGGGCCGGTCTAAAGCTTGACGATCATCTTTCCGGTGTTTGCCCCACGCAACAGGTCCAGGAAGGCATCCACCGCGTGGTCCAGCCCCTCGACAACGGTTTCGTCGAAGACGACGTCGCCGCTGGCCACCCAGGCGCCCACCTGTTCGGCGAAGGCCCCGAAGTGCTGCTGGTAGTTACCGACCGTGAAGCCCTCCAACCGCAGGCCGCGGGTGACCAGGTTGGACATGTTCCGCGGTCCCGCCGTGGGCCCGGTGGCGTTGTACTGGGAAATCGCCCCGCACAGGGCGGCGCGTCCACCGTCGTTCAGGGCGCCGATGGCGGCCTCGAGGTGTTCGCCGCCGACGTTGTCGAAGTAGACATCGATGCCGCTCGGGGCCGCGGCAGCCAACTGCCCGGCGATGTCCCCGTCCTTGTAGTTGAAGGCGGCGTCGAAACCATACTTCGAGGTGAGCAGGTCGACCTTCCCGGCGCTGCCGGCCGAGCCGATCACCCGGGTGGCGCCCTTGAGCCGGGCGATCTGCCCCACCATGGTCCCCACGGCACCGGCAGCCCCGGAAACGAAGACCGTGTCGCCTTCCTTCAGGGACGCGATCTCCAGCAAGCCGACCCAGGCCGTGAGCCCGGTCATCCCGAGCGTGCCGAGGTACACGGACAGGGGCAGGCCGGGCACTTCGGCCACGGCGCGGAACTCGGTGCTTGGCCCCTGGGCGACGTCGCGCCAACCCTGGGAGTGCAGCACCGCGGTGCCCACCGGCAGGGCGTCGGCGCGGCTCTCGAGGACGTGGCCCACCGCCCCGCCGTTGAGCACCTCTCCGAGCTGGAAGGGCGGGACGTAGGACTTCACGTCGTTCATGCGCCCGCGCATGTAGGGATCGACGGACATGAAGTCGTTGGCGACGCGGACTTCCCCCTCGGCAAGCTCAGGCAGGTCGACGACGGCGGTGCGGAAGTCCTCCTGTCCGGGCCACCCGGTGGGGCGCTGGGCGAGTTGGATGTGCGTGCTGGAGGTCATGGTGGTGCTCCCTTGATGGTGGTGTCGTGCTGCGAGACTACAATATTGGACTGAATGGTACATAATGGTGGCCGAGGCGCAGACACCCCGGCTACCAGCTGCCGGTCGGCGGAAGGGGCATGGGGCAGATGGCACGAAGCAGGGCGTTCGACACCGGAGACGTCGTCCGGGCGGCCCGGGACGTCTTCTGGTCCCGCGGCTATGACGCCGCGGCCATGCCGGATCTGGAACGGGCGACCGGACTGGCACGATCGAGTCTCTACAACGCCTTTGGGTCCAAGCGGGGCCTGTTCGATGCCGCCGTGCAGAGCTACCTGGACGAGGTCGTCCGCCCCCGCCTTGCTGCCCTGGTCGCCGCTCCCACGGGGGCTGCGGGCCTGCGGGCCTACTTCGAGTCCGTGGCCGAAGCCGTCCTGGGCGGCGCCGATGGCGCCGGCAGGGACGGCAATCCCCCGGGATGCCTGCTGCTCGTCGCCGCCGCGGGGAGCGGCGGGCGGGACAGGGAGGTCCGGGCCGCCGTGGACGCCTACCGGCTCGAAGTCACCCGCGCGTTCGCCGACGCGCTGCGGCGCGACTCGTCCGGGGGAGGTGGCACTGGGGGCCTCCAGCGGGATGGTGGCGTCGAGGAGGAGCGCGAGGCCTGGATGGCACGCCAGGCCCGGCTGCTCTTCGCCGTCCTGGCGGCCGGCCTGACGTTGGCACGGATCAATGGCGACGAGGCCGTGGCCACGCTGCGTTCAGCCGTGCACCTTGCCGATGCGGCGGCAGTCCGCTGACCCCGCCGCGAGTCGCCCGCCAGGGCATCGGCTGGTGCTAGAGTTGGCGTCATCGAAAGTTTGTTCTACTCCAGGGGGTGCCGTGTTCGGCCAGGACCCGGTCCACGTTCCCCCGCCCGGAACGGGACCCGACGACGGGATCCAGGGCGGGGCGACCGTGGGACGCGCAGCCAGCGGCTTCCCGTCACCGGCCCGGGACTACTTCCACGGTGGGATCGACCTGAACCGCCATCTCATCCGCGACCGCACCTCGACGTTCATCCTGCGGGTCTCCGGCAACTCGATGGCGGCCTCCGGCATCTGCGACGGCGACGAGGTGATCGTCGACCGCTCCCTGGAACCCCGGGACGGGAAGGTGGTCATTGCCGTGCTTGACGGCGAACTGGTCATCCGCCGGCTCGCCGCCGATGGTGCCGGGATCAGCCTCCGCACGGACGAGCCGGCGTCCACGCCACTCGCCGTCCCACACCTGGAGGACCTGGTGATCTGGGGCGTCGTCACGCGCTGCCTGCACCATGTCTGAACCGTCATCCGTCCGTCTCCGCCTGGCCCTCGTGGATGTGAACAACTTCTATGTCTCCTGCGAACGGGCCTTTGACCCGACGCTGGAAGGACGCCCCGTCGTCGTGCTCTCGAACAATGACGGATGCGTCGTCGCCCGCTCGGAGGAGGCCAAGCGTGCGGGCATCAAGACCGGGACGCCGTGGTTCCAGGTGCAGGGCCGCGCCGCAGCGCTGGGCCTGGTGGCCCGTTCGAGCAACTACGAGCTCTACGGGGACATGTCCGCGCGCGTCATGGAGGTGATCGGGCGGTTCGGGGCGTGGCAGGAGGTCTACTCGATCGACGAGTCTTTCATCGGGCTGCCCGGTGACGAGGCGATGCTGCGCCATACCGCCGGACGCATCCGGCAGGCCGTCTGGCGCCACGTCGGGGTGCCGGTCTGCGTGGGCGTGGCGCCGACGAAGACCCTGGCGAAGTTCGCCAACCACGTGGCCAAGCGCAACCCGGGCCTGGGTGGGGTCTGCTCGTTGGGCAGCGTCCCGGACGAGGAGATCCGCCGCATCCAGTCACGCGTACCTGTCACGGGGCTGTGGGGAGTGGGCGGGCGGACCGGCCACCGGCTCAAGGCCCTGGGCATCGACACCATCGCCGACCTGCGCGATGCGGACCCGCTCATGATCCGCAAGAAGTTCTCCGTGGTGCTGCAGCGCACCGTGCTCGAGCTCAACGGAACGCCCTGCATCCCCGAGGTGGAGGAACGGGCGGACAAGGCGCAGATCATGTTCTCGCGCAGCTTCTCCACCCCGGTGACCACCGCGGCGGACATGGATCAGGTCATGGCGCTCTACGCCCAACGTGGTGCCGCACGGTTGGCTGCCGAGGGCCTGCGCGCCTCGATGCTCACCGTCAGCGCCGGGGTCAGCCGGTTCGCTGCCGCCGAAAACGCCGCGGGCGCAGGGGAGACCGGTGCCGGGGAAGGTACCGGCATCCCGACCCCCGGCCCGGGCACCCTGAACCCGGACACGCCGAACCCTGCGGTTTCCGTCCGGCTGCCCGCGCCGACGCAGGACCCGATCGTGCTGACTCGCGCGGCGGTGGCCGCGATGCGCGGACGTATGGTGCCCGGTACCCGGTACGTGCGCGCAGGGGTGATGTTCTCCGGCCTGGAGCCGGCGACCGGGCAGTCCACCTTCGACGCCTTCGCCGGGGAGGGGGACCACCGGGACATGGGCACGCTGCTCGGCGACGTGCGGGCCCGGTTCGGTGAGGCCGCCATCGGGCTGGGCCATGCCGGGCTGGCCGAACCGGCAGGCTGGAGCATGAAACGGGAGTTCGCCTCCCCGCGCTACACCACCGACTGGGCGGACCTGCCGATCGTCTCCGCCTGAGAACTGCCGGGCGCGATGCACGGGGCAGTGCCGGCCGGTACACAATGCGCGGGCTCGCCCGCCAGGAGGGTAATCTGGTGACGTTTTGCCCGCCATGCCCGAACCGGAGGCCCCATGTCGTCAGCGTCCCCCGGTCCGCGATCGCAGGCATGGTTGTGGACGTTGGTGGTGGCGGGGTTCTTCTCGCAGACGGCGCTGAACCTGGTTCGTCCGGTCACCACCTACAAGCTCATCGACCTGGGGGCGGATGCCACGGCCATCGGCCTGGTGACAGCCGCCTACGCCATCCTTCCGGTGGTCAGTGCCATGTGGCTGGGGCGGTTGACCGACCGGATTCCCGGGCTGCGCTT
>DATNBS010000023.1:0-19959 GCA_035571895.1 Arthrobacter sp. | reverse complement strand
CCGGTGACGGGGCTCCACTCGGTCAGGCGCACCGCCGAGACCAGGCCGTTGGCGTTGAACGGGTCCTCGCCGAGCTTCTCGGCCAGCGCCGGTTCGGAGGCGGCCTTGATGAGCAGCAGGGCGCCGGATCCGTCGACGTAGGGGCCGGAGGCCACCAGCGAGAAATCGCCGGACAGCCCGCCCAGGAAGGCGCGGTGGTTGGGGCGGTGCTCGTCGCGGGCGGCTTCGGACCCGGCGGCGTATACGTATTCCACGGCAAAGATCGTCATGGTCCCCAGTGTACGTTCCGCGCCGGGGGCGCCATGACGGACGCGACGGGGAGGACGCCGGCTCCTGGTAGCTACTGGTAGGACACGAACCAGGGCTTCGGGTCCAGGGCGTACGTCTGCTTCGGCGTGAAGGTCGGGGAATCCTCGTCGATGAAGTTCTTCCACGCCATGCGGATGCCCTGCGGCAGGTCACGGCGCAGAGCGTTCCAGGTCGCCATCTTCTGGCCGGGACTGCCGTTTCCGTCGGCGTGCAGGACCAGCGCGAGTTCCGGATGCGAGGTGTCCAGGGCCGCCCGATCGCGGATCATCCCCAGCTGGAACTGGTGCAGGATCACGACCTTCTGCGGCAGCCGGTGCTTGCGGGTCAGCTGCGCCAGCCAGTCGTTCGTCCGGTTCAGCTCCGCCGCGGACACGGACCCGATCTGGGCCATGTGGCGCTGGTGGGGCTTCAGCCGCCACTCCGGGTCGTAGGCGAGGCCGACGTTGGGGTACCTGAGCAGCTTCTCGTACTGCTTGGCCTGGGTGAGGAAGTCGTTGCGGCCCGGCTGCAGGTCCAGCACCACGTAGACCCCCGCCTTGCGGGCGGCCTCCACCCAGGGCTCGATCGTCGTGACGGGCACGGAGGTCGAGTAGTTGCCGTCCTTGCCGGCGCCGGCGGAGGCGACGGTGGCGATGATCTCGAAGGCCGGTTGGACCGGCTGCTTGCTGTAGGGCTGGTACCGGTCCGCCAGTTTCTTGGCCCGGGTGATGGAGGCCTTGATGCCCTGCTCGCCGAGCACCCCCAGGGAGCCGGTCCCCGGGGTGCCGTAGAGGGCGACCATGCGCCGGTGCGGGAAGACGACCTGCCCGCCGCCGGGAAGCTCGGGACCGGTGGCGGCGGTCCGGGCCAGCGCGGCGAATTCCTTCGCGGGACCGTAGCCGTCGCCGAGGGCGAAGAGCGCGTGGTCGGCCTGCTTGCGGAAGAAGCCGCGGTCCGCGTCGGCGCGTGGATCGGCGGAGCCCATCGTGTGCACGATCGCCCCGGCGGCGCGGGCGGAGGCCAGGCCGGCGCGCGTCCCGGCGTCGTCGTCTGATGCCAGTGCGACGGCGGCCAGTGGGCCGGCAGGGTGCGCCGCCTGGACCGCTGGCATGTCGGCGGCGGGATCCGTGCCGTCGAGGACCTCGACGTCCCAGTCGTCACCGCCGGCGGGGCTCGGCCCGGAAGCCGGTGCGGAGGACGGGTCGGCGCCGGCGCTGGGGTCGGCGGCACCTTCCCCGGAGGGCGGTGCGGCGTAGCGGATGATGGCCGTGGCCCCGAGGCGGTGGAGTTCGGCGCCCACCGCGCTGGCCTGATCGGCGGTCTGCGGGGCCAGCAGCAGCGGGATGCCGAGGTCCTCGGCCCGCTGTGCGGCCGCCTCCGCGTCGCCGCCGGTCTTTCCCGACCCGGTCTCGAGGACGACGGCGGCGGGTGCGTGGGCGAAGAAGGCCCGGCTCGCATCGAGGGCCAGTTCCGCTCCCGTGCCGTCCAGCTGGTGGACCCCGGCCTGCGGGGTGGTGAGCCGCACCTGGGTGGGGTTCGCGGATGGTGTCGTTTCCGCCGTCGTGCCCGGGGTACTGGGGTCCGGCGGTCCGGAGCCGGTGCACCCGGACAGGATGAGGCCGACGGCCAGCGCTGCGGCTGCCGTCGCGGTGATCCGGCGGAGGCTGGGTGCGTCAGCCAAAGATGTTCACCGGCTTGACGATGTCGGCGTAGATCAGCAGCGCCCCCATGCCCAGCATGAGGACGGCGACCACGTAGGTCAGCGGCATCAGCTTGGCGATGTCCACCGGGCCGGGGTCGCGCCGCCTGAAGACCCGGGCCACGGTGCGGCGCAGCCCTTCCCAGAGGGCGCCGATGACGTGGCCGCCGTCCAGGGGCAGCAGCGGGATGAGGTTGAAGACGAACAGGGCGATGTTCAGGCTGGCGACCAGGCCGATGAGGGTGGCGACGCGGTCCTTGAGCGGGACCTGGTCCATGGCGCTGACCTCGCCGGCGATGCGCCCGACGCCGACCACCGACATGGGCCCGTTCGGGTCGCGCGGCGCGTCGGAGAAGGCCGCCTTGCCGACCGCGACCAGGCGGGCCGGCAGGTCGATCACGATCCCGGCCACGGCGCGCACGTTCTCCCCGACCGCCTGCGGGACCTCGGTGAGCGGAACGGTCATCTGCTTGGGTTCGGAGCCCATGCCGACGAAGCCGACGTTGACCAGGGTGGTGTTGCCGTCCGCGTCGGTCTTGGGGCGGCCGTTGATGTCCAGGGCCGGGCGCTGGGTGAGCAGCGGGGTGATCGTGGTGGTGTGCTCGGTGCCGTCGCGCAGGTAGGTCATCTGCGAGGCGTGGCCGGCGGAGGCGCGGATCATCGTGGTCAGGTCATCCCACTGGTATTCGCGCACGTCCCGGCCGTTGAAGGAGGTGATCCGGTCCCCCGGGCGCAGGCCGGCGGCATAGGCCGGGGCCTTCGGGTCCCCGGGCTGGCAGTTGGCTGCGGAGTCGTCCCCGCCACGGGCCTGCTGGTCGGCCTGGCTGACCACGCACTGGTAGACCTCGGTGACGTTGGTGGTGGACTGGACCGTGCCGAACCCGGAGAGCAGGACGGCGAAGAGCACGAACGCGATGACCAGGTTCATGAACGGGCCGCCGAGCATGATGATGACGCGCTTGTATACGGGCAGCTTGTAGAACATGCGGTTCTCGTCGCCGGGCCGCAGCTCCTCGGCGGCGGCCTTGCGGGCCTCGTCGGCCATCTGGGTGAACATGCCCGTGCTGGAGGCCTTGACCTTGCCGTCCACGTCGGTGGCGGCCGAGGGCGGGTACATCCCGATCATCGAGATGTAGCCACCCAGCGGGATGGCCTTGAGGCCGTACTCGGTCTCGCCGCGCCGGCGGGAGAACAGCGTCTTGCCGAAGCCGATCATGTACTGCGGCACGCGCACACCGAAGGCCTTGGCCGGGACCAGGTGGCCGACCTCGTGCAGGGCAATGGACACGGCGACGCCGAGCGCGAGGATCAGCACGCCGGCGATGAAGAGGAGAACAGTCACATCTGCCCCCAACGATCCTGGGCTGCTTTTCGTGCCCACGCCTCGGCCGCCAGCACCGCGTCCACGGTGGGCCCGGCCCCGGCCGTGCCCCCGGAGGAGGTCCCGGCGTCGTACTGCCCCACCACCGCCTCGACGGTGTCGACGATCTCCGGGAAGCGGATGGCGCCGGCGTGGAAGGCGTGCACGGCCTCCTCGTTCGCGGCGTTGTAGACGGCCATGTGCGTGGCGGAGGCGCGGGCGGCGGCCTTGGCCAGCCGGATGGCCGGGAACGCGTCCTCGTCCAGCGGCTCGAACGTCCACTCGGAGGCGCGGGTGAAGTCGCAGCCGGCGGCCACGCCGGGGACCCGGGCGGGCCAGCCCATCCCCAGGGCGATCGGCAGGCGCATGTCCGGCGGGGAGGCCTGGGCGATGGTGGATCCGTCGGTGAATTCGACCATGGAGTGCACCATCGACTGCGGATGGACCACCGCCTGGATCCGGTCCAGCGGCACGTCGAAGAGCAGGTGCGCCTCGATGACCTCCAGCGCCTTGTTGACCATGGTCGCGGAGTTGGTGGTGATGACCTTGCCCATGTCCCAGGTCGGGTGGGCCAACGCCTGGGCGGGGGTGACGTCCATCAGCTGCGCCCGGGTCCTGCCGCGGAAGGGGCCGCCGGAGGCGGTGACGACGAGCCGGGCGACCTCGTCCGGGGTGCCGGCGCGCAGGGCCTGGGCGATCGCCGAGTGCTCGGAGTCGACGGGGACCAGCTGGCCCGGCGCCGCGGCGTCCTTGACCAGCGCGCCACCGACGATGAGCGATTCCTTGTTGGCCAGCGCCAGCAGGTGCCCGGCCTTCAGCGCCGCCAGCGTCGGTGCCAGGCCGATGGAGCCGGTGATGCCATTGAGCACGACGTCGGCCCCCGGGTACCCGGCAAGGCGGGCTGCCGCGGTGGGACCGTGGAGCAGTTCGGGGCGGTAGGTGCTGTGCCCGGCGAGCTCGGCGTGGTCGTGGATCCTGCGCGCCAGCTGGTCCACGTCGCCGTCGGCGAGCGCGACGACCTCGGCGCGGGTGTGGACGGCCTGGCGGGCGAGCAGTTCGAGGTTGGATCCGCCGGCGAGCGCGACGATGCGGAAGCGGTCGGGGGCGTGGTCGGCGACCTCGATGGCCTGCGTGCCGATGGAGCCGGTCGAGCCGAGCAGGACGACGCGGCGGGGCTCGTTCATCGGAAGTGTGCCGTGCTGCGGCTCGCGGAACTCCATGCCCCTAGTATCGCGCACGCCGCCGGTCCCGCACGCATCCGCGCAGCCGACCGCGCCTATCGCGCTAGCGGCCGCCGGTGCCGCGCGGGCCGTCGCCGCCGTAGTCGCAGAAGCCGTCCCCGAAGCCGTCCCCGGGGTGTTCTTCCAGGTCGCTCCAGTCGGCATCCAATGGCCCGGCTCCCCCGGCCCCGTCGGGGCGTTCGAAGGGGTGCTGGAGCATCCAGACGATGTCGCGGGTGACGGCCGGGCGGACGGGGAAGGTCTCGACGTGGAAGACCGCCGGGTCCGCCAGCGAGAGCCGGGCGCCCTCGGCGCCGTCGTGCCCGGCCAGGGACAGTGACCCGGGGTCGGCCGGTGCATAGTGCACCGCCAGGGGCGATCCGAGTTCGCCGGCGAGCTGCCCGGCGAGCAGGATCCCTTCGGCCCGGTGACGCTGGGCCGCCTGGTCGTGCCGGGTTCCGTCGATGCCGTCCGCGTAGAAGGCTGCCTCCCAGGCGCGCATCCGTGCCTCCAGGCCGGCAGGAAGCTGCAGCTCGGCATAATCCAGTGGTTCCCACGTCCACACCGGGCTCTCCCCGTGGTCCACGAAGAGGCGCACGTACGGAACGCCTTCGATCGTCGTGTACGTGGAGTCCGGTTCCTCGTCATGCATGGAGCCAGTCTGCCAGAGCGCCTGGACGCACCGCCGGTCCCGACACGCAGCGGGGCCCGGCGCCCTCGACGTGGATGGGTCGAAGGCACCGGGCCCGGGTGCCGGTCTCCGGTGTGGACTCAGGAGTACGACGGCGGATCGTGTGGTTCGCGGTTCGGTACCCTCCGCTGCCGGGTCACCTCGTCGGCGGCCTTGTCCGCGTCTGGCTTGTCCGCGTCCGGGACGGTCGGGCCGACCTGCTCCGGGGTGGCCGGACCGGCCTGATCGTCCTCGGTGACCGGCAGCCTGTCGAGTGCTGCGGCGTCCGGAGCCGTGCGGGGACGGGCCTTGCGCAGCGCCAGCATGACCAGCGGCCACAACAGCACCAGTGCGACGATCGCGTAGACGACCACGGCCACCGGCTCGTTCACCAGCCCGATGGGGTCACCCGAACTGAGCTGGAAGGCCTGGCGCAGTTCCTTTTCGATGCGTGGCCCCAGGATGACGCCGAGGATCAGGGGCAGCACCGGGATGCCGAAGCGGCGCATCGCGAAGCCCAGGACGCCCAGGATCAACAGCAGGACCAGGTCGAACGCCTGGCTGTTCACCGCATAGGTGCCCAACGTGGCGAAGAAGAGGATTCCCGCATACAGGTAGGGCCGGGGCAGCTGCAACAACTTCGCCCAGAGCGGGGCCAGTGGCAAATTGATCAGCAGCAACAGCGTGTTGCCGATGAACAGGCTGGCAATCAACGCCCAAATCAGTTTCGGTTCGCTCTCGAAAAGCAGCGGCCCGGGCTGGATCCCGTACTGCATGAACGCGGCCAGCATCACCGCTGCCGTGGCGTTGGTGGGCAGGCCCAGCGCCAGCATGGGCGTCAGCGTGCCGGCGGCCGAGGCGTTGTTCGCGGCTTCGGGTCCGGCGACGCCTTCGATGGCGCCGTGGCCGAATTCCTCGGGATGCTTGGAGAGCTTCTTCTCGGTCACGTAGGACAGGAAGGTGGGGATTTCGGCCCCTCCGGCCGGCAGGGCACCGAAGGGAAAGCCATAGGCGGTGCCGCGCAACCAGGGCTTCCACGAACGCTTCCAATCGCCCTTGCCCATCCACGGGCGGCCGACCGGAATGGTCTGCGACTTGGTGCGCAGCAGGTGCGCGGCCACCCAGAGCGCCTCCCCGAGCGCGAAGATGGCCACGGCGACCACGACGATGTCGACCCCGTCGGACAGCAGCGGCTGTCCGAAGATGAGGCGGCCCTGCCCGGTGACCGGGTCCATGCCGACCAGCCCGATGGCCAGGCCGAGGCCGAGGCTGGCGAAGCCGCGCAGTTTCGAGGCACCCAACACAGCGGTCACGGCGATGAGCGCCAGGATCATGATGGCGAGGTAGCTGGCCGGCCCGAGGCTCACGGCGAACTTGACCACCAGGGGGGCGAAGGCGACCAGCAGGGCGGTCCCGATGGTGCCGGCCACGAAGGAGCCGATGGCGGCGGTCGCCAGCGCCTGGGCTGCCCGTCCGGCCTTGGCCATCTTGTGTCCCTCGATCGCCGTGATCACGGTCGAGGATTCACCGGGGGTGTTCAGCAGGATCGAGGTCGTCGAGCCGCCGTACATGCCGCCGTAGTAGATGCCGGCGAACATGATGAACGCACTGGTCGGTTCCACGGCATAGGTAACCGGCAGCAGCAGGGCAACCGTCATGGCCGGGCCGATGCCGGGCAGGACGCCGACGGCGGTGCCCAGCAGGACGCCGAGGCAGGCGTAGAGCAGGTTGATGGGCGTCGCGGCGGTGGCGAAACCCTGCATGAGCATGTTGAGGGTATCCATTTACAGCACTCCTTCGAGCACGCCGGCCGGCAAGTGGATGCCGAGGCCAAGGTAGAAGCCGTAGAAGGTCCCCACCGCCATCACCAGCGAGATGATGCCGTCCCGGACATAATGCCGGCTGCCCAGCGACCAGACACTGCCCCAGAAGAGCAGGGTCCCGGAGATGACCCACCCCAGGGGGTTGATCAGGACGATGTTCAGGATGAAGAAGCCGATCAGCGGCAACACCGTATGCCAGCCAATGGGTGAATTAGGGTCGATGTCCTCGCCTTCGTCGGGTTCCGCCGTATGCCCGCGGGCCACGGTCACTGCCAACAGGACGGCGCAGAGCAGCAACAGGCCGCCAACGATGAACGGGACAACCCGGGGTCCAACCGGGTCCGCCTGGGAATACGGAACGTGCAGGCCGGCGGCGTCGATGACGACGACGACTCCAACCGCTCCGAGCAGGGCCGCGAAGCCCAGCTCGGAGCGGTTGGAACGCCGGGTGGCGACTTCACTCACGCCAGGCCCAGCTTCTGCAGGACGTCGGCAACGCGCTGGTCCTGGTCCTTGAGGAAGGAGCCGAACTCGTCACCGGTCATGAAGGCATCCGTCCAGCGGTTCTTCTCCAGGGCGGCCTTCCACTCATCGCTCTCGTGCATCTTCGTGACGGTGTCGACCAGCTTGGCCTTGTCCTCGTCGGAGATGCCCGGAGGGGCCACGAGGCCACGCCAGTTGCTGAAGACCAGGTCGATGCCCGATTCCTTCAGCGTCGGGGCGTCGATGCCTTCCAGGGGCTGCTCGCCGCTGGTTGCCAGCACGCGGATCTGGCCTGACTTGATCTGGTCCAGGAACTCGCCGGCGCCGGACGCGGCCACGTCGAGCTTGTTGCCCAGGATGGCCGGGAGCAGGTCGCCGCCGCCGTCGTAGGAGATGAAGTTGACCTTCTTCGGATCGATGCCGATGGTCTGGGCCAGCTGCATGGGCAGCAGGTGGTCCGGGCCGCCCGGCGAGGAGCCTCCGCCGACACTGATCTTGCCCGGGTTGGCCTTCCACGCCTTGACCAGGTCATCGATGGTCTTGTAGGGGGAATCCTTCGAGACCATGATGGCGCCCGGCTCTTCGATGAGCTTGGCGATGGGGGTGGTCTCGGTCAGCTTCGCGTCGGAGTCGTTGGTGTAGCTGGCGCCCACCACGCCGAGGCCCATGAGCATCTCGAGGTCCCCGTTGCCCTTTTCGTTCACGACGCGGGCCAGTCCGACGGTTCCGCCGGCACCGGCGAGGTTGAAGACTTCGGTGCCGCTCGTGATCCCGGCCTCCTCCATGACCTGGGCGGAGACGCGGGCGGTGGTGTCGTAGCCACCGCCGGGGGTGTTCGGGACCATGATGCGCAGTCCGGTCACCGGCCCCGCGGCCTCGGAACTGGCGCCGGCGTCGGCGGAGCCGGTGACGCCGCAACCGGAGGCGGCGAGCATGATGCCGGCGGCCAGGGCGGAGAGCTTGAGCGCGCTTCTGCGGCGCATGGTGTACCTCTTTCACTTGGGGGTGCGATGGGTCCACGCTAGGCAGCCCCGTGACGGCGGTCACGCTTGTGGTCGCAGTGAAACTTGTGTTCATTGTGTTACCGGTCACGGTCGCTGTCGGGCGGTGGACTGTGTAGAGTTCATCCGTTCCCCGCCCCATGATGCGGCATCGGCGGCGCCGGTGCCCAGGAAGGCCATGCCCGTGTCCCGACCAGCTGCCAGCGCCCCCTCCCGGGGCCGTCGACGGCTCACGCTCTCCAGCCAGTTCCTGGCACTGCAGCTGCTGATCGTGCTCGCGGTGCTGGTCGGGGTCCTGTTCATCTCCCTGGCCCAGTCCGAGCGGACCTTCGAGCGGATGGAAAGCCGCCGGGCCCTCTCCGCCGCCGAGACCCTGGCCGCCATGCCCGTCGTCAGGTCGATGCTCCCCGATGCCCAGCCCCGGCTGGGCGCGGCCCTGCCGGCGGTCGCCGAGTCGGTCCGGGCGGTCTCCGGGGCCTCCTTGTCCCAGCTGGCCCGCAAGGACGGGGTGGTGGTGGCCTCCTCCGACCCCTCGCAACTCGGGGAGCCCCTGGAGCTGGCCGGCAGCGACGTGATGGAGGGGAGGTCATGGACCGGGTCGGTGGCCAGCGGCCCGCAGCGGACCCTGGTGGCGCACGTCCCGGTGCTGGACAACTCCGGGGCCTTGGTGGGAGTCGCCGTCGTCGGACGGACCTACCCCTCGGCTTGGGAGCGGCTGGGCAGCACGGTTCCGAACCTGCTGGCTTATCTCGGGGTGTCGCTGGCCGTGGGCACCGTAGGGTCCCTGCTGCTCTCGCGCCGGGTGAAGCACCAGACGCTGGGCATGGAACCGGACGAGATCGCGGGGCTGGTCGAACACCGCGAGGCCATCCTGCATGGCATCAAGGAAGGAGTGGTCGCCGTCGACCCGCGCGGGCGCATCGCCCTGGTCAACGACGCCGCCCTCGACCTGCTCGGTTGGCCCGCGGCCTGCGAGGGGCGCACGCTCGGGGAGCTGGGGGTCGACGCCTCCCTGCGGGAGGCCCTGATGCAAGGGCCCTCCCAGGCCGACCAGCTGCTCCTGGTCGGCGAACGGCTGGTGGTGCTCAACCGGCGGCCGATGCAGGCCCGCGGCCGGACCATCGGCTGGGTGACGACCCTGCGCGACCGCACCGAACTGTCCACCCTGGAAAGCGAGCTCGGGACCACCCGGACCACCACGGACACCCTGCGGGCCCAGACCCATGAATTCGCCAACCAGCTGCACACGATCTCCGGCCTGCTCCAGCTGGGCGAGTACGACGAGGCCCTGGGTTTTGTCGACGGGGTGAGCTTCAGCCGCACGCAACTGGTCGACAACGTCACCAACCGGATCCTCGACCCGGCGGTCGCCGCCCTGGTGATCGCCAAGTCCAGCCTCGCCGGCGAGCGCGGCGTCACGATCCACCTGGCACCCGACACCGCGTTGGACCGGGTCGACGAGGAACTCTCCCGTGACCTGGTCACCGTGGTGGGGAACCTGGTGGACAATGCGCTGGACGCCGTCGCCGGCCGACCCGAAGCGCTCGTGCAGCTGCACCTGGAGGACCGGGACGGCAGGATCACCGCCACCGTCAGGGATTCCGGGCCGGGGGTCGACGCCGCCATGCAGGAGCGGATCTTCCAGCAGGGCTACAGCTCCAAGGCCTCGGTGTCCTCGGCCGGACGCGGCTTCGGCCTGGCCCTGACGCGGCTGGTGTGCGAACGCCGCGGTGGCACGGCCACCATGCACAACGACGGCGGGGCCGTCTTCACCGCCATCCTGCCGCGGGAGGCGGGGCGGTGATCAAGGTCCTCATCGTCGACGACGACTTCATGGTCGCGCGCATCCACACCGGGTTCGTGGCCGCAGTGCCGGGCTTCGAGGTCTGCGGCGTCGCCCACAGCGGGGCGCAGGCGCTCACCGAGGTCCGGCGGGTGACCCCGGATCTTGTCCTGCTCGACATCCACCTGCCCGACATCGGCGGCCTCGAGCTGCTCCGCCGGTTGCGCGAGGTGGTCCCGGAACTGGACGTGCTGGTCATCAGCGCTGCCCGTGAGGCCGACACCGTGCGCAGCGCCCTGCGCGGCGGAATCGTCCACTACCTCATGAAGCCGTTCACCCGCCGGGAACTGGTGGACCGCCTGGAACACTACGCGGCGACCTACCGGCCGCTGGATGCCGCACAGACCGCAGAACAGGCGGACATCGACCGCGTATTCGGGCTTGCCGGCGGCCGGGGAACGACGGCGGAGAAGTTGCCCAAGGGGTTCAGCGCCGAGACGCTGCAGCGCGTCGAGGACCTGCTCCGTTCGGCCGATGTCGATGTGGCGGCCTCCGAGGCCGCCGAGGTGCTGGGGACCTCACGGGTCAGCGCGCGCCGCTACCTGGAGTACCTGGTGGAGAACGGAGCCGCCGGCGTCCGGTTGCGCTATGGCCCCGGCCGCCCCCAGCGGCGCTACTACCGCACCACCGCCGGCACCGATGCGCCGGCCCGCTGATCAGTCGTCGGAGACGCGGATGTCGACCTCGATGTTGCCCCGGGTGGCGTTGGAGTAGGGGCAGACCTCGTGCGCCCGGTCGGCGAGCCCGCGGGCGATCGCCGGATCCACCTCGGGCAGCGTGACTTCCAGGGTGACGGCCAGGCCGAATCCGCCGCCGTCGACGCCACCGAGGTGGACCTCGGAACCGACGCTGGAACCCTCGATGTCCACCTTCTGCTGGCGGGCGACCAGTTGCAGGGCGCTGTGGAAGCAGGCGGCATAACCGGCGGCAAAGAGCTGTTCGGGGTTCGCGCCGTTGCCGGAGCCGCCCATGCTTTCGGGGACGGCGAGGTCGAGGTCGACACGGCGGTCCGTGGTGGCCACGTGCCCGTCCCGGCCGGCTCCTGTGGCGAGTGCTTCTGCGGTGTAGAGCGTCTTCATGGATTTTCTCCCAAATGGTGGTGGTGGGTCATGGCTGCTGCGGAGGGTCGAGATGGTCTAGTCATCGTGGCCGCAGATCTTGCCGAGGAGCCGCCGCAATTCGGCGGTTTCCGCTGCCGTGAGCGGCATACGGGAGACGAGCTGGCCGGGAATGGAGACGGCCTCGGCACGCAGGGCTGCACCGTCGTCGGTCAGGTGGACCCGGACGACGCGTTCGTCGCCGTCCGAGCGGCGTCGGGTGATCCTGCCTGCGGCCTCCAGCCGCTTCAGCAGCGGCGACAAGGTCCCGCTGTCCAGACCGAGCCGCCGCCCCAGGGCCGACACGGGTTGCCCGTCGTCTTCCCATAGCACGAGCATGACCAGGTACTGCGGGTACGTCAGGCCCAGCGGCGCCAGCAACTCCCGGTAGGCCGCGCCCACGGTGCGCTCGCCGGAGTACAACGAAAAACACAGTTGGGCTTCCAGGGCGAGCGGATCAGTCGACGTCATGACACCAACATAACGCACAACTTAATTGCGCACAACCTAAATACCGATACGGACTCCGGCTGATGCCGGATACCGTCGGACCAATGACGGACCGGCGTCGGGTCTACTCCCCCGCGCGCGCCACCAGCCGGCGGGCGTGGCGCAGCAGGGGTTCGTCGACCATCTGCCCCTCGAACGAGAACACGCCCTGGGCGGTCCGGGCCGTTGCCAGGATGGCGCGGGCCCGTTCCACCGCCGCCGGATCCGGCGCGTACGCCTCTCGGATCACCGGCATCTGGGCGGGGTGGATGCTGGCCTTGGCCGCGAAACCGCTGGCAACGGCGTCCCGGCTCTCCGCAGCCAGGCCCGCGGTGTCGGGGATGTCGATGTAGACCGAATCGATGCCCGCCTTGCCGAAGGCACCGGCAGCCAGCAGGACGGCGGCCCGGGCGTGCACGGCGACGTCGCGGTAGTGCCCGTCCTCGTGGCGACTCGAGGTCCCGCCGAGCGAGGCGACCAGGTCCTCGGCACCCCACATCAGGGCGACCACGTTCTCCTCGGCGGCGAGGGCCGGCGCGTTGAGAATGCCCAGCGCCGTTTCGCACAGGGCGACGACGCTGTAGCCAGCCAGTTGCCGGACCTGCCCGACGGTCTCGGTCTTGGCCAGCATGACCGTGGTGTAGCCGGTCCCCCGCAGTGCCTCGAGATCGGCGGAGAAGTCGTCCGTGCCGACGGGGTTGACCCGGATGATCGTGCGCGCCGGAGCCAGCGGTGTCGCGAGCATGGCCTGCCGGGCGGCGGCCTTGCCGGCCGGGGCGACGGCGTCCTCGAGGTCGATGATCACGGCGTCGGCCCGGTCGGCCGCCTTGGCATAGCGTTCGGGCCGGTCGGCGGGGCAAAACAGGATGGCCGGGCCCATCGTGAACGCCGGGTGGCTGCCGGCGCTCATGCCCGGTCCTCCCCCGCGGCCCGGTGCCCCGCCGCGGTCCACATCAGGGCGGTCCGCGAGGCCTCTGCGACCACCGTGCCGTCCTGGTTGCGGCCCGTGTGCTTCATAGTCACGATGCCCTGGCCCGGCCGGGACTTGGAGGGCCGCAGGCCGGTGACCTCGGTTTCGGTGTAGAGGGTGTCCCCGTGGAAGAGCGGGTGCGGGAAGCTGACGTCCGACAGGCCCAGCTGGCCGATGATGGTCCCCTGGGTCAGCTGGCCGACCGACTGGCCGACCAGGGTGGCCAGGGTGAACATCGAGTTGACCAGCCGCTGCCCGAAGGGTTGCGTGGCGCTCCAGGCGGCGTCCAGGTGCAGGGCCTGGGTGTTCATGGTCATGGTGGTGAACAGGACGTTGTCCGTCTCGGTCATCGTCCTACCCGGGCTGTGCACGTACACTGTGCCCAGTTCGAGCTCGTCGAAGTAGAGACCGCGCTGGGTGATGCGCCGAGCGCCCGAGGGGGCGCCGCCGTCGTGCCCTGGTGTGTCGTTCATGGTGCCTTCCTCCGTCCCTAACCTACAGCCCGAGCTCGCGGGCGATGAGCATCAGCTGGACCTCGGTGGTGCCCTCGCCGACCTCGAGGATCTTGGAGTCGCGGTAGTGACGCGAGACGCGGAACTCGTTCATGAAGCCGTAGCCGCCGAAGACCTGGGTGGCGTCGCGGGCGTTGTCCATGGCGGCTTCGCCGGCGACCATCTTGGCGATCGCGGCCTCGGTCTTGAACGGCTTGCCGGCGAGCATCTTCGACGCGGCCCCGTAGTAGGCCAGGCGGGCCGTGTGGGCGCGGGCCTGCATGCGGGCGATCTTGAACTGGATGGCCTGGTACTTGCCGATGTTCTGCCCGAACGCGCTGCGCTCCTTCGCGTAGCGCACGGATTCGTCCACGCAGCCCTGGGCGGCACCGGTGGCCAGGGCGGCGATGGCGATGCGGCCCTCGTCGAGGATGGACAGGAAGTTCGCGTAGCCACGGCCTTGGGTGCCGAGCAGGTTGGCCTCCGGGACGGTGGCGTTCCTGAGGGTCAGCGGGTGCGTGTCGGAGGCGTTCCAGCCGACCTTGTTGTAGGCCTTCTCGGCGGTGAAGCCGGGCGTGTCGGTGGGCACCAGGATCGTGGAAATCTCCTTCTTCACGGACCCGTCGGCCCGCTCGGTCGTGCCGGTGACCGCGGTGACGGTCACGAGCTTGGTGATGTCGGTGCCGGAGTTGGTGATGAACTCCTTGTTGCCGTTCACGACCCAGTGGCCGTCCTCGAGCTTCGCGGTGGTCTTGGTGCCGCCGGCATCGGATCCTGCCTCCGGTTCCGTCAGCCCGAACCCGGCGAGCGCCCGGCCGCTGGCCAGCTGCGGCAGCCATTCCTCCTTCTGCGCCTCGGTGCCGAAGCGGTACACGGGCATGGCGCCCAGGGAGACGCCGGCCTCCAGGGTGATGGCCACCGACTGGTCCACGCGGCCTAGCTGCTCCAGCGCCAGGGCCAGGGCGAAGTAGTCCCCGCCCATGCCGCCGTGTTCCTCGGGGAACGGCAGGCCGAACAGGCCCATCTCCCCCATCTGGGACACGACCTCGTAGGGGAAGCTGTGTTCCTCATCATGCCGTGCGGAGACCGGTGCGACGACGGTGTCGGCGAAGTCGCGCACCGTGTCGGAGAGGTCCTGGTAGTCGTCTTCGAGTTCGAGGTTCGGCATGGGGGTCCTTAGCTGGTGGGGGCGGTAGCGGTGGGCGTGCCGGAGACGGTTGTGGGGTCTGCGGTGTCTGTGGTCGGTTCGGGGTCGGGCTGCACGGTGGCAACGCTGGCCCCGGCGGCGACGTGGTCGCCGACGGCGACGTGGACGGTGATGGTTCCGGTCAGGCCCGCGGTGAGGGGGTGTTCCATCTTCATCGCCTCGACCGCGAGGACCGGTTGGCCGGCCTCGACGTGGTCGCCGGTGGCCACGAGGACCGAGACAACGGTGCCGGGCATGGGCGAGCGCGATTCCGGATCGCCTCCGGCTTCCTCCCGCTCGAGGCCGGCCAGGTGGCGGTGCACGAGTGCGCGCCGGTCCAGCCAGCGCACGTGGGCGTTGTAGCCGGCCGAGGCGATCCATGCCTCCCGGCCACCGGTGCCGGGAACCGGTTCGAACGCGGGCACGACGGCGGGTGCCCCGGTGTCGGGCGTCGACGGCACCGGGGACAGCTGCACCTGGTGGAGTTCGCCGTCGATCTCCAAGGCCAGGGTGCGGCCGCGGTGGCTGCCCATCCGCCAGCCGTCGGCGGCCCAGGCACCGTGGCGGACGGTCGCCGGGGGTTCCAGGGCCAGGAAGCAGGACGCGATGCCCTGCAGTTCGGCCGCGGTGGGCTGGCGCTTGGGCTGGGCCCCCCACCGGTCGATGAACGTGGTGTCCAGCCGGCCGGCCTGCACGTCCTCCTCGGCGAGCAGGCCGCGCAGGTATTCCAGATTCGTCTCCACGCCGAGCACGATGGTGCCAGCCAGGGCGGCATCGAGGCGGGCCAGGGCCTCGGGGCGGTCGGCGCCGTGGGCGATGACCTTGGCGAGCATGGGGTCGTAGTCGGGGGTGACCTCGGAGCCGGTGGCGATGCCGGAGTCGGTGCGGACCCCCTCGCCGGTCGCGTCCTCGGCACGCAGGATCGTGCCGATGGAGGGCAGGAACCCCTCGGCGGGATCCTCCGCGTAGACGCGGGCCTCGATGGCATGGCCGGAGAGCCCGATGGCCTGCTGCCCGAATCCGAGCGTTTCGCCGGCGGCGACGCGGATCTGCCATTCGACGAGGTCGATGCGTTGGCCGTCCACGCGGACGACCTCTTCGGTCACCGGGTGCTCGACCTGCAAACGGGTGTTCATCTCCATGAAGAAGAACTCCCCCGGGTTCTCGTCGGAGACCAGGAACTCGACGGTCCCGGCGCCGACGTAGTCGACCGAGCGGGCCGCATCGACCGCTGCCTGCCCGATCCGTTCGCGGATGGAGGCACCGTCGTCGAGCATTTCCAGCAGGGGCGCCGGGGCCTCCTCGATGACCTTCTGGTGGCGGCGTTGCAGCGAGCATTCCCGCTCGCCGAGGTGGATGGTGTTCCCGTGGGTGTCGGCCAGGACCTGGACTTCGATGTGGCGGGGGCTGCGCACCAGGCGTTCGAGCAGCAGTGTGTCGTCGCCGAAGGAGCTGCGGGCCACGCGGCGGGCGGTCTGGAGGGTGGCGGGTAGTTCAGCAGCGTGCTCCACGGCGTGCATGCCCTTGCCGCCGCCGCCCGCCGAGGGCTTGATCAGCAGCGGGAAGCCGACACCGGCGGCGGCCTCGATGAGCGCGGCGTCGTCCATGCCGGGGTCGGCGACGCCGGGGACCACGGGGACGCCGTGTCCGGCGACGTGGTTCTTGGCCCGGATCTTGTCGCCCATCAGGTTGATCGAGTGCGCGCTGGGGCCGATGAAGGTGATCCCGGCGTCCTCCAGCGCCCGGGCGAAGTCGAGGTTCTCGGAGAGGAAGCCGTAGCCGGGGTGCACGGCCTGCGCACCGGAGGTCCGGCAGGCGCGGATCACGGCGTCGATGTCCAGGTAGCTCTGCGCGGCGGCGGCCGGGCCGATGCAGATGGCGTCGTCGGCTTCGCGGACGTGGCGGGCACCGGCGTCGGCCTCGGAGTAGACGGCGATGGAGCGGATGCCCAACCGGCGCAGCGTGCCGATCACGCGCACGGCGATCTCGCCGCGATTGGCCACCAGCACGGTGTCGAACAGCGGGGTGCCGGCGCGCGGGGTGCCGGCAGGCGGGGCGTCGAAATTGTTGTCGGTCATCGGGGGGTCACATCCTGAAGACGCCGAACGAGGTGTCCGGCAGGGGTTCGGTGGCGCAGACGTCCAGGGCGAGGCCGAGCACTCGGCGGGTGTCGGCGGGGTCGATGATGCCGTCGTCCCAGAGCCGGGCGGTGGAATAATATGGGTTGCCCTGGGTTTCGTATTGCTCGCGGATGGGCGCCTTGAAGGCCTCCTCCTCGGCATCGTCCCACGTGCCGCCGGCGCGCTCGATCCCGTCGCGCTTGACGGTGGAGAGCACCGAGGAGGCCTGCGCGCCGCCCATGACGGAGATCCGGGCGGCCGGCCACATCCACAGGAAGCGCGGCGAGTACGCCCGCCCGCACATGGAGTAGTTGCCGGCACCGAACGAGCCGCCGATGACGACCGTCAGCTTCGGCACGCGGCAGGTGGCGACGGCGGTGACCATCTTGGCGCCGTTCTTGGCGATGCCGCCGGCCTCGTAGTCGCGGCCGACCATGAAGCCGGAGATGTTCTGCAGGAATACCAGCGGGATGCCGCGCTGGTCGCACAGTTCGATGAAGTGCGCGCCCTTGAGCGCGGATTCTGAGAACAGCACGCCGTTGTTGGCCACGATGCCCACGGGGTGGCCGTGGATGCGGGCGAACCCGGTCACCAGGGTGGTGCCGTAGTTGGCCTTGAACTCGTGGAAGCCGCTGCCGTCGGTAATGCGGGCGATCACCTCGCGGACGTCGTAGCGGCCGTTGACGTCGACGGGCACGGCACCGTAGAGCTGGCCGGGGTCCGCGACGGGGTCGCTGGCCGCCGTGACCTCCCACGCCGGGGCCGGCGGGGGCGGCAGGGTCTCGACGATGTCGCGCACGATCTGCAGGGCATGGGCGTCGTCCTCGGCGAGGTGGTCGCTGACGCCGGAGGTGCTCGAGTGCAGGTCGGCCCCGCCGAGCTCCTCGGCGGTGACGACCTCGCCGGTGGCGGCCTTCACTAGCGGCGGGCCGCCCAGGAAGATGGTGCCCTGGTTGCGCACCATCACCGTTTCATCGCTCATGGCCGGGACGTAGGCCCCGCCGGCGGTGCAGGAACCGAGCACCGCGGCGATCTGCGGGATCTTTCGGGCCGAGAGGTTGGCCTGGTTGTAGAAGATCCGCCCGAAATGGTCGCGGTCCGGGAAGACCTCGTCCTGGCGGGGCAGGAACGCGCCACCGGAGTCGACCAGGTAGATGCACGGCAGGTGGTTCTCCAGGGCGATCTCCTGGGCCCGCAGGTGCTTCTTGACCGTCATCGGGTAGTAGGTCCCGCCCTTGACGGTGGCGTCGTTGGAGATGACCAGGACCTGGCGGCCGTGGATGAGGCCGATGCCGGCGATGATCCCCGCGCCGGGGCATTCGCCGTCGTACATGCCCTCGGCGGCGAGCGGGGCGATCTCCAGAAACGGGGAGCCCTCGTCCAGCAGGGCGTCGACGCGTTCGCGCGGCAGCATCTTGCCGCGGTCGGTGTGCCGGCGCCGTGCCTTCTCGCTGCCGCCGCGGGCCACGGTGTCCAGGCGGGCGCGCAGGGCGTCGACGAGGGCGCGTTGCGCCGTCTCGTTCTCGGCGAAGGCCGGGGCCGCCGGGTCCAGGTGGGAGGCCAGGGTTTCCATGCGTCTGCTTCCTCGGCGTCGTCGGGAGGGCCGCGGGCTCGCGCCCGGCCCGGGGGGCCGACTCGTGAGTCGAGTCGTTGTGTTGAACCAGGTCATTGAGTTAATGGGTACTAACTGAAATAGACGTTAGTATTCATTAACTGGAATGTCCAGTACCGCATGTGCGCTGGTTCACATCGTCAGGAGGTGCCCCGTGCAGCACGATCCCGCGCCAGGGAACGGACTCCCCGCCGGACCCGGGGACGGTGCCCCGGCGGTCCCCGGCGGGGTTCTTTCGGCGACCCCGCCGACCGGCCGCAGCCGCGCGAAGGCCTCCCGCCGCTCCACGCTGCTGGCCGAGGCCGCCCGGCTCTTCGCCCAACACGGCTACCACGGGGTCTCCATCGAGGACCTGGGATCGGCCTCGGGCATCAGCGGCCCGGCCGTCTACCGGCACTTCCCCGGCAAGGCCGCCGTGCTCGGCGCGCTGCTCACCGATGTCAGCCACGACCTGTTCGACGGCGGAAGCGCGGTGGCACGCGCCGGTGGCACCCCCGCTACGGTGCTGGCCGAACTGGTGGGCTTCCAGGTCGACTTCGCGCTGGGCCACCGTGACGTGATCCGCGTCCAGGACCGCGACATGGCCAGCCTCTCGGCGGCGGACGCGGCTACGGTGCGCCGCCTCCAACGGGCCTACATCGAGGTTTGGACCGCCCAGTTGCGCCGGCTGCACCCCGACGAGGACGAGGCCGCGGCACGCTTCCGGGCCCAGTCCGTGTTCGGCCTGATCAACTCGACCCCGCACTCGGCGCATCGTTCGGCCGTGGACCCGCAGGCCCGGCGGGCCCGGCTGGTGGCGATGGCACTGGCGGCCCTGCAGGCCCCGGTGCGCTAGGACGCCCGCCACACCGGTAGTCTTGGGGGGATCACGTCCGGCATCCGGAGCGTGAAAGACCACCGACATCGTTGTCTAGAGAGGTACGACCGTGAAGCTTCGTGCAGTCGAGCCCGCGGACCTGGACTGGTTCTTCGAGCACCAGCAGGATCCCGAGGCCAATGTGATGGCCGCATTCACCGCCAAGAACCCCGCGGACCGCGGGGTGTTCAACCACCACTGGTCCTCGATCCTCTCCGATCCGGACGTCACCGTGCGCACCATCGAGCAGGACGGCAAGCCGGTGGGCAACGTCATGGCCTACTCCGCCGACGACGGTGTGGAGATCGGCTTCTGGACCGACCGCGCCTACTGGGGCCAGGGCGTTACCACCTCCGCCGTGGACGAGTTCCTGCAGGAGATCACGGCCCGGCCGATCCGCGCCCGCGTGGTCACCGACAACATCGGCAGCCAGAAGGTGCTCGAGCGCCGCGGCTTCAAGGTCGTCGGCGAGGTCGACGGATTCGCCAACGCGCGCGCTGCGGTCGTGAAGGAATACATCATGGAACTGCCCTGAGGCCGGTTTCCGGCATCCGGGCGTGAGCCCGGGACCGCACCTGGCCCAGGGGGTGAAAGGGAGGCGCGCGGCGGTGATCCGCCGGGCGCCTCCCTCTTGTCGCGTGCGTGCTCCTAGAGCATCGTGATGAGCATGCCGGGATCGGCCATGATCGTGCCGACGTCGGCCAGGAACCGCGAGCCCTGCTCACCGTCGACCAGACGGTGGTCGAAGGAC
>DATNBS010000022.1:0-2362 GCA_035571895.1 Arthrobacter sp. | reverse complement strand
GCGGACACGCCAGGAGGAGATTCGCCTGGTCCGCTTCCTCTACGCCGACCACGGCGGGATCATCCGCGGGAAGGCCGCGGGCACGGCGCGGCTGCGCGAGCGGATGTCCAGCGGCATCGGCCACACGGTGGCGATGATGGCTATGTCCATGCTGGACCAGCTGCAGCCGGTGGCCGGGATGGGCCCGGTCGGCGAGGTCAGGATCGTGCCGGACCCGGACACGTTTGTCGCTCTCCCCTACGCGCCGGGCGCCGGCGCGATGCTCGCGGACCTGGTCAAGACCGACGGCTCGCCGTGGGAGGCGTGCCCGCGGACGTTCCTCAAGCAGGCCCTGGCCGAACTGGCCGGCGAGGGCTACTCGATGCAGGCCGCGTTCGAGCCCGAGTTCACCGTCGGCCGCCGCGAGACCTCGCCGGCCGCGCCATCGATCCCGGACCGGCTCATCCCCATCGACGACAGCCTGTGCTACTCCTCCACCGGCTTCCACCAGGCGCACAACTTCACCATGGAGCTCGTCGCCGCGATGGAGGACCAGGGCCTGGAGGTCGAGCACTACTACCCCGAACTCGGCCACGGTCAGCACGAGCTTTCCATCCGGCACGCCGACGCGCTGCGCGCCGCCGACAACCAGGTGCTGTACCGGGAAACCGTCCGGGGCGTGGCGTTCCGGCACGGCTTGTGGGCGAGCCTGGCGCCCAAGCCGATCCCCGACCAGGCCGGCAACGGCACTCACATGCACGCCTCGCTCATCGAGCTGGGGTCGGAGGGCTCGCCCGGCGGGCGGAACGCATTCGCCGACCCCACCGACCGGAACGGCCTGTCCCAGGTCGGCTACCACTTCATCGGCGGCCTGCTCGCCCACCTGCCCGCCCTGGTCGCGCTGACCTGCGCCAGCGTGAACAGCTACCGGCGGCTCGCTCCGCAGATGTGGGCCAGCGCATTCACCTGCTACGGGATGGACAACCGGGAGGCGGCGATCAGGATCTGCTCACCGCTGCGCGGGGACCCGACCAGTTCGGTCAACCTGGAGCTGAAGCCTTCCGATGCGAGCGCCAACCCGTACCTGGCCCTCGGCGCGTTCGTCTACGCCGGCCTGGACGGCATCCGGGGCAAGCTGGACCCGGGCGAGGCGGTCAACGTCGACCCGGCCACCCTCACCGACGCCGAACGAGCCGCCAGCAACACCCACCGGCTGCCCGCCTCGCTCAACGCGGCCCTGGACGCGCTGGAGTCCGACGAGCTGCTGATGGACCAGCTCGGTCCGCTGCGCAGCTCGGCCTACCTGGCGGTGAAGCGCTCGGAGGCGGCGCACTTCGCCCATTCCACCGACCCGTACTACGAGTGCTACGAGCACTTCACCAAGCTCTAGCCCAGCCGGGTGTGGTTAGTCGCCGGGGGAGGCCACACCTCCTTGCCGGGGGTCACCGGAGCGGAAGATGCCTTCGGATGACCCGGCGATGACGCCGAGCGGCTTGGCCACGTCCTCCAGGGACTTGCCCTCGGCGTCGACCGCGAGGAACGCCGCGACGACGCCGCCCAAGATCATCGCGCCGGCCCCGAGGAGGTAGCCCAAGTACAGGGCGTTTTTGTCCTTGCCGTCCCCGATGAGGTGGCCGTACAGGTGCGAGCCGAGCGAGCCGAAGCACTGGGCGATGGCGAAGAACACCGCGATGGCCTTGGCCCGGACCTCCAGCGGGAAGATCTCGCTGACGGTCAGGTACCCGGCGGAGGCGCCGGCCGAGGCGAAGAAGAAGATCACCGTCCAGCACAGCGTCTGGGTGACGGCGTTCAGCGCGCCGGCCTTGAACAGCTGTGCGGTGATGACCAGCAGGATGCCGGAGAGCAGGTAGGTGCCGGAGATCATCTTGCGGCGGCCGATGGTGTCGAACAGCCGCCCGATGGTGAGCGGCCCGAGCAGGTTCCCGAACGCGAACGCCATGAAGTAGTACGGGGTGCTGCCGGTCGGGACGTTGAAGAAGAACTCCAGGACCAGCCCGTAGGTGAAGAAGATCGCGTTGTACAGGAACGACTGCGTGATCATCAGCGTCGCGCCGTAGATGGACCGGCTCGGGTAGTGCTGGAACAGCGTCTTCAGCAGGGCCACGTAGCCGATTTGCTCCGTCGGCCTGATCTCCAGTTCCCGGCTCGGGTCCACCGGCGGGAGCTCGCCCTTGGTCTTGCCGACATCCTCCTCGATCTCGGCGATGGATCCCTCGGCTTCTTCCTGCCTGCCGTGCATGATCTGCCAGCGGGGGCTTTCCGGCAGGTGACGCCGGACGAAGATGATGACGAGCGCGAGCACCGGGCCGACCAGATAGGCGACCCGCCAGCCGAGCGCGGGCGCGATGTGGTTCAGGGCAAC
>DATNBS010000021.1:0-11386 GCA_035571895.1 Arthrobacter sp. | reverse complement strand
AAGGCCGGACTGCTCTTCAACCGCCTGGTCGCCGAGGGCAAGGTCTCCGCGCCGATCGTCATCGGCCGCGACCACCTGGACTCCGGCTCCGTCGCCTCCCCGTACCGCGAGACCGAGGCCATGGCCGACGGCTCCGACGCGATCGCCGACTGGCCGCTGCTCAACGCCCTGACCGCCGCCTCCTCCGGGGCGACCTGGGTCTCCATCCACCACGGCGGCGGCGTCGGCATCGGCCGGTCCATCCACGCCGGCCAGGTCTCCGTCGCCGACGGCACCGAGCTCGCCGCGGCCAAGCTCGAGGCGCTGCTGACCAACGACCCGGGCATGGGCGTCATCCGCCACGTCGACGCCGGCTACGACCGCGCCGTCGAGGTCGCGGCAGAACGCGGCGTCCGCATCCCGATGACCGAGGGCTGACCGATGGACAGCACCTCGACCCCCGCCGGGACGCGGGACGCCATCACGCTGAAACCACCCGGGGCCTGGCGGTTCTTCGTCTTCAGCGCCATCGGGATCTTCATGTTCTTCGTCCCGGTAACCCTCGGCGGCACCAGCACCATCCCGCTGGACCACGTCGTGACGTTCGTGACGAAGCTGCTCGGCGAGGGGGTGCGCTACGTCGCCCTGGCTCTGATCATCGCCGGGACCGCCTACCCCTTCGCCACCGGGCGCTGGCGTCAATCCGGCCTGAAGACGCTCTTCGCGTTCCTGAACATCCTGGGTCTGGCCACCGGCACCGCACTGGTGTTCGGCGTCGGCCCAACCTGGCTCTTCGACCCCGACATGGGCCCGTTCCTGTTCGACAAACTGGTGGTCCCCGTCGGGCTCATCGTGCCCATCGGGGCCGTCTTCCTGGCGCTGCTGGTCGGCTACGGGCTGATGGAATACGTCGGCGTGCTCGTCCAGCCGGTCATGCGCCCGGTCTGGAAGACCCCCGGACGCTCGGCGATCGACGCCGTCGCCTCCTTCGTGGGCAGCTACTCGCTGGGCCTGCTGATCACCAACCGCGTGTACCAGGCCGGCCGCTACACCGCCCGGGAGGCGGCGATCATCGCCACCGGGTTCTCCACCGTCTCGGTCACGTTCATGCTCATCGTCGCCAAGACGCTGGATTTGATGCACCTGTGGCTGCCGTACTTCTTCCTGACCTTCGGTGTGACGTTCCTGGTCACCGCGATCACCGTGCGCATCCCACCGCTGAGCCGGATCAAGGACGACTACCACCCCGGCGCAGAACCGCAGCCCGAGGTCCCGGTGACCTCGCGCCGGCTGACCACCGCCTGGCGTGAGGCCATGGGCATGCTCCACCAGGCCCCCGGCCTGGGCCGGAACATCTGGGAGAACTTCCGCGACGGCCTGCTCATGGCCATGGCCATCCTGCCCTCCATCCTCTCGGTCGGCCTGATCGGCCTGGTCCTGGCCCGCTTCTCCCCGGTCTTCGACTGGCTCGGCTACCTCTTCGTCCCCTTCACCTGGGCGCTGCAGCTGCCCGACCCGCTGCTGGCCGCCAAGGCCTCCGCGGTCGGCATCGCCGAGATGTTCCTGCCCGCCACCGTGGTCGCCGGGCACGACTCCGAACTGCTGCGCCTGGTCATCGCCGTCGTGTGCGTCTCGGCGATCATCTTCTTCTCCGCGCTGGTGCCGTGCATCCTGGCCACGGAGATCCCGATCAAGGTGTGGCACCTCATCGTGCTCTGGGCCGAACGCGTGGCCCTGACCCTGGTCATCACCGCCCCCATCGCCTACCTCATGGTCGGAAGGTAACCGCATGCCCGAACCCAGCACCGTCAACTCGCTCATGGCGGCCATCGCCGACACCGGACGCGATGCCCGCCGCGGCGGCTACTCCCGCCCCGTCTACTCCACGCCCGAACTGGACCTGCGCGAATGGTTCACCGCCGAGGCCACCTCCCGCGGCCTGGCCGTCGAGCGCGACGCCAACGGCATCATCTGGGCCTGGTGGGACCTGCCCTCCGGGGCCACCGCAAGGCACGACGGCGGTGCCCCCGCCGGTGCCGATCCCCGCCGCGGCGCCCTGGTCACAGGATCCCACCTGGACTCCGTCCCCGGCGGCGGGGCCTTCGACGGCCCGCTCGGCGTCGCCTCCGCGCTGGCCGCCTACGATGTCCTGGCCGCCCGCGAGGCGGCAGGCGGCCTGCAGCGCCACCGGGCCCTGGCCATCGCCGTCTTCCCCGAGGAGGAGGGATCGGCCTTCGGCGTCGCCTGCCTGGGTTCCCGCCTGCTCACCGGGGCCATCGACACGACCCGGGCGCTGAACCTGCGCGACGCCGCCGGCACCACCTTCGCCGACGCCTCCCGGGCCCACGGGCTCGATCCCGACGCCATGGGACGCGACGAGGCCGCGCTGGCCCGCATCGGCGACTTCGTCGAACTGCACGTCGAGCAGGGCCTGGGCCTGAACGGCGAGGACCACACCGATGCCGCCGGACGCGGGCCCGCCGTGGCCGTCGCCTCCTCCATCCTCGGCCACGGCCGCTGGCGGTTCTCCGTGACCGGGCAGGGCAACCATGCCGGCACCACGCTGATGGCCGACCGGGCCGACCCCATGGTCGCCGCCGCCCAGATGGTGCTGGCGGTCCGCAAGACCGCCGCCGCGCAGGACGACGCCCGCGCCACCGTCGGCCGGCTCGAACCCGTCCCCGGCGGCACCAACGTCATCGCCTCCCGGGTGGACTTCTGGATGGACGTCCGCCATCCCGACGATGCCGTCACCGCCGCACTCGTCGAGCGGATCCACGGCCAGGCGCAGAAGATCGCCGCGTTCGAGGGATGCACGGTGGAGATGACCGAGGAGTCCTATTCGGACACGGTGCACTTCGATGCCGCCCTGGCCCGCGCCCTGCAGGGCTCCGTGCGCCGCACGGTGCCCGGGGCACCGGTGCTCTCCACCGGCGCCGGGCACGACGCCGGGGTGCTCGCCGCTGAGGTCCCCACCGGGATGCTCTTCGTGCGCAACCCCTCGGGCATCAGCCACTCGCCCGAGGAACACGTCGAGGACGACGACGCCACCGCCGGCACCCAGGCATTGGCCGACACCCTGGAGGACCTGCTGTGAGCGGGCCCGAGGATGACCTGGTCCGCGTGCCCGGACCCGTCAACGCCCATTCGCATGCCTTCCACCGGATCCTGCGCGGCCGCACCCACGAGGGGGCGGCCGGCGGTGCCGGGGACTTCTGGACCTGGCGGGAACAGATGTACGCCGCCGCCGGGCAGCTGGACCCCGCCGGCTACGAGCAGCTGGCCACCGCCGTCTTCGCCGAGATGGCCGTCACCGGATGGACCGCGGTGGGGGAATTCCACTACCTGCACCACGCCCCCGGCGGCACGCCCTACCCCGACCACGACATGGAGCGCGCCCTGGCCCGCGCCGCCCGGGCCGCGGGCATCCGGCTGGTGCTGCTCGATACCTGCTACCTCTCCGGCGGACTCGACGCCGACGGGCACCCGGTGGAGCTCAACGCGACCCAGCGGCGCTTCTCCGACGGCGACGCCGTCGGTTGGGCCGTCCGTCATGGGGAATTGCGGCATGCGCTGGCAGATGACGAAGCGTCGGCCCGCGTTGGGGAGCGCGGGCTGGTCACCCTCGGAGCCGCCATCCACTCGGTCCGTGCCGTCCCGCCCTCGGCCCTGAAGGAGATCAAACGTGCCCTGGAGCCGGGAGAACCGCTGCACGTGCACCTCTCCGAGCAACCCGCCGAGAACGAGTCCTGCCTCGCGGCCCACGGGCTGACCCCGACCGCGCTGCTGGCCGAACACGCGCTGCTCACCAACCGGCTGTCCGCGGTGCACGCCACCCACCTCAACGCCGCCGACATCGCCGCGCTGGGCGCGGCCGGCTGCTCGATCGTCATGTGCCCCACCACGGAGGCCGATCTGGCCGACGGCATCGGCCCGGCCCGCGAGCTCGCCGACGCCGGGGCCACCATCGCCCTGGGCACCGACCAGCACGCCGTGGTGGACCCGTACCTGGAGATGCGCGCGCTCGAACACGGCGAACGCCTGCGCACCGGCATCCGCGGCCGCTTCTCACCGGCCGAGCTGGCCGCGGCCTCCCGCACGGGCGGCCTGCGCAGCCTCGCGCTGCCGGAAAACGACGACCACCTCCTGGTCGACGGGGCGAGCCTGCGCACGGCCGGCAGCCGAAGGGCCCAGCTGCCCTTGACGGCCACCGCCGCGGACGTCCACGCTGTGGTCATCAACGGCGTCGAGGTCGCCCGGGACGGGATCCACACCCGGCTGGGCGACCCCGCGGCATTGTTCCGCACCTTCACCACCGAACATGGGGAGCTGGCATGAGCTCGACACTGGTCACCAACATCGGGGAACTGACGACCCTGGATCCCGACGGGCGTGTGCTGGCGGCCGCCGCCGTCGTCCTGGACCGCGGGCGCATCGCCTGGATCGGGCACCCACGCCACGCCCCCGCCGCCGACACCGTGTACGACGCCGGCGGCCGCGCCGGATTGCCGGGCTGGGTAGATTCGCACACCCACCTGCTCTTCGCCGGCGACCGGGCCGCGGAATTCGAAGCCCGCATGGCCGGGCAGGACTACGCCGCCGGCGGGATCAGCGTGACCATGGAGGCCACCCGCGCCGCCACCGACTACGACCTCACCCGCCTGCTCATGGGCCGGGTCGCCGAGGCCGCGGCCGGGGGCACCACCTACCTGGAGACGAAGACCGGCTACGGACTCGACGTTACCGAGGAGGCCCGGCACGCCCGCATCGCCTCCACCATCGTGGACCAGGTCACCTACCTGGGGGCGCATCTGGTCCCGCCGGGGGCCGACGCCGAGGAGTACACGGACCTGGTCTGCGGGGACATGCTCTCCGCGGTGCGCCCCTACGTGAAGTGGGCCGACGTCTTCTGCGAACGCGGGGCCTTCACCGAGGAGCAGTCCCGGCGCGTGCTCGCCGCCTGCCGCGACGCGGGCCTGGGCCTGCGCGTGCACGGGAACCAGCTCGGACCCGGGCCCGGCGTCCGGTTGGCGGTCGAGTTCGGCGCAGCCAGCGTCGACCACGTGAACTACCTCGAGGACGCCGACATCGAGGCGCTCGCCGGCACCTGGTCCGGCTGGAACCGCGAGGCGCGCACCGGCCAGGCCGGGACCGTGGCGACCTGCCTGCCGGCCTGCGACCTGTCCACCCGCCAGCCGCTGGCCGACGGGCGCCGGCTGATCGATGCCGGGGTCGGGATCGCGCTGGCCTCGAATTGCAACCCCGGCACCAGCTACACCAGCTCGATGGCCTTCTGCGTCTCCACCGCCGTGCTGCAGATGCACCTCAGCCTGGCCGAGGCACTGTACGCGGCGACGATGGGCGGGGCAATCGCCCTGGGGGTGCAGGACCGCGTGGGCAGCATCGAGGTCGGCAAGCGGGCCGACCTGCAGCTGCTCAACGCCCCCTCGGCGGCCCACCTGGCCTACCGGCCGGGGATGCCGTTGACCGGGGCCGTCTGGCGGGCCGGCGAGCGGGTGGACCGCACGGCGGTCGGATCGGCGCCACTGGCCTGAGGGCCGCGGCCCTCAGGCCGCCCGGGCGCGCCGGTGCGTCAGCCCCGCGCCTCGCACAGGACCCGGGCGTCGCCCACGTCCATCGTGTCGCCGGGCACCATCCGGTCAAGGCACCAGCGCAGGTGCCAGTGAGGCTCACGGTCGGCGTTCGAGAAGCCGTGGCCGAGCAGGAACTCGGCGGCCGGCCCGGCAGCGCCGAACTCCGCCTCACCCTCGGGGGTGTCGATCACGTAGCACGCGTGGTCCATGTCCCCTCCTGGTCTGCCGGTGGGGCCCACGATACCCGTCGCCGCTGCCCCGGCAACGCGACCAGGGGCCGACGCCCGGGTGGCGACCGGGTGGCGATCAGGTGAACGGTCCTTGAACGGGTAGCCTTGGGGGACTATTCTTCTATGGGCCCGAAAACGGGCCGGATGCATGTTCGGCGACCACCCGGACATCCCGAACGCAAGGTGGTGCCATGTCCGACCGGATCCTCCACGCCACCCGACGGGTCGGCATCGTCACCGGGCGCCTGCTGGTCTACGCCCTCATCTGGGCCGGACTCGTCCTGCTCATCGCCGCCCTGGGCATCCGGTACTTCTGGGGCACGATCTCCGTGGGGCAGATGCTCCTGAACCTCGTCTCCGTGCAGACCGACGGCGGGGGAGGGCCGATCGTCTGGATCGGCATCCTGGCCATCGGCGTGCTGCCGCTGTTCATCACGGCCGGGATCGCCGCGTGGCAGTATTCCCGGCGCCGCAAACGCCGCCGTTCCGGCACCGACCGCGGCCACCGCCGCCCCGAGTGGATCATGCGTGCCGTCTCCGCCATTCTGGTCGCCGCCGTCGTCATCGGCGGGACCACCGCCTTCGCCACCACGGTGGGCGTGGCCGACTACATCAAGGCGGGCAACTCCGCCTACGACCTGGGCGACTACTACGTGGAACCCGTGGTCACCAGCGACCAGCACAAGCGCAACCTCGTCGTCATCTACCTGGAGTCCGGCGAGGCCACCCTCGCGGACGACCAGCTCTTCGAGAAAAACGCCTTCGCGCCGCTCGAGGAAGCCACCCAGGCCTCCGAAGGCTGGCAGAGCGTCCAGGACTACCAGCAGTACGAGGGCGGCGGGTGGACCATGGCCGGCCTGACCTCGACCCAGTGCGGCATCCCGTTGAAGGGCATGGGATCCGTTGCGGGCAGCGCCGCCCTGAACCAGCTCGGCGACGACGTCGACAACTACCTGGGCGGGGCCACCTGCCTGGGCGACGTGCTCGAGGCCCACGGCTACACCAGCGTCTTCCTGGGCGGCGCCAATTCGGCCTTCGCCGCCAAGGACACGTTCCTGCGCGGCCATGGCTACTCGCAGGACAAGGGCCTGGCCGACTGGCGGGCGGCCGGCGAACCGGCGAAGAACTTCCGGCCCGACTGGGGCCTGAGCGACGGCCGCCTCATGGTCCACGCCGAGCAGCAGATCGACCAGCTGCACGCCCAGGCGGAGAAGACCGGCAAGCCGTTCAACCTCTCCATGTTGACGCTGGATACCCATGAGCCGGTGCACATCTACGACTACTGCACCGTGGACACGGAGAACGAGGTCACCTCCGCGTTCTTCTGCTCCATGACTCAGGTCGCGGGATTCGTGGACTACATGAAGGACAAGGGCTATCTCGATGACACCGCCGTGGTGATCATGGGCGACCACCTCAAGCACATGAGCGCCGGGGATGCCTTCCACGAGCAGCTGGACCACCACCCGAACCGCACCATCTTCAACCGGATCTGGGTTCCGGGCGACCACGGGAAAGAGCAGCTGCGCCCCCGGGTGGACCAGCTGAACATGTACCCCACGATCCTGGAGGCCGCCGGCCTGACCCTCAAGGACCGGTCCGCGGGACTGGGCGTGTCCGCCTTCGCCCCGACGGTCCCGGAAGGTTCGGCGCAGGCCATGGAACCCGAGGCGTACAAGGACCTGCTGAACTCGCGGTCCGCCCGTTTCTACGCCAAGGTGTGGGCCGGGGAGGACTCCGCGCACTAGCCGGGCCCCGCCGTCGTCGTGCAGGTTCCTGCCATAGGATGCACCCATGCGCAGCAAGAACCCCTGGCCGGAAATCCTGATCGTCCTGGGGCTCTCCCTGGGGCAATCCGCCGTCTACGCGATCGTCTCGCTGGCCGACAAGCTCAGCCGCGGCCCGCTCTCCGGGCAAACCACCACGATGAACAACGCCCTGAGCGACCGGCAGTACTTCGATCTGGCCTACCAGCTGCTGGACATCGTCTTCGCGCTCGTCCCGGTGCTGCTGGTGTTCTACCTCTTCCACCTGGCCGGGCGGAATGGATTCCGGGTGATGGGCTTCGACCTGCGCCGTCCCGGACGCGATGCCTGGCAGGGCGTGGGGCTGTTCGTGCTGATCGGCGTCGGGACGCTGGGGGTCTACTGGCTCGGGCGCACGCTGGGCGTGACCACGGCGATCGTCCCCGAGGCCATGGCCCCCTACTGGTGGACCATCCCGGTGCTGCTCTTCTCCGCGATCCGCCATGGGATCCTCGAGGAGACCATCGTGGTCGGCTACCTCTTCGACCGGCTCCGGGGACGGGGCTGGGGGGTCTGGCCGGTCATCCTGGCCAGCGCCGTGCTGCGCGGCAGCTACCACCTCTACCAGGGCTTCGGTCCGTTCCTGGGCAACGCGATCATGGGGGTGGTCTTCGGCTGGGTCTACACCAAAACGGGCAGGGTCATGCCGCTGGTGGTGGCCCACGCCTTGCTGGACACCGCCGGTTTCGTGGGCTATTCGCTGATCGGCCCGGCCATCGGCCTGGGGACGTAGCGCGTGACTGGGGTGGTGGGCCCCGGGCCGCCGTGTTCGCCACCGGGAGGAACCCGTCGACGCCGAACCTACAGGTTGTAGGCAAATGCCGATGCCCTGTAGCCTAGGGGCATGAAACGCGATCCCCTGAACCACTCCCGGCTGCTCGATGCAGCCGCGGGGCTCGCCGACCGCGAGGGCCTCGCCGCCGTCACGGTCTCCGCCCTCGCCCGCCAGGTCGGCGTCAAGCCCGCCAGCGTCTACTCGCATGTGAAGGACCTCGCGGCCCTGCTCGACGGGATCCACGAACTGGCGCTCGGCGAACTCGCCGACGCGGTCGCCGGCGCCCTCGCCGGTCGATCCGGACGCGACGCGTTGGCGGGACTGGCCCAGGCGCACCGCGGCTACGCGGGTCGGCATCCCGGCCGGTGGGCGGCCATGCAGCGTCCCGCCGGACCTGGGGTGGCCGGCTCCCCGGCAGCGCGCAAGATCGTCGAGTACACCTTCGCGGTCCTGCGTTCCTACGGGGTCCCCGACCCCGAACTGGTGCACGCCACCCGTTTCGTCGGCGCCACCATCAACGGGTACCTCGCACTAGAGAAGGCCGGGTCCTTCGAACACCGCGCCGAACACACCGACCTGTCCTGGCAGCGCGCCGTCGACGCGCTCGACCGGGCCCTGCAGACGTGGACCACGGCCCACCCGGAAGGAACAGCATGATGAACAGCATGATCACGACCACCCCGACCCCCGACCTGGTCCACGGCATCGCCGACCTCGAGGAGACGGCCCGCGGGCTGCGCCCCCACCGGCTCCCCGCCTGGGTGCGCCGCCAGTACCCTGAACCCCAGCTAATGGCCATGGAGGCACAGCCCTCCGGCGTCCGCGTTGCCGTCCGCACCACGGCCACACGCATCGAACTGGTCACGCACCCGGCACCGGTCGTGTATCCCGGAACCAAGAGGCCGCGCGGACGCGTCGACGTCGTCGTCGACGGCGGGCTGGTCGTGGGGGACGAGCTCACCGGCGGAGACGCGACGGAAGTCGACCTCGCCACCGGTGCCCTGCGGCAGGTACCCGGGCCCTCCCACACCACCATCGTCGACGGGTTGCCCCCGACCTGGAAGGCCATCGAGTTCTGGCTGCCGTACAACGAATCCCTCGAGCTGGTTAGCCTGGTCTCGGACGCCCCGCTCGAGCCGCTGGAGCAGCAGCGGCCGCGGTGGATCCACCACGGCAGCTCCATCAGCCAGGGATCCAACGCCGCCTCGCCCAGCCAGATCTGGCCAGCGGTCGCCGCCCGCCGCGGCGGCGTCGACCTGGTCAACCTCGGCGTCGGCGGCAGCTCGTTCATCGACCCGTTCATGGCGCGGGTCATCCGCGATGCGCCGGCGGACTACATCAGCCTCGCGTTCGGCATCAACATCGTGAACCTGGACGCCCTGCGGGTCCGCACCCTGGTCCCGGCGATCCACGGATTCCTCGATACCCTCCGCGACGGGCACGCGACCACCCCGCTGGTGCTCATATCGCCGATCTTCTGCGGCATCCACGAGGACACGCCCGGCCCAGGAGCCTTCGACCCCGCCACTTTCGCCACCGGGCAGGTCAAGTTCATCGCGACCGGGACCGCCGGGGACGAGGCTCTCGGCCGGCTGACGCTGCAGGTGATCCGCCGCGAGATGCGCTCGCTGCTCGAACGCCGCGCCGACGATGCGAACCTGCATTTCCTCGACGGCCTCGAGCTGTACGGGGAGCCGGACGCGGCCGACCTGCCCCTGCCTGACAACCTGCACCCAGATACCGCCACCCACCGGCTGATCGGCGACCGCTTCGCGGACTACGCCTTCGCGTCCTCCGGTCCGTTTGTCGGATCGGCGCGGTAGCAGATGACCGTGGGCGGGCCCTCCTCCGGGGCCCGCTTTCGCCGGGACAGCGAACGACGGCGGCCCCCTCCAACGAGGTGGCCGCCGTCGTACGGTTTTCCAGCGGTGCTTTTCAGCGGTATCGCACCACGGACGGGACCGGGGACCGGGAAGGGGGCCGGATCAGAGGGTGATGGTCCCCTTCGGGGTCTCGAAGGTCACCGACATGATGCCGGGCGTGCCGTTCGGTGACTCCCACTCGACCGCGACGTCGCCCAGCGGCGATTCCTTCGGGGTGCCCAGCCAATCCCGGACGCGTTCGACCGAGCCGGCGATGGTGATCCCGGAAATGCGCCCGGCCGGCTCCAGGGCCTTGGAGGGGTGCAGGTGCTCCGTTCCGTCATCCCAGCGCAGCATGTACGGCACCTGCGGGTCGGCAATGAGCCCCTTGATGCCGATCTGCTGCCAGGTCAGCTCCTGCCCGTCGGGGAACTTGCGGTTGCCCGGCACGGACGAGCGGCCCAACCGCTCCTCGAACGGAGCCAGGTCGTCCACGCAGACGCACCAGCCCATCCATCCGCCGCCCATTTCCGAGCGGGCGCGCACGGCCTGGCCGAAGGGCGCCTTGTCGGAGGCCGGGTGGTCCAGGACCTCCACGACCTCGAGGTACTGGGTGTTCAGCAGGGGGAAAATGACGTTCCTCGTGCCGAAGCGCGGGTGCACGCCGCCCTTGACCGAATCGATCCCCAGGGTCTCGGCTACTCGGGCAGCCGTGGCGGCCAGCCCATCTGGTCCGCATGCGTATGAAACGTGATCCAACCTCATCATGCGTTCATGATGGCACTTTGTGAGGTGCGTCTCGACTTAGGCGAGCCTTAGTGGACGACGGCGAGGAGGGTGTGGCCGATTCCGGCGGAATCGCCGGCGCGTTTGTTGCGGCCGGTGTCATATTGCCCGCGGCCGGGTTGCGGGCAACCCGGGGATCCACGAGACTTGATGCAGGTCATGAGTGCCAGCGTGAAACCCCGGTTTGCTGGCCGGCAACCCTCCACTCGCGGTGGGGTGCCCCGGGTGAAGACCTGGTCCGCCTCCACACGGAGCACGGGCAAGCGCGGGTCACCTCCCGGCATTCCCCGCGGGGACCGCTGCGGAACGGGACCCCTGAGCACGAGAAGGGGACAACACATGTCCGCTACATGGT
>DATNBS010000020.1:0-6317 GCA_035571895.1 Arthrobacter sp. | reverse complement strand
GGTCGTGCCACAGGTGCTTGTGTTCGGCGGCCCGGCGCGTGACCCAAATGGGCAGCTGGTGGCTGACCAGCACGGCCTGGGCTCCGGGGCCGCCGAGTGCAACGGCCCGGTCGCGGTGGTTGCCCACCGCGTCCATCATGCGTCCGACCTGGGCCCTGTAGGGCTCCCCCCAGGATGGACGCAGCGGGTTGGTGAGGTACCGCCAGTGGCGCGGGTTGCGCAGGTGACCCTGGACGCCCGACAGGCCCTCGAAGTGGTTTTCCGCCTCGATGAGGCGCTCGTCGGTCTCGATGTCCAGCGACAGGGCCGTCGCCGTTGGGCCGGCGGTCTCCTGGGCGCGGGTCAGGGGCGACGCCGCGAGGTGCACGATGTTCGCTCCTGCGTCCCGTTGGGCCGCGAAGTACTCGGCGGCGCGCTCTGCCATGGCGCGGCCGAGTTCTGACAGGTGGAACTCGGGCAGCCGTCCATACAACACCTTGTCCGGGTTGTGGACCTCCCCATGACGGAGCAGGTGGACGGTGGCGGCAGGCATGGAGCCATTCTCTCAAACGTTTCCGGCCACGCCTAAAAAGCCGGGGTGAGACGCCCCACGCCGGGGGCGCGGGCGGAGCGAATTCAGCCTTCCTGATGATGCCCCGGGCGGGGGTGGGCGCACTACGCTGGGAAACAGGTACGCAGCCCGCAACACCATCGGAGGACAGACCATGAGCACGCCCATTCCGCAGGATCCGCACGACGACTCGCATCCCGCGCCCTCCGAGGGCACGCCGCCGGTCCCCGAGCCGCCGAAGTTCGGCCAACGCCTCCCGGAGGGCTCGCCCGTCCCGGACCCGCAGTACGGCCAGGACACGCCAGACCGCCCCGCCTACGGCCAGTACGGCCATTCCTCCGACGGCCTGCCACCGGGCTATGGGCAGCCCGGGCAGCCGAACCTTCCGCCCCCGGGGCAGGGCTACACGAACCCGCCCTACTACGGTTACCCCCAGCAACCCACCGGACGCCAGCCGGCCTTCCATGGCGTGCCCGGGGCCCGCCCCGCGCCACCGGTCCAGGTGAACGCCGCGTTCTGGTTGATCATGGCCGCCGGTTTCATCACGCTGGTCCAGGGCGTGATCCTGCTTCTGGTACCGAATTCGGTCGTGGTGGACGCCTTCAACCAGGCCATGACGTCGCAGGATCCGGCCATGGACCAGGAATTGCGGGATGCCGGCCTGGACGTGGAGTCCATGGTGGGGCCGATGAAGGTGGCCGTCATGGTGATCATGGTGATCGGCGCGGGCATCTACGCCCTCATCGCCACCTTCCTCCGCAAGGGCAGCAACGGGGCCCGCATCACCGGCACGGTCCTGGCCGTGCTGTCCCTCTTCGGGCTGCTCTCCTCGTTCGATCCGCTCGCCTTCCTCGCCATCGCCCTGGGCGTGGCGGGCATCGTCTGCGCGTGGCTGCGACCCTCCTCGCAGTACATCGGCGCGGTGGCCCTGCACAAGCACGGCGGCTTCCGGCAGTAATGACAGGGGCCCGGCCCGGGCGTTCAGTCGACGGGCCCGGCCCCGAAGGCGGCGTGGTAGGCCAGGATCTGCAGTTCGCGGGCCATGTCGACCTTGCGGACCTGGACGCCTTCCGGAACCTGGAGGAGGACCGGGGCAAAACTGAGGATATTGGTGATCCCGGCGGCGACCACGAGGTCGCAAAGCTCCTGGGCTGCATGCCCGGGAACCGCCAGGATCGCCATGTTCAGGCCCAGTTCCCGGGTGGCCGCGGCGAGTTCGGCGACGGGGCGGACCGTGAGGTTGCCCAGGCGTCGGCCGACCACCGATTCGGCGACGTCGAAGACCGCGCCGACGCGGAAGCCGCCCTCCTGGAAACCCGCATACCCCGTCAGGGCCCTGCCCAGGTTGCCCGCCCCGAGAATGGCGACGCACCAGCGGCGTTCGAGCCCCAGGGTCGCCGAGATGCTCTCGGCGAGGACCTCCACCCGATATCCGACCCCCCGTGTGCCGAACGTCCCCAGTAGCGACAGGTCCTTGCGCAGGATGGCCGAGTTCACGCCGGCTGCGGCGGCCAGGACCTCCGATGAGACCGTGGGTTCCCCGACGGTGCGCAGGGCCTCCAGGGCCCGGAGGTACAAGGTCATCCGGCCCAGGGTCGCCTCGGGCAGGAGCTTGTCCGGGACCGTCATGATCCGATCAGCTTCTCGAGCCGGTCGGCATCGATGACCCAGAAGTCCCGCTGGATCCCGTCGACGAGCAGCACCGGGACCTCTTCGCCATAGCGCTGGACCAGATCGGGGTCGTCGTCGATGAGCACCTCGTCCCAGGCGACATCGTGCCGGGCGGCCACCGTCTGCACCGTCTCGCGGGCGGCCGCGCAGAGGTGACATCCGCTTCTGGCCAGTAGGCGGACTCGCGGTTCCTGTTGCGAAGAATGCATGGTCCCAACCTACCGGTCCCCCGGTGTCCGCTGGTGCCACCTGCGCCCCGGTTGGTGCCGCTGCGGCGTCCGGCGCGGACGCCGCGGATAGACTGGGCCGATGCCACAACAGCCCGGAGCCGTCCCCGCGCCCGGGGAGCCGCCCCCGGCCGGCCACGCCGCGGCCTTCTTCGACGTGGACAACACGATGATGCGGGGGGCGAGTCTTTTCGCGGTCGCCCGCAAGATGTACGGCCGCGGGGCGTTCAGCCTCCGCCATGCCCTGTGGATCGCGGCCCACCAGGCCCGGTTCCTGGTCCGGGGCGAGGACCTGGCCAGCGTCCACCGGGTCAGGGACCAGGCGCTGGCCCTGGCTGCCGGGATCCTGGTCGATGACATGGCGGCCCTAGGCGACGAGATCTACGACGAGTTCATCGCCAGCCGCATCTGGCCCGGCACCCGCGCCCTGGCGCAGGCACACCTCGACGCCGCTCGTCCCGTGTGGCTGGTGACCGCGACGCCGCTGGAAGTCGCCGACGTGATCGCGTCCCGCCTGGGGCTATCCGGCGCCCTGGGCACGGTGGTGGAGCAGCACGAGGGCGTCTACACCGGGCAGCTGGTCGGCGAGATCCTGCATGGTCCGGCCAAGGCCGCCGCCGTGACGGAACTCGCGGCCCGGGAGGGCGTGGACCTGTCGGCCAGTTGGGCCTACAGCGATTCGTACAACGACGTGCCACTGCTGTCCGTAGTCGGGCATCCGGTTGCCATCAATCCCGATGTCCGCCTGCGTGCCCACGCGCTGGCCCACCACTGGCCGGTCTACGACTTCCGCCGTGGCCGCCGGGCGGCAACCATCGGCATCCGGGCAGCCACCTATTCGGGAGCCGTTTACGGTCTCTGGCGGGGCTTGCAGATGATGCGCCGCCGCTTCCACCGGTGACCGGTCCGGTTCCGGCCGCCCCCGCCCGGCCCGGAGCGGCGGCGGGGACACTGGTGCCGCCGGGATCCGACCGTCGGACATGGCGATGGCGGGGCTCCCCGTGGGGAACCCCGCCATCGCGGGCCGGGGCCGGGATGGTTCCCGACGCGCGGCTACTTCTTGTTGCGGCGCTGGTGGCGCGTCTTGCGAAGCAGTTTGCGGTGCTTCTTCTTCGCCATCCGCTTGCGGCGCTTCTTGATAACTGAGCCCATTTGGTTCCTCACAGACTGGTGATTGATTACTGCTGACGGCCACGCGGGGAGCAGGCAGCAACCATCGCGGACGTTAAATGTTCCTTAACAGGTTACCCTGCCCACGGGAGGGCTCCCGACCAAGTGCTCACGCGGTCTCGGAGGCCCCATCCACACGCGCGGTGTTCAGATAGGCCTCCACGGCCGTTTCGGGGACACGGTAGGAGCGTCCAAAACGGACGGCCGGGAGGTCGCCGGCGTGCACCAGTCGGTACACGGTCATTTTCGACACGCGCATCACCTCGGCGACCTCCGCCACCGTCATGAAGCGCGCGTTCGAAAAGTTCTTAGCGTCGGCCATCGGCAATTTCTCCTGAACTGGATGGAAGGAACACCCCAGCGAGGCATCGCCCGGTTCGACCCGCGCGCACTACCATCTAGCAGACCACACTAGTGGCTGGTGGGGTGATTGTGAAACCGCATGTTCCCCCGCGGGTCATCTGGCGTCCATCCGCGTGCGCACCGCCGCGGCCAGCCGGCCGAGGGCGCTCGCCGTGGCCTCCCACCCCATGCAGGCGTCGGTTACCGACTGCCCGTAGGCCAGGGTCGCTCCCGGAACGAGCTTCTGCGCACCCGGCACCAGGAAGCTTTCGGCCATCACCCCGGCGAGCCGGTCCTGCCCGGCGGCGATCGAGTCGGCCAGGTCGGCCAGGACCCGGGACTGGCGTTCGTGGGATTTGCCGGAATTGGCGTGGCTGGCATCGACCACCAGACGCGGGTTCAGCCCGGCCGTCCGTGCCGCCTCGGAGGCCGCCGCGAGGTCGGGGTCGCCGTAGTTCGGCCCGGCCGCTCCCCCTCGCAGGACGAGGTGGACGTCCGGGTTCCCCTGGGTCCGCACCATGCTCGCCTGTCCGTGTGGGTCCATGCCGAGGAAGGCCTGGCCGACGGAGGCTGCGGTGCAGGCGTCGAGGGCGACCTGCAGGCCGCCGTCCGTGCCGTTCTTGAAGCCCACGGGCATCGACAAGCCGGAGACGAGTTGCCGGTGGATCTGGCTTTCGGCCGTCCGTGCCCCGATGGCACCCCAGGCGAGGAGGTCTGCCAGGTACTGCGGGGCAACCGGTTCCAGGAATTCGGTGGCGGCGGGAAGCCCCAGCGCGGTGACGTCGAGCAGGAAGCGGCGGGCGGCGCGCAGGCCGGCCTCCATGTCGTGGCTGCCATCGAGCCCGGGGTCGTTGACCAGGCCCTTCCACCCGATGGTGGTGCGCGGCTTCTCGAAGTAGGTGCGCATGACCACCAGCAGCTCGCCGCGGTGCCGGGCCGCCGCGCGGGCGAGCCGGCGGGCGTAGTCCAGGCCTGCTGCGGTGTCGTGGATCGAGCAGGGCCCGACGATCACCAGGAGCCGGTCGTCCACGCCGGCGAGCACCGCCCGGACCTCGTCGCGGGCCCGGGCCACCGCTGCCCGGGTGGCCTCGTCGGCCGGCAGGTCGGCGCGCAGGGCCGCGGGGGTGGGAAGCGGGGTGTAGCCGGCGATGTGTTCGTCGGTGTTCGGTTCGGTTGCGGTCTCGTGCTGGAGGGTGGTCATCGGGGGCCTTTCGGGTGGGGTTGCCGAGCCATTCCACCGCGGCCCCGGTCTGTCACCGGGCTTTGACCACACCGTCCAGGGCCGCCGTACCAATGGCAAAGGGCCGGGAAACTGGTGTTCCGGCCCTGTCGGCTCTGAAGGTGGATATGCGCAATCAGTGTGCTGCAGGCTCCTCCAGAACCGACACAAAATACGCATACCAACGGGTTGTCATGCCACCACCCTACCGCTGCTGCCACCCGTGCGCGCAGCCCGTGGCCAATATGACGCACGACGACGGCGGGGCGGGCGCCGACCGCTACCGCAGGTGGCGGTACGCGCGCGAAAAATGCAGCAGCGGGTCATTGGCCGCCTGCGCATCGTCGGTGCCGCCCATTGCCACCACCTCACCGGCCACGAGCAGGTGCGTGGCCACCTGGTGCACCGCCGTCGTCCTCAGGTCAAACCAGGCGATGGCGCCCTCGACGACGGCTGCACCGCTGGCCGGGGCGCGGCGGAACGGAACCTGGCTGAGCAGCCCGTGGACCGGGTTGCCCGGGCTGGCCAGCCAATTCGCGATGCCCTCGTGTGCCCCCGCGAGCAGCGAGAGGGTCCACGTCCCCGCGTCGGCCACGGCTTCGCCGATGCGTCCCTCGGCGTAGAGGCTGACGAGCATCGTGGGCGGGTCGTAGGACACGTCGAGGAACCCGGTCACGGTGGCGGCCACGTCCCGCCCGTGCTGGCGGGTGGCCACGACCGCGGCCCCGGAAGCAATGTCCCCGGCCAGCAGGCGGTAGGCATCGCTGTCGTCCTGGCTGGCCGCGCGGGGGTCGACGCGGTGGGCGGGCAGCGGTTCGGTGTTCTCCATGCCTCCATGTAAGCACCCCGGAGGCGGCGATGCCCCGGAGGCGGGGCCTCCGGGGCATCGCCGGCGGGTGTGCCGGGTGCGGCCGCCGGCTAGATGACGCCCAGGGCCAGCATCGCGTCGGCGACCTTGGTGAACGCGGCGATGTTGGCACCGGCCACGTAGTTGCCCGGCTTGCCGTAGGCGTCGGCGGTGGTGGCGCAGGTGGTGTGGATGCCGACCATGATCTCCTCGAGGCGGCGTTCGGTGTGCCCGAAGCTCCACGAGTCGCGGCTGGCGTTCTGCTGCATTTCCAGTGCGGAGGTGGCCACG
>DATNBS010000019.1:0-7198 GCA_035571895.1 Arthrobacter sp. | reverse complement strand
GTAGGTGACCGAGGCGGGGAACCAGCTGCCCAGCTGGACGGCGGCATCGGTGACGCCCAGGACGTCGACGAGCAGCTGCGAGAGCTCGTAGGTCCGCGCCCCGACCTCCTCGGCGCGGCGTTTGAGGCCGCCGTCGCCGGCGCGGTCGGCGATCATCGGCTGCTGGTGCTTGACCGAGGCGACGCAGGAGGCCGAGGGGGCGACGGCGACGTCGTAGTCGCCGGTGTCGAACGCCTTGACGTGGTTGGCGACGACCGGCAGCGCTTCCTTGAAGTAGCCGGAATTGATGTGCATCTGGCCGCAGCAGGCCTGGCCGGGAGGGAAGACGACCTCGTGGCCGAGCCGCTCCAGGATCGCGGCGGTCGCACGCGCCGTGCTGGGGTACATGCCGTCGACGATGCAGGTGGCGAAGAGGGCGATTTTCATGGTGGTGCCTTCCGTGGCGCCGCCGGGGCGACACCGTAGCCGGTGTGGTCTGACCACTATAGGTCGATGTGCGTGGCCCGTCTAGTGGCCGGGCATAAGCGACAAGCCGGGCCTGATCCGACCCGTGCAGTCGAACCAACAGGCGTGATGGGGTTCACAAAAGACCACTGTACAGGTTATGCTTCCGTGGTCAGACCATAGTGGTCAGACCACGGAAGACCTCCTCCTGCGTGTAAGGACCGAACGATGGACACATTCACACCCCCGACCGATCCGGTCGCCGGAAGCGTTGCCTGGTCGGCACTGGTGGCCCTGCTGCCGCTGGTGACGTTCTTCGCGCTGCTGGCGCTCGTCAAGACGAAGGCGCACGTCGCCGGGGCCTGGTCGCTGCTCGTGGCGCTGGCCGTGGCGATCTTCGCCTTCAAGATGCCGGTGGGCCTGGCCCTGATGTCCGGCGTGATGGGCGGGGTGTTCGGCGCCTTCCCCGTGGTGTGGATCGTCATCATGGCCATCTGGCTCTACCAGGTCACCGTGGTCAGCGGCAGGTTCGACGACCTGCGCCGGGTCTTCGACGCGATCGGCGGTGGAGACGTGCGCATCCAGTCGGTCCTGATCGCCTTCTGCTTCGGCGGCCTGCTCGAGGCCCTGGCCGGCTTCGGCGCCCCGGTGGCCATCACCGCCACCATGCTCATCGCCCTGGGCATGGCCCCACTGCGCGCCGCCGCGGCCGTCCTGGTCGCCAACACTGCCCCGGTTGCCTTCGGAGCCGTGGCGATCCCGATCACCACCGCCGGCGCGCTGACGGGACTGGACCCCGCGCACATCGGCGCGATCGTCGGGCACCAGGCCCCGCTGCTGGCCCTGTTCGTGCCCACGCTGCTGCTGTTCATCCTCGACGGCTGGCGGGGCGTGAAGGAATGCTGGCCCGCCACCGTCGTGGTCGGCGTGACCTTCGCGATCGCCCAGTTCCTCACGGCCACCTTCTTCGCCTACGAGCTCACCGACATCGTCGCCTCGCTGGCCGGCCTGGCCGTGGCCGTGGTCTTCCTGCGCTTCTGGTCCCCGGTCGGTGCCGCAGCCGCCCGCGAACGCGTCCTGGTGGGCGGCTCCGGCGACACGCGCATCGAGGACGATCAGGAGAAGCTCGGCGGTTCGCGCGTCTTCATGGCCCTGTTCCCCTACCTGCTGGTCATCGTGATCTTCGGCGTCGCCAAGCTGTGGACGGCCGGGGTCAGCATCCCGAAGCTGCTCGAGGCCACGGACGTCAAGGTCCCCTGGCCCCTGCTGCACGATCGCGTCGTCAGCTCCGGCGGCGAGGCGCTCTCCGGCACCACGTACAACTTCCAGTGGCTCTCCAGCCCCGGCACGCTGCTGCTGATCACCGGGCTGATCGTTGCCGTCGTCTACTCCCTCAAGGACGACAACGGGCGGTTCAGGATCACCGTCGGCCAGGCCGTCGCCGAGATTGGCCGCACCATCTGGAACATGCGCTGGGCCGGGCTGACGATCATCTGCGTGCTGGCCCTGGCCTACGTGATGAACCTGTCCGGGCAGACCATCAGCATCGGCACCTGGCTGGCTGGCGCGGGCGCCGCCTTCGCCTTCCTCTCGCCGGTGCTCGGCTGGATCGGCACCGCCGTGACCGGCTCCGACACCTCCGCCAACGCCCTGTTCGCCAAGCTGCAGCAGACCGCGGGCATCAAGGCCGGGATCGACCCGTACCTGCTGGTCGCCGGCAACACCGCCGGCGGCGTGGTCGGCAAGCTCATCAGCCCGCAGAACCTGGCGATCGCGGCCACGGCGGTCGGCCTGCAGGGCCAGGAATCGGTCATCCTGCGCAAGGTCGCGGGCTGGTCCATCGCCATGCTGCTGATCCTGTGCACGCTGGTGTACCTGCAGTCCACGCCGATCCTGAGCTGGATGCTCCCGACCCCCTGACGGGAGGACGTTGCCCATGGCCACCACATGGGAGAATGCCGGTGTGAACCCTCCTTCCGATGACCGCCGCACCCGCGGGGCCGCCGCCCGCCCGATCCCGGGGCCGGCCGACCCCGCGGGCACGCGGCCCAAGGCCTACCAGCTGGTCCTGGAGGACATCGAGGATGAACTGCGTTCCGGGCAGCTGAAGGTCGGCGACCAGCTGCCCGGGGAACGCGCCCTGGCTGAGGCCCACGGGATCTCGCGTGCCTCGGTCCGCGACGCTATCCGCATCCTCGACGTCATGGGCGTGGTGCGGACCGCCACGGGCTCGGGGCCGGGGGCCGGGGCCGTCGTGATTTCCGAACCGGCCACCGGAATCGCCACCGCGCTGCGGATGCACGTGGCGTCGGCCCGGCTGAGCGTGCGGGAGATCGTCGAGACCCGCATCCTGCTCGAGACCTGGGCGGCCCGCAGCGCGGACCTGGACGCCGATCCCGGACGCAGCGCAGCCGTGCTCGCCGATGCCCATGGGCTGCTCGCGGCCATGGACGACCCCCAGCTGGAACGCAGCGCGTTCCACGAACTCGACGCGCGCTTCCACGTCCTGCTCTCCGGGCTGGCCGGCAACGCGGTGATCGAGGCGATGATGGAGTCGCTGCGCCTGGCCATCAGCGGCTATGTGCGGGACGCGGTGCGCAGCGACGAGGCGTGGGAGCCGGTGGCGGAGGTCCTGCGCCACCAGCACCACGGCATCCTCGACGCCATCGCGGCCGGGCAGGGCGAGGCGGCTGCGGACCTGCTGCGCGAGCACATCGAATGGTTCCATGGCTGGTCTACCGGCGGCTGAACGCGGCCTAGAGTAGCTGGGGGACGACTTCGCCGGTACAGGTCGAGTCCGGGTTGAGCAGCCACCCCAACCTTTTATGCGTGCGGACGCAGACGCTGGACTGGATGATGGTGACCGTCGGAACCGCTGCCTGCAGATGCTCCTCGAGCTCGACGATATCGGCGGGCGTGCGCAGCCACAGATGGAAGGTCAGGTTGGCGCTGCCGCTAATGGCGGCGCACAGGCGAAGTGTCCGGTGTCGGCGCAGGAACGCCACGGTCGCGGCCATGTCCGCGGGTGGAACGCGGACGAACCAATGGCACGCGACCGGGTAGCCGGAGAAGTCCTGCGCCAGCTCGCAGCGAAAAGTCAAGAGCCCGGAAGCGACGGCGGCACGCAGCTGTCGCCCGGCAGTGGACGGATGCACACCCAGCTCCGCGGCCAGTTCTGCGGCGGTGGCCCGGCCGTTGCGCGCCAGTAGCGGCAACATCCGGCCGAACAATGGAGGCGGATTCCGGGCGTGGGCGTTTGCCGTCTGGCGCAGCCCGGTGAGCCGCCGCTGCTGCTTGGCACCCAGGACGTCCAGGCGCCAGTTGTTTCCCAGCGCGTACAACCGCGTGCCCAACACGACATCCATCCCGGCGACGCCGGCGACCTCGCGGATCCTGGGCAGCGTCTCGGTGGCCAGGTGCCGCCAATCTGCGGTCAACACGACCAGTCGCAGGGCTCCGTCGTCGGCGACCTCCTCCAAGGTGGCGACCTCGGGGATGGCCTGGAGGCCACGCACCGTGTCCTCCCGCAGCCGCTCGATGACCGAGATGCGGACCAAGGCGGTGCACGATTGCCGAGGGTCCCCCGCCAGATGCCCGGTCACCCACACGAGGCCTCCGTCGTGCATCCGCGTCCATCGCCCGGCCAGCGTCGTCGGATGCCGCTCCAACGCCATGCCGAGATCGCTCCAGGGGGCCCGGGGGGAAATCTGCAGCGCGTGGACGAGTTCAAGGTCCTCAATGGGTAGTTCCATCAAAATCCTGCAATCATTCGTGGTTGGCTGACCATATTTTGCATGTTTCGTGATTATAGCCTCCCTGTGCCTTGCGCCACACCATCATCGAATGCGTACCGAGAACGAAAGGCACTTGATGAACACGTCAGCCGACAACGCCGCAGCCCTGCTGGAGGACGCACGCGCCCTCCAGCGGGACATCGCGGACCTGCGCCACCGCCTGCACCAGGAACCCGAGATCGGGCTCGACCTGCCCCGTACCCAGGAAAAGGTGCTGGAATGGCTGCAACCCCTCGGCTACGAGGTCACACTCGGAACCGACGCCACCTCGATCACGGCGGTGTTGCGGGGTGGCCACACCGACGGAACCGCAAGTGCCCCGGCGGTGCTCTTGCGCGGGGATATGGATGCGCTGCCGGTCCAGGAGCGGACCGGCCTGGGCTATTCCTCCCGTATCGACGGTGCCATGCACGCCTGCGGCCACGATCTGCACACCGCCATGCTCGCCGGTGCCGCCACCGTTTTGGCCGAGCGGCGCGAACAGCTCGCCGGCGACGTCGTGCTGATGTTCCAGCCGGGCGAGGAGGGGTATGACGGGGCATCGGTCATGATCCGCGAAGGTGTCTTGGACGCGGCCGGGCCGCGCGTGAGCGCTGCGTATGGATTGCACGTCGCCAGCGCCATGGCTCCCGGGGGGATGGTGATGGGCCGTCCCGGTCCGGTCATGAGCGCCTCCGATGGCCTGATGGTGACCGTAAAGGGTGCTGGCGGACATGGATCCGCGCCGTACCTTGCCCACGACCCCGTGCCGGCCGCAGCCGAGATGATCACCGCGTTGCAGGCCATGGTGACCCGCCGGTTCGACATCTTCGACCCCGTCGTGGTCACTGTCGGCCTGCTGCAGGCCGGGACGAAGCGCAACGTCATCCCCGATGACGCCCGGTTCGAGGCCACTATCCGCTCCTATTCGGCCGCCAGCGCCGACAAGCTGCGCACCGCCGTTCCCCGGCTGCTGCACGGTATCGCCGCCGCCCACGGCCTGGAAGCCGACGTCACCTACCTCGACGAGTACCCGGTGACGGTGAACGACGACGTCGAAACCGCCTTCTTCCGCCAGCAGGCCGAGGAACTCTTTGGCACTGCACGCTACCTGGACATGGCCTCGCCGCTGGCCGGATCCGAGGACTTCTCCCGCGTGTTGGAAGAGGTACCCGGTTCATTCCACTTCCTCTCGGCCGTCCCCGAGGGCGCAGATCCCGCCACGGCCCCGTTCAACCACTCCGCCGAAGCCGTCTTCGGCGACCAGATCCTCGCCGACGGCACCGCGCTGTATGCCCGGCTGGCCATCGAACGACTCGCAAAGGAAACCTCATGAGCGCCATCCCCACCGCCGCCGCAAAGCGCTCCACCGTGATGCGCACGCTCGTCGCCACCGGTGCCGGCAACGCCGCCGAATGGTTCGACTGGGCCATCTACGCGACGTTCGCCTCGTTCATCGCCTCCCAACTGTTTAGCCACACCGACCCGACCTCCGCGTTCCTCGCCACCCTGGCCGTCTTCGCCGTTGGCTTCGCCGCCCGCCCGCTTGGCGGATTCGTCTTCGGTTGGTTGGGCGACAAGATCGGCCGGAAGGCCTCGCTGGTCTGGTGCGTGCTGCTCGCCTCCCTCGGCTCGCTGGTGATCGCCCTGTGCCCCACCTACGACGCCGTCGGCGCCTGGTCCTCCGTCATCCTGCTGGTCGCGCGGATCATCCAAGGCCTGGCGCACGGAGGGGAACTGCCCAGTGCCCAGACCTACCTGTCGGAAATGGCCCCGCGCGAGCGCCGTGGCCTCTGGTCGTCCTTGATCTACTTTTCCGGCACCCTGGGCATCATGGCCGGGACGTTCATCGGGGCAATCCTCTCCACGGTGCTGAGCGAGCAGCAGATGTCGGCCATCGGCTGGCGCATCCCGTTCCTCCTCGGCGCGGTGATCGGCCTGTTCGCGCTCTACATGCGCACCAAGCTCGAGGAGACCGAGGCCTTCGAGGAAGCCAATGTCGAGGCCGGACGGCCCGCCGAGGCATCGGCGGAACCGGCCGGCGAGAACGTCTTCCGCCAGCTGGCCACCAACTGGCGCCAGGCCGCCAAGGTCATTGGTCTCACCGTGGGGCTGACCGTCGTCTACTATGTCTGGGGCGTCTCGACCCCTGCCTACGCCATCCACGAGCTGGGCATCGACGCCTCCGGCGCCCTGTGGGCCGGCGTCGTCGCGAACGTCGTGTTCCTCGTCGCCCTGCCCCTGTGGGGCCGCCTCTCGGACCGCATCGGACGCAAGCCGGTCCTGCTGGCCAGCGGTATTGGCAGCGCGGTGCTCTTCTTCCCGGCGACGCTGATCGTGCGCGATTCGCCGGTGCAGCTGGCGTTGGGCATGTCCATCATGCTGGTGTTCATCTCGGCCTCCGCGGCCATCGTTCCCACCACCTACGCTGAGTTGTTCCCGACCACGATCCGCACGATGGGCGTCGCGATCCCCTATGCCATCTGCGTCGCGGCCTTCGGGGGGACCGCCGCCTACCTGCAGGCGGGCATGAATGCCTGGTTTGGCGACGCCGGCCCCACCCTTTTCGGGGTCTACACGATCGTGCTGTTGTGCATCGGGATCGTGACCGTCTTCACCTTGCGCGAGACCAAGGGCATCGACCTGCGCCAGGCCTCGCCGCCGCGGGAGAAGAGCACGACGACGGCGCTCTGATCTGCAGGTTCGCCAGGCAGGGGGCTGAAAGTGCGGCTCCGGACGACTCGTGTCCGGGGCCGCATTTTGTCCGGCGCTCGGCGAAGCGGTGAACCGCCCTCCAGCCGCGGCCGTGGTGGGACTACGGGCGCGCTTCGTGGTGGCGCTCGCCGTGGGTGCGGCGCTCTTCCTTCATCCGCGCCTCGAACAGGTGCCGCTTGCCCCCTGCCAGCTCCTGCCGGGCACGGCTCTCCTGGCTGCGGAATTCTGCATAGTAGCCGTCGTCGTAGTCCTCGACGATCTGGAAC
>DATNBS010000018.1:0-2595 GCA_035571895.1 Arthrobacter sp. | reverse complement strand
CCATGACGTTGTCCATGGGCCCGTGGTGCATGATCGTGGCCGCCTGCGTGATCTCGGGCAGGTCGGTGATCTCGAAGCCGCGGGCGCTGCCGGGGTCCGCGTTGACCGGCAGGGCGGCGTGGACGATCACCCCGTCGCCGTATGGAGCGTCCTCGTAGTAAGAGGTGGCTGGGCCTGCCGGGGTCAGTCCTGCCTGGCTGAGCCGTTCGCCCAGCTCGCGGAATAGCGGCTGGATGACCGGATTAATCGACGCGGGCTCAAGGCGCGCGGCGGTCGCGGTGAGTTGTGCAACGCGGACGGCCGGGATCCGCTTGACCTGGATGTCGTCGACTGGCATGGCGCCCTCCAACTCGATGATCCGGAGCCTCGCCTCGACCTTATTGGCTGGAATCTTCAGCGGCCTGAGCACCCCGGCCGGGCGGGCCGGGGTGCTGCCGGACCGGTCAGGAGTCGACTAGCCCCAGGACGTTGGCGGTGAAGCCGAGGATGTTGCCGACGGTGCCGAGCACGATCTTCACCACTGCTTGCACCGGCATCTGGTCGGGGCCGAACAGGAGAAGGATGAGCTCGCAGATCCCTGACGCGTTGCCGAAGACGTTGGCGCTGAGCACGAGTCCGGGGGCCTTGGGGGCATCCTTGTAGGTCGCCGGCCAGTCGTGGGCGTACACCGACGAGACGATCAGGAAGACGACCCCGCCCAGGACGTCGCGAGCGGCCTGCAGCTCGTTGGTTCCGTCGTCCCGGAACTGGTACGCGAAGTTGAAGGCCTGGGGAATGGACTGATAGATCCAGAACGCCCAGTCCTGCCCCTCCCACTCCGACCAGCCGAAGGCGGTCACCATCTGCAGTGCGTAGCCGGTGAAGTCGACCGCGAAGTCGAGACGGTTCAGGAAGCCCCAGGGCCAGGGGGTCCTGCCGCTTCTCGACTCGACGCCCAGGAGGAGAGTGTCGATGACGATGCCCACCTCGCCAATGGCGAAGGACGTGATGCCGAGCAGGATTTTCCCTGCCTCCTCCGCGGAACCCGCCGAAGCGGCGCTGACCGTGGCGGGGACGGTCGGGGAGCCGGTGATGACGTCGAGCAGGATGGTGCCGGGGACGGCGGCGAGCAGGCAGGTGAGGTCAAGCACGCTGAGCGGGTCGCCGGTCAGGGCATGGTAGAGGTCCGAGACGAACGGGATGCTGACCGGCTCGGTGAGCCAGCTGACGACCTGCTCGAGCAGGGCGGCGATCAGGTTCAGGATGTACGGCGCTATGTCCTGGGCGAATTTCACGAAGTCGTCGGCCAGGTCCTGGAACGCCGTCATCAGGTCCGACAGGGCGGTACTGAGCAGGGTCTTGGGATCGGAGAAGGAGTCCGCGACCGACTTGACCGCCTGCTCGATCTGCCCGGGCAGGTCCTTGAAGTCATTGTCGAGGATCGGGGTGACCGCGGCGAGGAAATCCTCGAGGGCCTGAGTGATCGTCGTGGAATCGAAGGGCGTGCCGAACGCGCCCACGGAACCTGCGCCGCCCGGGTTGCCGACGGTGTTCTCGTCGACCTTCTGGTGCATCCAGGTGCACTGGTTGGCGTTGTTGTTGCCGCCGGTGTTGTAGACCGTGCTGGAGTCGTTGTTGCCGTTCTGCTGGGACTGCACGGTCTGCCCGGCGGCGCCCTGGGCGGTGCTGCCCATCGCGGCGGAGGAGGTACCGGACAGCCCGCTCAGCGCCGCGGCGAGGTCCGTGCCTCCCTGCTGCTGGATCCAGGTGGCCAGCCGGTCGAGGATGCCGGGATTGTCAGGGTCGGTGGGGTTGGTGATGGCGTTCTTGATATAGGCGTGGTTCTTCAGGATGTTCTCGAAGTTGAACAGGGCGGACAGCCACTCGATGGCCTTCTTGATGTCATCGACCACGCTCTTGAAGAACCCGGCCACGGCGGTGACCGCGTCTTCCAGGTCGGTAATGGCCAGGTCGTATTCGGCCTCGGCGGTGTGGATGACGGTGGTCACCGCCTCGTCGGCGAACTTCCACGCGATCTTGGCGACCTTCTCGGCGCCGTGGATGACGTTGGTCTTGAAATCCTCGATGGAATGCCAGACCGAGCCCAGCTCCCCGGCGGGTTGCAGCGAGGCCGGGGGGGAGGGGTCATAGGTCCCGGCGGTGTAGACGATCGGCTTTCCGGTGATGGTCAGGTCGGCGGTGAATATCGGGTCGGCGCCGGGCACATACGGCCGGGTCGGGGCGTCGGCGACGTCCGGGGCATAGACCACGTTGGGCAGCACGCCGCCGGGCCGGACGTACTTCTGCGCGGGGTGGCGCCCGGCCAGCCGGGATCCGGTCACCGAGGTGGTGGTGCGGGTGCCGACAGTGTTGCGGACGGTGGCGGCGATCGCGGTCAGCGAGGCCGGGTCCCGGTAGGAGGAGGAGATCAGCGGGCTGCCGTCGTAGCCCGTGGCCTGGTCCAGCGGCACCGCAGCGGTCCCGCTGCCCTGCACCGCGCTGTCGGCGCTGGTGGTGGTGCCCTGCACGTTGGACAGCTGGGTCAGCGATTCGTGGTCGGGGTAGATGACGATGGCTTCCCCGGCCGCCATGAAGTTCGTCCAGGCGAACAGCGGC
>DATNBS010000017.1:0-3659 GCA_035571895.1 Arthrobacter sp. | reverse complement strand
ACCGCGCGGGTGCTGGGCCGGATGTATGACGGCATCGAGTACCGGGGCAACGCCCAGGCCGACGTCGAGACCCTGGCCGAGCACGCCGGGGTACCGGTGTACAACGGGCTGACGAACGAGTGGCACCCGACCCAGATGCTGGCCGACTTTTTGACCATGCACGAGTCGAGCCACAAGCCCTACGACATGCTCTCCTACGCGTTCGTCGGCGACTGCCGGTTCAACATGGGGCGGTCGCTGCTGGTGATGGGAGCGCTCATGGGCAGCGACGTCCGCCTGGCCGGCCCGGCCGAGCTGCACCCGCCCAAGGACGTCGTCGACGTCGCCACGGGCATCGCCGACCGGACCGGCGCGCAGATCACCGTCACCGAGAATCCCGCGGAAGCGGTCTCGGGCGTCGACTTCATCCACACCGACGTGTGGGTGTCGATGGGCGAGCCCAAGGACGTCTGGACCGAACGCGTCAAGGTCCTGACGCCCTATCAGGTCAACTCCGCCCTGCTGGACAAGACCGGCAACCCGAAGGTCAAGTTCATGCACTGCCTGCCCGCGTTCCACGACCCCAATACGACCGTCGGGCGCGAGATCATGGAACACACCGGCATGACCGGCGGGCTCGAGGTGACCGGCGAGGTCTTCGAGTCGGGCGCCAGCATCGTGTTCGACCAGGCCGAGAACCGGCTCCACACCATCAAGGCCATCCTGGTCGCCACCCTTGGCTGACAGGACTCCCCGGAGGCGATGAGCAAGTACGGCGGCACGGTCCTGAAGACCTCCCCGTCCAAGGCAACGAGAAGGAGCTCCAGGAAGCCCTGCACGGCGGGGACCAGGCGGCCGGCCAGTAGCCGGATGGGCACGCATCGCAACCGGGCCACCAGCGGCCACCTGACCCGCGCGGCGGGGTGGCGGCCCACCGGACGCGTGTCGGGCCCGGGGGGTGTAGCGCTGGTCCGCGGATTCCGCCAGGATCGAACACGTGGAAGGACCGGCATGCGGCGCCTCGTGAGGAGCGCGCTGCTCGCGGCCGTCATCCTGGTCACCGGATGCCTGGCCGCCGCGTGTGTGCAGAGCGCCAGCGGCGCGACGACCAGCCCCTCGCCGAGCGCGCCGGTCACGGCGACCGCCCCGTCGTCACCCCCACCGCCGTCGCCAACGCCGAGCACGGCCAGTACACCGGCGGCGCCGACCACCGCCGCGCCGACCACATCGGCGAGCAGCTCCCCGGCGTCGTCCAGCGGTTTCAGCTTCAACCTCATCTGGTTGTGGATCATCCTCGGTGCCGCGGTCCTCGTGATCATCATCGTGCTCGCCACCCGTTCGCCCGGCGGCTCCGATCAGGCGGTGCTCTGGCGGTCGAGGACCGCCCACACCTACGAGCAGGGCGGGGCCTTCGATAGCGCCGTGCGCGAGGGGGAACGCCAGGGCGCGTTCCTCGACCCGGATGGCGCGGCCTGGCATCACATCCAGAACCGCGCGCATGACCTCACCGAGGCGTTGTACATCCTGCGCGAGGAAGCGCGCACGGAGGGGCAGCGCGCCCAGGTGGAGGATGCGCTCGCCGCGCTGCAGGCCGTCCGTTACGCGCTGGACGCCCAGGTTGCCCCAGGTGCCGCGAGCGCACAGCAGAGCGGGACCCTCCACGCCCGCCTGGCTGCCCTGGAATCGTCTCTCAATGCGCTCCGGGTGCCGAACGATCCCCTTCAGTGAACCCATGAAGGCCGGCCGCTGCTTCGTGCAGGCCGTGGCCGTGCTGGCCGTGTTCGCCGTGGCGCGCTCGTTCGGGCTCCTGGGCCCGGCGGTGATATCTGTCAGCCTTCTCACCGCGGCGCTGGTCCTGATCGCCTGGAGCGCGGGCGCGACACGCGCCGACCTCGGCCTGGCCCGGGCCGATATGCGCCCGGGCCTGCTGTACGGCGCGGCTGCCTTCGGGGTCGTCTTGCTGGTGCTGGTGGTGGCGGCCGTGATCCCGGCGACCAACGGGTTCCTTCACGACTCGCGCGCGCAGATCGGTGGCGGGCGGCTGCTGTACGAGATCGGGGTGCCGATCGTGCTGCTGACGGCGATCCCGGAGGAGTTCGCCTTCCGCGGCGTCCTGCTGGGGTCGGCGCTCAGGCTGTGGGGCCCGTGGCGCGCGAGCCTGATCACCTCGGCGCTGTTCGGCCTCTGGCACATCGCGCCGACCCTGCACACCATGTCGGACAACCGCGAATTCGCCGGCGCCGCCGCCCACACCGGCGGGCAGGTGCTGCTGGTGCTCGGCTCGGTTGCGGTGACGTTCGTCGCCGGCCTGGTCTTCTGCTGGCTCAGGCTGCGGTCCAGGAGCCTGATCGCCCCGGTCATGGCGCACGTCGCAACCAACGGCCTGGCGCTCACCGTCGCGTGGTTCGCGGTCCACTAACGCGGCGTGCCTGCCCTGCCCGGCGGGCCATTACCCCACCGGCTACCTCACCCCCGAGATGATCTTCCTGAGGCTGGCCAGGTCCTGGGCCGTCATGCCGGCGGGCCGCATGACGGCATTCCACCCGTCGACGTACTCGGCCGAGTACCGGTGGCCGTGGCCGTCCGGGACGCCGGTGGAGAACGGAAGGTCGGCGGTCACCTGCCAGAAGGTAATGAACGGCATCCAGAACATGCCCTTGAGCACGTCCTTGCCGGGCGGCTCGCCGATCCAGTCCGGCTGGTTGAAGATCAGGTGCGGGCTCCACCAGACGATGGGGTCGGACGGATGCATCATGTACAGGACCCGGCTGCCCTCCCAGGGCTGGCCCTGCGGCGGGATTCCCGCTGTCGTGTCGTTCGCGAACCGCACGATCCGCCCGTCCTGGTAGATGGGCTGGACCTCCGGGCTGCCCGCGTCACGGTGGTCGCTGAATTCCCGGAACAGCGTGTTGAAGTTGGGTGGGCCCGCGAACAGCGCGCCAGAGGTGCGGTTGGCAATATCGTTCTCGCCGGTAAAGGCGGCCTCGCCGCCGAACGACCCCAGGCTTTCCCCGGCGACGTACAGATGGGGACGGTCGCCGGGGGGCAGCTTCGCCCACGCACCGTAGACGGCGTCGAAGAGCGCGCGGCCCGCCGCGAGGGCTTTCGACTGGTCGACCAGGTAGGAAATCCATGACGGCAGGTAGGAATACTGGATCGCCACGGTCGCGCAGTCGCCCCCGCTGAGGTACTCGACCGTGTCCACCAGTGCCGGGTCCACCCAGCCGCTGCCGGTCGTCGTCACCACGACCAGGTTCTTGCGCTGGAAACCGCCCGCGCGCCGGAGGTCGTTGACCGCCAGCGCGGCCTGCGCCTGCGCCCCGCCGGCCGATGCCAGCCCGGTGTAGATCCGGATCGGCTCCATGGCCGGGTGGTGGGTGAACTTCTCGATGTCAGCGACCGACGGGCCCTTGCCGATGAAGTTGCGGCCCTGGTACCCGAGCGAATCCCATCGGACGAGCGAATCCGGCCCGCCCGAGCGCAGACTGGTCGTGGGCTGGTGCACCCCTTCCGCGGTAGTCGTGTCGCGCACCGAATACGCGTTGTTCATGAGGTTGATGAAGCCCTGGAGCAGCAGGCCGCTGACCACCACGTAGGTGAGGCCGACCACCAGGACCCAGCCGACCGCCCTCGCGGCGCGCCGCCCGATCCAGCGGTTGAGCAGCTTCGCGAGCCAGCGG
>DATNBS010000016.1:0-8986 GCA_035571895.1 Arthrobacter sp. | reverse complement strand
CTGGTGATGCACATCGTGCTGCGCCTCTGGACCCGGTATGCCGATCCGATCATCCTTCCCGCGGTCGTGGCCCTCAACGGCATCGGCATCGCGATGATCCACCGGCTGGATCTGGTCAACAACGACGACGCGGCCACGCGCCAATTGATGTGGACCGGGCTGGCGATGGTGGCGGCCATCCTCACCCTGTGGATCGTCCGCGACCACCGGATCCTGCGCCGTGCCCCCTACATCTTCCTGGCCATCAGTGCGCTGCTGCTGGTCCTGCCCCTGGTTCCCGGCCTGGGCCGGGTGATCAACGGCGCCCGGATCTGGATCTACATCGGCCCCTTCTCCTTCCAACCCGGAGAACTGGCCAAGATCACCCTGGCGCTCTTCTTCGCCGGCTACCTCTCCACCCACCGCGACCTGATCCTGCTGGCCGGACGCAAGCTCGGCCCCCTGCAGTTGCCGCGCCTGAAGGACCTGGGCCCGATGGTCATCGCCTGGCTCGTGAGCATCGGCATCCTGGTCCTGCAAAGCGACCTGGGCTCCTCCATCCTGTTCTTCGGCCTGTTCATGGTCATGATCTACGTCGCCACCGGGCGCATCAGCTGGATCATCATCGGCCTGGTGATGGTGGCCGTCGCCGGGGTCTTCGCCGCCCAGACGATGTCCCACGTGGCGCTCCGCCTGAATTCGTGGCTGAACGCCTTCGATCCCGATGTCTACGACCAGGCCTATGGCGGCAGCCGGCAAATCGTCCAGGGGCTCTTCGGCCTTTCCAGCGGCGGGCTTTTCGGGACCGGCATCGGCAACGGCCGGCCCGATCTGGTCCCACTGGCCAATTCGGACATGATCATCACGGCCCTGGGAGAGGAGCTCGGCCTCATCGGGCTCGTGGCGATCATCATGCTCTACGTCATCCTCATCAGCCGCGGCATCCGGGCCGGCCTGGGAAGCCGTGATTCCTTCGGCAAGCTGCTCGCCGCCGGGCTGTCCTTCACGATCGGGCTCCAGTGCTTCGTGGTGATGGGAGGTGTCACGCTCCTGATCCCCCTCACCGGCCTGACGACCCCGTTCATGTCCGCAGGCGGCTCGTCGCTGCTGTCCAACTGGATCATCGTTGCGTTGCTGCTGCTCGTCTCGCACAACGCCCGGCGTCCGGCGGCCACGGGCCCCTTGAGCGAACGTGACATGGCCGCGGCCGGCCCTGACATCAGCGCCCGCGCCAAGGAACGCGAGCTGGCAGAGGCCAAGCGCCGGAGCAGGACACCGGGCCGGACCGCTGCCGACCGCACCACGCCACCGGCGAGCAGAAAGGGGGACACGGCATGAACACCGCCCTCCGCCACGTCTGGATCGCCGTCATCGGCCTGTTCATCCTCGTCTTCGGCGCACTGAGCTACATCCAGTTCTTCGCCGCGAAGGACCTGAACGCCAACCCGCTGAACACGCGCCAGCTCTACAAGAACTTCGACCTCGCCCGTGGAGCGATCCTCGTCGACGGCAACCCCATTGCCGAGTCCGTCGCCTCCGACGACCAGTTCGACTACCAGCGGGTCTACGAGGACCCGAAGCTCTACGCCCACCTGACCGGCTTCTATTCCCTCGTCTACGGGGCCAACCACCTCGAGGGCACCATGGACGACGAGCTCACAGGCCAAAGCGACTCGCAGTTCTACGACCGCATGGTGAACCTGCTGACCGGCCAGGCCAACGAGGGCGCATCGGTGGAGTTGACCATCGACCCGAAATTGCAGAAGACCGCCTACGACCTGATCCCCGAGGGGGAACAGGGCACCATCATCGTGTCCGAGCCGAAGACCGGCAACATCCTGGCCATGGTCTCCAAGCCCAGCTACGACACGAACAAGCTGGCCGTGCACAGCGGTTCGCAGGCCGCAGCCAACATGGCCGAGCTGCTGAAGGTCCCCGGCCTGAGCCCGAACGTGAACCCGGCCCTCGGCCACCTCATCCCGCCGGGGTCCAGCTTCAAGATCCTCGACCTCGTCGCCGGGCTCGAGTCCGGCAAGTACAACCTCGACGACACCTACGACAACCCCGATTCCATCCTGTTGCCGGGCACGAAGACGCCGCTGCCGAACTTCGACGAGGGCATCTGCTCCAACCAGCCCCGCGCCAAGCTCTCCTTCATCGTGGCCCAGAGCTGCAACACCCCGTTCGTGACCATGAGCGAAGTGGTCGGCCAGGACGCCCTGCGCGATGTCACCGAGCGCTTCGGATTCGGCCAGCAACTGGAGATCCCGCTGCGGGTAACCCCCAGCGTCTTCCCCAGCAACATGAGCCCGGACGACCTGGCCCTCTCGTCGATCGGCCAAAAGGACGTCAAGGCCACCCCGCTGCAGATGAACATGGTGGCCATGGGCATCGCCAACGACGGGGTCATCATGAAGCCGAACCTGGTCAAGCGGGTCACCGCACCGGACCTGCGGGTGATCAGCGAGCCCAAGCCCGAGGAGTTCAGCACGGCGACCTCCAAGGAAGTGGCCAACCAGGTCACGGAACTGATGCGTGGCCCGGTGGAAAGCGGCACCGCCTATACGGCCGACATCCCGGGACTGGAGATCGCGGCGAAGACCGGCACGGCACAGATCGGGAGCACCGGGAAGGTCAATTCGTGGATCACCGGCTTTGCCCCCGCGGACGACCCGCAAGTCGCCGTCACCATTGTCATCGAGAAGACTGATTACGCGACCGGCCACAACCTGACCAGTCCCAACCTGAAGAAGATCCTAGAGGCGGTGTTCAACAAGTGAGGCCTACATCGGGTATCACCCTGGGCGGTCGGTTCCAGTTGACCGATCGGATAGCCATCGGCGGCATGGGGGAGGTCTGGAAGGCACGTGACCAGATCCTCGGCCGCGTCGTGGCCATCAAGATCCTCAAGGAGGAATACACCGGCGATCCGGGCTTCCTCCAGCGCTTCCGCGCCGAGGCCCGCCATACCGCCCTGCTGAACCACAACGGCATTGCCAACGTCTTCGACTACGGCGAGGAGGAGGGCTCCGGCTACCTGGTGATGGAGCTGGTTCCCGGCCAGCCGCTCTCGGCGATCATCGAACGCGAGAAGGTGCTGGCCCCCGACCGGACGATGTCGATCATCGCCCAGACCGCCCGGGCCCTCGCTGCCGCCCACGCGCAGGGTCTGGTCCACCGCGACGTGAAGCCGGGGAACCTGCTCATCCTGCCCGACGGGCGGGTGAAGATCACCGACTTCGGCATCGCCCGCATCGCGGACCAGGTCCCGCTGACCGCCACCGGGCAGGTCATGGGCACCGCGCAGTACCTGGCCCCCGAGCAGGCCACCGGCCAGCAGGCCACCGGATCCTCGGACATCTACTCGCTCGGCGTCATCGGCTATGAAAGCCTGGCGGGACGACGGCCGTTCACCGGCGAATCCCAGATCGCCATCGCCCTGGCCCAGGTCAACGACAACCCGCCGCCACTGGACCAGTCCATCCCGCCGAACCACCGCGCACTGATCATGTCGATGCTCGCCAAGAACCCGGCGGACCGGCCGGCCACGGCAACGAAGCTTGCCGAAGCAGCCGACGCCATCCGGGCCGGCAACATCGACGCGGCCCGTGCCGCCGTGCCGGGGATCATCCCCTTCCTGGGCTCCGGCGGGGACGACGCCACGCAGGCTGTTCCGATGGGCGAGGCCCTGACCCAGGCCAACCCGCGCACGCCCGCCTCCGGCCCCGCCGCGCCCAGCCCCAGTGCGCTGCCCGCCGTCGGAAACCCGACCGCGAGCGGCCCCGCCGCCAGCCGGGATCCCCACGCGCCGGCAACCCGGCGGCAGGGAGCAGCCGCTGCGGGTGCCGCGGGTGCGGCAGCGGCAGGGGCCGGGGCCGGGGCTGCCGCCGGGGCCGGGCGCGACGACGACTTCAATTCCGTCCTCGGGGCAAGCCGCGATTGGGACCCAGACGACGATTCCTCCACATCCCCCGCCCGCGGTTCCGGCGCCGGGGGTGGCGAAAGGCCCCCGCAGCAGGAGGGCAGCCCCTGGAAGTGGCCGTTGATCATCTTGCTCATCCTGGTCCTGCTGGGCCTGCTCGCCGCCTGGCTGATCCCGATGTTCACCGGTGACGACGCCGCGGACAACGCGCCGACTGGGTCGTCGTCGATCTCGTCCCCGCCGTCCAGTTCCGCCTCCTCCTCGCCGTCCTCCGAAACCTCGTCCCCAGCGTCCAGCACGGATTCGAGCTCCACCCGCGAGCGGTCCAGCACTGCGCCGTCCTCGCCGGAGACGGTGGAGGTCAACCAGAACGCCTACCTGGGCCGACAGCTCGAGGAGGCACGGGACGAGCTGCGCGCCAAGGGGCTGAAGGTCTCGGTCGAAGGTGTGGAGAGCGACCAGCCCGAGAACACCGTCATCCGGGTCGAGCCGACCGGAACACTCAAGGTCGGCGACGTCGTCCGCCTGACCTACGCCGTGGCGCCCTCGCCGACCTCGACGCCGCCGCCCACCACGCCTTCCTCCAGCGCGGCCAGCACCACCAGCGCCGCGCCGTCCTCGTCCGCTTCCTCCTCCGCGGGAGCCCAGGGCGGCGCGGATGCCAGCGGCAGCGACACCCCGGATGCGGCCGGGCCCACCACCGATCCCGGAACGTCCACCCCCTAGGGTGCTCAGAGGTAACCCGTGGCTGAATCCCGAATCCTGAACTCGCGCTACGACGTCGGCGACCTCATTGGCCGTGGCGGCATGGCGGACGTCTACCATGCCCGGGACATCCGGCTCGGACGCGAGGTCGCCATCAAGCTGTTGCGGCGGGACCTGGCGCGCGATCCGGTCTTCCAGACACGTTTCCGACGTGAGGCCCAGGCCGTCGCCGGCCTGAACCATCCCTCGATCGTGGCCGTGTACGACACCGGCGAGGAAGAGGCCGACGGCGCGGCCGCGCACGACGTGAAGGTCCCCTACATCGTCATGGAGTACGTGCAGGGCAGGACGTTGCGCGACCTCCTCAAGGCCGGCGAGCTCACGGCCGACTCCTCCATCCGCTACACACTCGGCGTCCTGGCCGCCCTGCAGTACAGCCACCGCAAGGGCATCGTCCACCGGGACATCAAGCCCTCCAACGTCATGGTCACCACCGATGACCACGTGAAGGTCATGGACTTCGGCATCGCCCGCGCTCTCGCCGATTCGGCAGCGACGATGACCCAGACCCAGGCGGTCGTCGGCACGGCCCACTACTTCTCGCCGGAACAGGCCCGCGGTGAAACCGTCGACGCACGCAGCGACCTGTATTCGGCAGGCTGCCTGCTCTACGAGCTGCTGACCGGCCGTCCGCCCTTCACCGGCGACAGCCCCGTCTCGGTCGCCTACCAGCATGTCAGCGAGGAAGCCGCCGCGCCCAGCGACCTCAACTCGGAAATCGGCCCGAAGGTCGACGAGGTCATCGCCACGGCCCTGGCCAAGGACCGCGAGGACCGCTACCAAGACGCCGGTGCCTTCGCCGCGGCGCTCGAGGCCACCGTGGAGGACCGCCCGGTGCCGCAGGACCGCGGCGACGCGACCGAGGCCCTGGCCGTCATGCCGCTGTCGACGCAGGCCATGGTGGCCACCGACCACCCAACGCGCGCCCTGGCCACCGATGCCCCGGCGTCGTCCTCGCCAGCGGAGGACGGCGCCGGCACCCCGGAGGACGACGAAGCCGTGCCGGCCACGGTGGCGATGGCCGCCACCGCTGCCGCCGACGCCCCCACGGGCCGGCAGCCCTCCTTCGACGGAGGAGGATACGGGCGGGACAGCGAGGCCGACGCCGCTCTATTCAGCTCCGACCGCCGGCACACCGACGAGGACGCGGAGCGCTACCGTACCTCGCGGCGGCATGCGTGGATCACCGTGTTCGCGATCCTCGCGGTGGTCGTGCTGGCGGCCGGGGCGTGGTTGTTCTGGAATTGGAGCCAGCAGGAACAGCAGCGCAATGCCACCGTCACCGTCCCCGACGTCGCCAACCTGCCACTGACCGCGGCGCAGAACCAGATCTACGCCTCCAACCTGATCCCCATCACCGAGGAGGTGTACGACGACAAGGTCGAGTCCGGTTCCGTCGTGGGGACCCGTCCGGCGGCCGGCGCAGAGGCCCGGCAGCAGTCCGAGATCCACCTGCTGGTCTCGAAGGGACCGGAGCAGGTGACCCTGCCCAAGGACCTGGCCGGGCAGTCCGAGGCGACCGTGCGCAGCACCCTGGACGGCCTGGGGCTGATGGTCTCCAACGACGTCAAGCGCGAGAACTCGGCCTCCGTGGACCTCGGCAGCCTGATCGGCACGAATCCGCAGCTGGGGGAGAAGGTCAAAGCCGGCAGCGAGGTCGAGTTGACGCTGTCGACCGGGAAGGTCACCGTCCCGTCGCTGATGGACCTCGACGAGGAGAAGGCCCGCAAGGTCCTGTCGGACCCGGCCGTCGGCCTTCAGCTGGAGGTGGTGGAGAAGCCGAATACCGTCCTCGATCCCGGAACCATCACCAACCAGGTCCCCGAAGCGGGCCAAGACGTCGAGCAGGGCGGAACGGTGACCATCACCGTGGCGGCCAAGCCACCGGAAGAACCCTCCGAAACGCCATCCCCCTCGCAGGAGTCCTCCGGCTCCACGACGCCGTCCGGTGGCGCCACGGAATCCGCCCCGGCCACGTCGACGAAGCCGGGCCAGGGGAAGGGACGCGGAAACGGCAACGGCAACGGCCGCGGCAAGCCCACGGATCCGGGCAAGCCCTCCAAGTAGGGGCAAATCCGGTGCCGCGACATCCCGGGCGTCGGAAGCGGGGCCGGAGTCGGTCCCTATTCGCTGATCAGCGGGCTCAGCGTCGCGGCCCGGGCTGCCGCCCCGGAGAGGCCCAAGGACTCGAGCCAGTTGCCCAGCATGTGGTACCCGGCCTCGGTGAGGACCGACTCCGGGTGGAACTGCACGCCCCAGAGGGGTGCCTCGCGGTGGGCCAGGCCCATGACAACCCCGCCGTCGGTCTCGGCGATGACCTCCAGGTCGTCGGGGATCGAGGACCGGACGGCGGCCAACGAGTGGTAGCGGGTCGCCGTGAACGGGTTGCTGATGTCGTGGAAGAGCGGGTGCGATCCGTGGTGCACCAGCGAGGTCTTGCCGTGCATCAGCTCCTCGGCGTGGGTGACGACCCCGCCGTATGCCTCGGCCAGCGCCTGGTGCCCCAGGCACACCCCGAGCATCGGCTTGTCGTGTTCGCCGCACCAGCGGATCAGGTCGATGCAGACGCCCGATTCGCCGGGGGTACCCGGGCCGGGGGAAACGAGGACGCCGTCGCGGGCGGCCGCCAACTCGATGGCCTCCTCGAGGGTCACGTCGTCGTTGCGCACCACGGTCGTCTCCGCGCCGAGTTCGCGCAGGTAGCCGACCAGCGTGTAGACGAAGCTGTCGTAGTTGTCGATCACCAGGATCCGCGTGGGGGCGGGCATTGTCACTGCACCAGACCAATCGTTGACTCGGCCCGCGGGCTGAACTGACTGGCCCAGGGGAACACGTATTCCATCAGGACCAGTATGACGAGCGCGACCAGCATTGCAGAAATCAGAAGCCGGACCGACCAGTGGCTGGGTAGCTTGCCGAACAGGCAGGCGTACACGCGGGGGTTCTCCTTTGCGGAGTGGATGGTGGCCGGGTGAAAACGCAGGACGACGGCGGGACCTCCCCGATCCCGCCGACGATGGCGGAAGCCCGGGTGCGCGCCGGTCGCGCGGCTTGGTCCCCGCTACGCAGGGGCCAACAGACGGGTACCGGTAGAATGACGGGACGGTGGGTACCGCGGGCACGAGGAAGCCTGCCCCCACGCACGAGAGTATCGCCCGGGTCCGGCAGCAGACATGTTTGACCCGCACAAGGTCAGGAGAAGCAGTGCCCGAGTCGAGGACCCGCCGCAAGGCCCGCAGGGTGTCGGAAGCCGCCAACAAGTACGGTGATGCCAAGCCGCTGCCGGCCTGGTACAAGCCCGTCATGTTCGGCTTGATGATCCTGGGACTGCTCTGGATCATCACCTACTACATCTCCCAGGGGGTCCTGCCGATCATCGCCGCAGGCGGATGGAACATCGTCGTCGGTTTCGGCATCGCCATGGTCGGGTTCTTCATGACCACCCGGTGGCGCTGACCGCTGGGTCTATTCGACGAACTTCAGGCCGACGATGCAGCCGACCAGAGCCGTCAACAACAGGACCTTGGCCCAGCTGATGCTCTCGCCATCCACCGCCATGCCGTAGATGATCGTCATCGAAGCCCCGATGCCGACCCAGACCGCGTAGGCCGTCCCCGTGGATATGTCCTTCATGGCATATGCCAAACCAGCCATGCTGATGACGAGCCCGGCGCCGAAGACGACGGACGGCACGAGCCGGGAAAACCCCTCCGTCTTGCCGAGGGCGATGGCCCAGACCGCCTCGAACAGCCCCGAGACAATGAGCACGATCCATGCCATGGCAAATCACCGATTCCCTTCGGTGGCCGTCTTGTCGCTCGCCGGGTACGGCTCCCTCGTCCGGTGGGAACGGGCTGCTCCCGCCGAGAGGCTAGCACACCCTCCACCAGCAACCGCCGGCCACGACGTGCCGGTCCTCGATGAAAGGACATCATGCCCTCCACCTCCGCCCCCCGGACGACCGTCCGCCTGAGCCCCAAGCGGCTCTATGGCTTCCTGGCCACTGCCGAGATGTTCACCTGGGGACTGCTGCTGTTGGGCATGGCCCTGAAGTACGGCCGCGTCAGCGAGGCCTTCGTCCCCGTGTTCGGTGGAATCCACGGTCTCGTGTTCCTGGGCTACTGCGTGGTGACGTGCTTTGTCTGGGTGAACCAGCGGTGGAGTCCGGGCCGTGGGCTGGCTGGCCTGGCCTCCGCCTTCGTCCCCTTCTGTACTGTCCCGTTCGAGCGATCGACCGACAAGGCCGGCCTCCTGAAAGGGGGATGGCGGCTCCTCCCGGGTGGCGACCGTCCCCGCGGTCCCCTTGAGACCGTTCAGGCC
>DATNBS010000015.1:0-40216 GCA_035571895.1 Arthrobacter sp. | reverse complement strand
GACGCTGCGTGCATCTCCTGGTTCGAAGCGCACCGCGGTACCGGCGGGGATATCCAAGCGGAACCCCCGCGCGGCAACACGGTCCAGGTCCAACGAGTGGTTGACCTCGGCGAAATGGTAATGGGATCCGACCTGGATGGGGCGGTCCCCGAGATTGGTGACATTCAGGACGCGGGTTTCCCCGCCTGCGTTGCAGATGATCGGCTCTTCCTTGAGCACGTACTCTCCGGGTATCAATTCCAGCTCCCTCGGACCGGTCAGCGAATGGGGTTGTGGACGGTGACCAGCTTGGTCCCGTCCGGGAAGGTTGCCTCGACCTGGACGTCGTCGATCATTTCGGGAATCCCCTCCATGACGTCGTCGCGGGTCAGCAAGGTGCTTCCGTAGCTCATGAGTTCGGCGACCGTCTTGCCGTCGCGTGCGCCCTCCATGAGCTCGTAGGTGATGATCGCGACGGCTTCGGGGTGGTTGAGCTTCAGGCCGCGTTGCTGTCGTCTGCGCGCCAGGTCGGCGGCAACGACGAGCATGAGTTTTTCGTGCTCGCGGGGCGATAAATGCATAGAGAACTCCTCGGTTCGCGTGCCAACTGTAGAGTCCACCCGTTATCTGCGACCGGCCAAAGAAGGGGCCGGGAGGTCCGTGGATAGGACAACAGTAGCAGGGCGTTCTCCGGCCGGCACAGTCCAGCGTTCGACAACCTCAAGGTCACACTATCCCTGCATCCGGTGACCGCATAGGGCCCGATCGCGGCCACGGGGGATGCCCCGTGCCGCATTGGCCAGGGCCAGCGGGCACGTCCCCGCGCGGGGGCATGCGGGCCTTGGCGACGGCGGCCCAGGAGCGGCGACCCGCCCGGTTCATGGCGCAGCGCTCCGCGGGAGGCCACCTGTCGGCGGCCTCCCGCGGAGGGTACCTGGCGTCGCCGCCGTCCTGCGCGGCGGCCGGAGTGGGTCACCGGCCGATGGGAGCGCGCCGGAGAACGAGCCAGCTTCCGGCCGAGCTGACGACGCCGAGGGTCGCCATGAGCAGGGCGACCCTGGCGACGATGTCGGAGGCAAAGTAACCCAGGACATCGATCCCGAGCGTCAGGGACGCCCACGCCAGCAGAAGCACCGTGGCCACGATGCCGACAACCACCAGCAGGACTCCCCGCGTATTCCACCGGATGAAGACCGAGGCGAACATGGTTCCCACGAAGAGCATGAGCATGCTGATGCCGAAGCCCATGAGGAAGATGTCCCGGTAACTGCCATTGCCCATCACGTACACGTCGAACATGTGGGTTCCCGTAAACCAGTGGCCGGTGGACTTTTCGAGTGCCAGGAAGACAGTCATCACCGCCCCGATGTAGAGCGCCTCGAGCAACAGGGCAACGGCCGTCCCGGTCCAGTACTGGCGGCGGGTGGCTCCCATCCCCATCGCGAACGGCATCGTCCGGGCGTAGGCCATGACGCCGACGCTGACGAAATAGCCGCCGAAGCACCACAACGGTGCCTGGTTGTAGCGAAAACCCTCGCTGATCTCCGCTGGATCACCGGGCGAAAAGGACAAGACCAGCAGCATGATGGCGACGCAGACGGCGGTGGTCGTGGCGAGGATCAACACGGGCACACCCAGCAACCGCATGGGGCCGGCGAAGTGCAGACGGACGATCTTCGCCAGAGGGCCGGCGGGCCGGTGGGCCGGGCGAGCGTCGTACACGGTCGGGGAAAGGTGGCTCGTGGTCATCGGATGGCCTCCTCGGCCTCGTGCTGGACGTGCTGGGTGCGGGTGGCGGCCAAGGCCGATTCGCCGCCTTCGAGCAGCCCATATGCGGCGACCAGTTCCTGGAGGGACACCGGACCGACCTCCAGTCCGGCGGCATTGGCCTCGGTGCGCAGGACCTCGTCGGGCGCACCGGCGATGGTGACCGAGCGCAGGCCGCCCAGGGCCTGGGCGCGGAGGATCTGGCGGCCGCGGGAGACGGTTTCCACGGCGGTTGCCGTCCCGGAGAGCGTGAACGCCGATTGGGCCGCCTCTTCAGCGGAGGAGTCGAGCACCTTCCGGCCGTCCTGGAGCACGACCACGTGTTCCAGGAGGTTGGCTGCCTCGTCGATCAGATGGGTCGACATGAGGATGGTGCGTGGGTACTCCATGTAGTCCTCGAGCAGCAGGTCGTAGAAGATACCGCGCGCTGTGGCGTCCAGGCCCAGGTAGGGCTCGTCGAAGAACGTCACCGGTGCCCGCGAGGCGAGTCCGACCACGATGGCCACGGCGGAGAGCTGCCCCCGGGAGAGTTTCTTGATGTGGGTCTTCATCGGTAGCCGGAATTCGCCGACCAGTCGACGGGCGAATTCGGCGTCCCAGCCGGCGTGGAACCAGGGTGCGGCCCGCAGGACATGGGTGACCTTGAAGTCCTCCGGATACTTCTGGTTTTCACGGGCGAAGCTCAGCCCCGCCAGTACGGCCGCGTTCTCGAACGGATCGCCTCCCAGGACCTTGGCCTCGCCCGAGGTCTTGAGTTCCTGGCCCGCGAGGATCGACATCAGCGTCGTCTTGCCGGCCCCGTTGCGGCCCAGCAGGCCGCAGATGGTGTTCTTCTCGATGTCCAGGGTGACCTGGTCGAGCACCGTGGTCGCCCCGTACTTCTTGGTCAGCGACCGTGTTTCGATTGCAGGGTTCATCGTCTCGTGCCTCTCACGCTGGTCCGGCAACGACGGCGCGTTGGCCGATCATCGCGATCAGTTCCTCGGAGTCGATGCCGAGGCGGGCCGCCTCGCGCACCAGCGGGGCAACGTACTGTGCCCCGAATGCCTCGCGGCGCTGTGCCGTGAGTTCGGCGCGTGCGCCGGTGGATACGAACATGCCGATACCCCTTCTCTTGTGGAGGATCCCGGCGTCGACCAGGCGGTTCAGGGCCTTGCCGGCAGTTGCCGGGTTGATGCGCATGAACGCCGAGAATTCGTTGGTCGAAGGCACCTGGGATTCCTCGGGGTAGGTGCCGTCAAGGATGTGTTCCTCGATCTGCTCCGCCAACTGGATGAAGATCGGCTTCGAGTCATCCACGAGACAGACCGATCCTCGTTGGTTCACTACTCATGTAGCTAACCAAACCACCGGGAACGGGATCCGTCAAGGGCTGGCCCGCCGTCGTGCGCAGGTTGATAGGTTGTAGACGTGAAGATTGCTACCTGGAACGTGAACTCCCTCCGCGCCCGCGCCGACCGGGTAGAGGACTGGTTGCGGCGCACCGGCGTCGATGTCCTGGCCATCCAGGAGACCAAGTGCAAGGACGAGAACTTCCCATGGGAGCTCTTCGAGAACAACGACTACGAGGTGGCGCATTTCGGCTACAGCCAGTGGAACGGGGTCGCCATCGCCTCCCGCGTCGGGCTGGAGGACGTCGAGCGCACGTTCGCGGCACAGCCTGCATTCGGCAAGGGCGGCAAGGACCCCCTTCAGGAAGCCCGCGCCATCGGGGCCACCTGCAACGGGGTCCGGATCTGGAGCCTGTACGTGCCGAACGGACGGGCCCTGCAGGACGAGCACATGCCCTACAAGCTCGACTGGCTGCGCCAACTGCAGGAAAACGCCACGGGCTGGCTGGACCAGGACCCGGCGGCCCAGATCGCCTTGATGGGGGACTGGAACATCGCCCCGCGCGACGAGGACGTCTGGGACATCGACTTCTTCATCGCGAACGAGATGACGCATGTCTCCGCGCCGGAGCGGGCGGCCTTCAACGCATTCCTCGACGCCGGGTTCGCCGATGTCGTCCGCCCCCACACGCCCGGTCCCGGTGTCTACACCTACTGGGATTACACCCAACTGCGCTTCCCGAAGAAGGAGGGCATGCGCATCGACTTCACCCTCGCCTCACCGGCCCTGGCCCACCGCGTCTCGACTGCATGGATCGACCGCGAGGAGCGCAAGGGCAAGGGCGCATCCGACCACGCGCCAGTGGTCGTGGAGCTGGCTTAGATGACGCCAGCGGGGACGGGCGCGCGCCGTCGGCTGCCACCGACGTCGTACCTGCGCGTCTTCGAGCCATTGCGCGCCTTCGACGATGACGCCCAGCTGGCCATCGCCGCCCAACGCGGGGTGGACCGCACCGCCTTCGAGGAACGCGCCGCCCTCGAGTCCCTGGATCGCAGCACCCGGGGGATCACCGACCCGTTCCCCCACGACCAGTCCGAACGCTATCGCGAACTCCACTACCCCGGTGCCGACGGTTTGACGGCCCCGTACTACTGTCCCGACCAGCTTCCGGCCCGCGCAACGCTTGCCGCCGAACAACTCGATTCGACCATGCGCCCGGCCTTGCTGGAACTCCTGGTCCCCGAAGCCGCCCGCGGGGCAAATGCGGGGCGGCTCAGCCACGAACGCTTCGCCGAGGACGTCGCTTCCCTGCATACGCGCAGCGCCACTTGGGGCATCCCGCTCGGCTGGTTCGTCCTGGTCAACGAGGACGACCACTGCGAAATCGAGGAGGACGGCACCACCCTGCTCACCGTCCGCCTGAGCGCACCGTCCATACAGGCCCTCGAACGCGCCCGGTTCGCCGCTGCATCCCTGGCCATCCACGCCCCGGAACTGGACATCCTGGACGAACTCACCTCCCTTGGCGAGTGGCTGAGCCTCTTCCACGAGGATTCGATCATCGAACTGGACTACGGGCTGGTCGCCGAAAAGGTCTGGCCGGACGAATCGGCCCAGGACCTGAAGCTTGGCATCGAATCGCTGGCCGAACAGGACATGCTCGGGGCCGCGGCAGCCTACCGGCGGCTGACTACCCGCTGGCTGAAGGTCCGCCAACTAGCCCGCGCCAACTAGATTCCGCCGCACCGGGACCTTCTCGAACCGATGGGGAGTTCTCCCCATCGCATCATCAGGTATTTGTATCTAGTCTGTCCTTGAACCTGATCCGGAGGAGGGCCCGCATGAGCAAGTGGAACATCAATGTCCGGGCTGCCTTGGGCATCGTCAAGAATGCCGGCGCGGACTTCGACGCGCTGGACGGGATCGAGAAGACGATCCAGACCGCGGGAAGCTCCTGCTGCGATGCAGCAGTCGACGAGCGCATCTTCACCGCGATGAACCAGTGCTACGACAATGCCCTCCGACCGCTATCGGTGACGATGGTCAAGTCGGGTCGGTCGATCTTCAGGAAGACGAAGTCGATCATCAACACCTTCGACAATGCAGACCTCGACATGGGGACGGCGGGCAAGAAGGCCGAAACGCACGCGATCGAAACCACGATCAAGGGGATAGACGACATACCGCCCTACACTGCAGGCGAATCGACGGCAACCACCCCCAGCATCTCCGTACCGGTCGATCCGCATAATCCCGACCGCACGACGCAAGGAGGCTACCGGCTGTGACCGACGTCGTTCTCTTCCCCCCGGATTGGCCGGAAAAGGTCGGTGACGGCACTGCCCTGTCCACGGCAGCGACCGATCTGGGCAAACCCGGCCAGACCATCCGGACGACGGTCGAGGAGACCGGCAAGACCTGGGGCCGCCTCGAGGGCAACATGGACTTCCCCGACAGCGGAACGGTCAAGTCGGCCATAGCCGACAACGTCGTCCCCTATGCGGACCTCGTGCAGTCGTCGCTGTCCGACCTGGAGAAGGCCTTCGGGACCCTTGCGGGGCAGCTGGAGACCTTCAAGCCGAAATGGACGTCGCTGAAGAAGGAAGTCAAGGCCTACAACCTCCTCAGGAGCCAACCCTCAGACGAGGATGACCGCGAGGAAGGCGTCGAATACCGCACACCCGGCAAGGCCGCCGACCTGCAACGACGGGTCGACAACGCAGCCAGCGAATACAAGGGCTACATCGACGACTGCGTCAAGGCCATCGGGAACGCCGACCCCTCGGCCGACCCCTCGTGGGCCGGATCAGGCACGACCGCGTTCATCGCCGGCGCGAAGAAGCACTGGAGCAATAGCCGCAAGGCGATTCAGGGCATGGGGGCGTTCCGCTCGGTCGACGGAAAGGTGGGCTTCCGCTGGTCGATGACCAACCCGGCACCGAAGAACCTGTCGCAGTACCTTAACGGCAAGGCCCCCTGGTGGATGCCGGAGGAAGCCAAGCAGCGGTGGAAGACTGCATTCCCCGAGGGGAAGTCGAGCGTCTCCTACGGCACGGGCTCCCTGATGGACAAGCTGAAGCTCCGGGGGTACTTCAATAACGCCGATCCCAACATGGACAGCTTCAAGGGCACCATAGCCGCCGACGGCCACAAACTGTCCCTGTACTTCGGCGCCGCCGGAACCAAGATGCCAGGCTGGGCGGACAACGCCACCAAGAAGCTGCGCGCATTCGACCAGAAGATCACCAAGGGCCTGGACACCCTCGCCAAGAACAAATGGGTCAAGGGGGGCGGCGCGGCACTGGCCATCCTGGATACGGTCTCCACCTACAAGAGCAGCTACGCCACTGCCTACAACGAAACGCTCCGCGAGCACCCCGACTGGTCCGAAGACCAGGTCAAGAATGAAGCCGTCACCAGCGCCGCCATCGAAGGCACGGCCGAGAACGTCGGCAAGGTGGCCGGCGGCATGGCCGGACGCGCCGTCGGCGCCGCAGCCGGCGCGGCGCTCATCCCCGTGATCGGCGGGCCCATCGGCGGCTTCGTCGGCGGCATCATCGGTGAGAAAGTCGGGGGATTCATCGGCAAGGAAGTCGGGTCCTTCATCAACGATTGGCGCCAGGAGGGCTTTGGCGGCGCCGTCGACAACGTCAAGGACAAGGCTGTTGATACGGTCAAGAACATAGGAAGCGCGCTGAACCCGTTCGATTGACCCCCGGGCCACGACGCCCCAAGGCGACAGGAACCATGGAAAAGACCACCAATCCGGCAGAAGTCTGGGAAAACTACATCTACACGCCGAACCTGATCATCGGAACCGTGATGATCCTGCTGATCATCTTCGGGCTGGGGTACCCCGCGGTGAAGGCCCTCCGCGGCCGGTGGCGTTCCTGGGTGTTGGCACCGGGCGTGATCAACCTGCCCGTGACGTGGTTCCAGACCCGCCACAAATGGCCCTACATGCTGCTGTGCTTCGCCGTCGCGCTGGTGATGATGCTGCCGACGATCTACTTCGAGGCGGCCAACGACGAGCAGATGCGCCAGCTCTGGTGGACCCTGCCGATCTTCTGGGGACCGTGGCTGCTCGGGGTGGTCGCCCTGTTCTGGTGGCCGCTCTGGGCCACCCCCCGTTGGAACCGCGAGTGGGAAGGCCGCAAGGACGACGAGCCACGCGCCATTCCCTTTACCGAGGCCGAGATCGCCGACTTCGAGGCCATGCCGAAGGGAAGCCGGCTCCGGCATCGCCTGCTGCGCAACGTCAGGGCCTGCCGCCTGTATGCCTCCGGGCGCGAAAACGCCTTCGTTCCCCCCTGGCAAGACCGCCGAGACGAGGAGTAACCAGGCACATGACACCCGACCAACTGATCAACGGACGAACCGGCAAGGTCTCGTTCAAGATTCCGACCCAATGGGTCAGCGAGTCCGTCCGGGACGAGATCGAGCTGCTGGCCTACCTGCCCGGGCCTGCGGACGAATTCGCCCCGAACGCCGTCGTGACGGCACTCCCCTTCGACGGCACGCTGGACGTCTTCTGCCTCCGCGCCATCGACGGGCTCATGGGCAAACTGCTGAAGCCGTACATCGTGGATGTCCGCCTCTGGGACGTCCCGGGCCGCGTTATCCACTACACGCACCAGTCGCCGGAAAACCAGTTGCGGCTGCGCGGCTGTGAATTCCTGTCCATCCAGAACGGGCTCGCGCTCCAGGTCACGACCACCAGCACCACGTCCCAATGGCCGGTGTTCTCCGATCTCTTCGAGCAAATCGCTCGCTCGACGACCCCGCTGGAGGCCTCAGCATGACGACGTTCGTCCCCGACGTGGCCACCGGCTCCGTCTACGACCAGGCGCTACCCGACTTCACCGCCCTGTCCGCGCAGCAGCACTTCCACTACGACGGGTTCTGGGTCTCCGGAAAGGCGATCCAACTCCTCGTCGACCTCGGCCAGGATCTCGTGATCGGCCGACTCCAGAAATTCACCCATGCGGCCGCGCTCAAGGAGCTCGAGGCAGCGGCGTTCGTGGAGGGCACGAAACTGACCCGCTACGGGCAGGTGGCCAGTGCGCTCATGAACGATGCGCCCTACACCTTCCGCGCCTCGGCGATGCACTGCGGCCGCGAGGAACTGCTGCAGATCTGGGCCAACGACGGCATGGCCGTCGTGGTGGCCGGCTCGGCCTGGAACGACGGCCGCTTCGATCCCGACAACCAGCGGCCGGACGACGAACACTTCAACGTCGACCTGGTGCCCCTCCTCGACCTCAGCACCCATGTCCTGCGCTGGCTCGGCATCGGCCCCGCGTGGAGCCTCCCGCTCGAACCCGATGCCCTCGGAATGGACATCCTCGATGCCAAGGTCATGCGGGACGCCCCGCCACCGCCTCCTGACGGTGCAAACGAAGCGTTCAGGGATGCATGGGCCGAACCATGGATGATCTGGAGCTTCGATGCATCGGGCGAGGCGGGAAGCCTCGAATCCCTGACGTACGTCCACGCGGGACGGCGCGGCCAGTACCGGTTGGCGCAACCCGACGAGCAAAATCTGCTCCTGGTCCCCATGGGTTCCAGTGTGGTTCTCGACCAGATCGAGGACCGGATCCAGGCCATGCTCTTCACCCGTCCGGTACGGATGCCCTGATCCCGCCCGCCACGCGGGCGCGGTGGCGCGTGCCACCCACCGCGCTCCGGCGTGGAGGTGCTTGCACTAGGCTGGTTCCCACCACGGTCCGGCTCGTCGTCGGCCCCGCCCTGGCACCCGTTCCCGAGGAGTCCCCCATGCCCAAGCACGCCCAGCACGTCCCCTGGTGGCAGGACGCGGTCATCTACCAGGTGTACCCGCGCTCGTTCGCGGACGCCGATGCCGACGGCATGGGCGACCTGCGCGGCGTCGCCTCGAAGATCGGCTACCTGGAGAACCTCGGCGTCGATGCCGTCTGGCTCTCCCCCTTCTACAAGTCCCCGCAGGCCGATGCCGGCTACGACGTCGCGGACTACCGGCAGGTGGACCCGCTGTTCGGGACCCTCGATGACTTCGACGACATGCTCGCTCGCGCCCACGCGCAGGGCATCCGGATCATCGTCGACCTCGTCCCCAACCACACCTCCGATGAACACGCCTGGTTCCAGCAGGCCCTCGCCGCGGCGCCCGGTTCCCCGGAACGCGACCGCTACATCTTCCGCGACGGGAAGGGCCCAAACGGGGACCAGGAACCGAACAACTGGCAGTCCGTCTTCGGCGGCCCGGCCTGGAGCCGCACCGTGGACGCCGACGGCAGACCCGGACAGTGGTACCTGCACCTTTTCGACGTGAAGCAGCCCGACCTGAACTGGGACAACGACGACGTCCACGCCGAGATGCGCGACATCCTGCGCTTCTGGCTCGATCGTGGCGTGGACGGTTTCCGCGTCGACGTCGCCCACGGCATGGTCAAGGCCGAGGGGCTGCCCGACTGGTCCGAAAAGGTCAGCATGGTCCAGGGCACCGAGGCACCGGCTGTCAAGGAGACCCCTCCCTACTTCGACCAGGACGGCGTGCACGCGATCTACGAGGAGTGGAACGCCGTGCTGGCCGAGTACGACGGCGACCGCATGATGGTCGCCGAGGCCTGGGTCGAACCCATGGAGCGCATCTTCCGCTATGTGCGCGAGGGCGAAATGCAGCAGGCCTTCAACTTCGGGTTCCTGCTGGCCGGCTGGAGCGCATCGAACATCGCGGACAACGTCACCGAGACCCTGGCCGAAGCGGCAGCCGTCGACGCAACCCCCACCTGGGTCCTGTCCAACCACGACACCGTCCGCCACTGCTCCCGGTTCGGGCTCACCGACCCGACCACGCTCCCCAAGGGCATCGGCGCGCAGGACGAACAGCCCGACGAGGCCCTCGGCGCCGCCCGCGGCCGCGCCGCCGCGCTGATCATGCTGGCCCTACCGGGTTCTGCCTACGTCTACCAGGGCGACGAGCTGACCCTGCCAGAGCACACGACGCTGCCCGACGACGTCCGCCAGGATCCCAGCTTCTTCCGCACCAACGGCGACGAGCGCGGCCGCGACGGCTGCCGCATCCCGATGCCCTGGGTCGCGGACCGGCAGGGTTTCGGCTTCTCCCGCGCGGTGGACGACGGCGATGCCCCGCCGGCCTCCGGTGCCGAACCGTGGCTGCCCCAGCCGGACAGCTACCGCGGGTACGCGGCCGACCAGCAGGTCGGGGTGGCCGGTTCCGCCTTCGAGCTCTACCGCCGGATGATCTCCGTGCGGGCCGAGCGGGAGCTCGGGCGCGGCCGGCTGACGTGGGCCCCGGAGAACGCGCCGGCCACCGGCGTGCTCTCCTACGCCAACGGCGACCTGCAGATGCTGGCGAACCTGGGCACCACGCCGGTCGAGATCCCGGCGGGCCGGGAGGTAGTGGTGTCCAGCAGCGACGACGCCGTCGACGGCGACGGCCGGCTGTCGCCCAACGCTGCGCTTTGGTTGGTGCCGGCGAGCTAGCACGCCGGGCCGCCCGGGCACCTGCCTCAGCGCACGCGCTCGGCCCGTGACATGCGGGTCCGGGCACCAGTGGCGAGGTGGATGACCACCGGCCCCGCGGCCCCGAGGATGGCGTCCATGTCCACGACGAGCGAGGCGATGTCCTCCGCGATGCGGTAGGGGGCGGCGCCGAGGCGGGGTTGCACCTTGACGCGCAGTCCGGCGTCGTGGCGCGGGACGGACCACGAGGTGACCGAGACGGTCACCAGATCCGGCCGGCCGGCCAAGGCGGCCTTGAGGGTCTGTTCGGGCACCGCCGACGAGAGCTCGACGATGCCACGGGTGCCCTCCTCGCGGAATTCCCGGGCGAAGATGCCCGTCTTGCCCTGTCCCTGGACGGCCATCCACCAGACCATCAACAGCACCAGGACGATCATCACCACCGAGACCACGATCCACAGCCACGAATCCCGTTGGCCCTCGAGCGTGGTGTCCTCGAGCAAGCGGGTGAACGCGGCGCCCACCCTGTCGGCGAGCCCCCGCCATCCGGCGGCATAGGACGGGACCGCGGCAAGCAGCAGGCCGTGCAGGCCCAAGGCGGTCATGAACAGGCCCAGCAGGGTCAGGATGACCCGGTTGGTGATCCGCGGTGTCCGGTTCACTGGCCGACCACCCCCGTCTCGGCGACGTGGACCTTCACGGCCGGTGCCGGTTCGATGTGGTTCGTCCGGATCTCGTCCTCGACGGCTGCATGGACGGCTGCGGCATCGATGCCGATGCCCGATGTTGGCCGGAGCTGTACGCTGACGTGGTTCCGGGTGACGATGACCACGACCTGCTCGGGCGTCACCCCTGCCTGCGTCCGGGCGCGGCGGGCCAGGGTCGAGGCCAGGACCCCGTCGTCGACGACGACGATCGCGCGTTCCTGGGGGATCGCGTGGCGGGCCCGGCGTCCGGGCAGTATGCCGTGCAGCAGGAAGAACAAGCCCAAGGCCAGGACGACCAGCGATCCGGCGGCCAGGACCAGCGGATCCGCGGAGTCCGGAAGACCGGTCAGCCACGTGCCCCATTCGCCGGGTGAGCGGATCCAGACATCCTGGCCCAGTGACTTCATGGCCGCCTCGAACATGAAATACAGGCAGACGGCGGTGACCAGCAGGGCTGCGATGACAGCGGCCGTCGAGCGGGCGCTGTGCAGTTCGTGGGACTGGAGCTTGCGGCGGTCGTCGTCGCTCATGCCATCCTCCTTCGGCGCAGCACCACTCCGGTGACCCGGACGTCGATGCGGCTGACATGGGATCCGGTCACTTCCACGAAGCGTTCCCGAACGGCGGTCCGGGCATCGCGGGCACGTGCCAGGACGGAACCATCGGGATCCACCGCGGCCTGGCGTCCGTGGACCAGCGGGGAAATCGGCAGGGGCAGGTTCAACCCCAGGGCGAGGGCCCCGTATTCGTCGTTCAGCACGACGCGGATCTCACTGGGCAGTACCTCGAAGACCTCCGCGGCGATGATCCGGGCGGCACTCGTCAGGGCCTGGGTGCTCACCCGGGTATGCCCGGCCAGGGCACGGCCGGTTGTCGGGGCAGTCACGACGAGGAACGCCGGCCGGTCAGCGCGTCGCGCACGCTGCGCAGGTCCAGTCGGCCCTCGGCGAAGCGGCCGACCAGCGCACCCACAGCCAGGAAGATGGCCATCAGCAGGAAGCCGCCGAAGCCGAAGGACAGGGCAGCCCAGCCGAGCACGGCGGCAACGGCCAGTCCAAGGAGGGTCGGGTTCATGGTTGCTCCACGGTGTCGGAGGTGGGCCCGCCGCGCGGCGCGGCGGGAGGTGGCAGGGGGGTGCGGTCCGGTGGCTGCGGCACCCGGTGGTTGGCCGGCGCGGGGGGCGCTCCGTCGGCCGCTTCGGGGATATGGATGTCGCCGATCTCGACATTGACCTCGATGACGTGCAACCCGGTGATCCGCTCGACCGCGACGTAGACGGCGGCGCGGACCTCCTCGGCGATCTGCTGCAGGGGCCGCCCATAGGCAGCGGTGAGGACGATGTCCACGGCGACCTCGCGTTGCCCGACCTCGGCCGAGACGCCGGGCGATCCCTCACCGGCCCCGACGGCTCCGCGCAGGGCCCCCAGGGCCCGGCTGGATCCCAGGCCCAGGAAGTGGACGCCAGGAACCGATCGGGCAGCCACCGCGGCAACCTTGGCCACGGCGCCATCGGTGATCGACGTCGTTCCAGTGGCCGGGGTCGACACCGGCTGCGCGGGAAAGTGCTCGGGCTGGTCCATGACGGCCTTTCGTTCGGAACGCGCGGACGTCTCACCACCCTACCGCCCCCGCCACAAGGCGCCACAGATGCAGAAAACCCCTCGGGTGATTCCCGAGGGGTTCTAGCTGGTGGCTCCGACCGGCGTCGATCCGGTGACCTTTCGATTTTCAGTCGAACGCTCTACCAACTGAGCTACAGAGCCTGGCATCATCTAGGCGATGATCACCGTGATCTCCCGTGCAACGGAAAACCAAAGCGACCCTGACGGGACTTGAACCCGCGACCTCCGCCGTGACAGGGCGGCGCGCTAACCAACTGCGCTACAGGGCCTAGTTCACAAGGTTTTACCCTCGCTTCACAAGTCCTAAACTTTACCAGAGATTTCCGCACTGGCGAAATCAGGACCTGCAGTACCCCCAACGGGATTCGAACCCGTGCCGCCGCCGTGAAAGGGCGGTGTCCTAGGCCGCTAGACGATGGGGGCCGGACAGCTGCCGAACACAAGTGTCCCGCAGCGACCTGATCAACTATAGGGCACCTTTTTCCCTGCGCAAAACCGCCGGCGCGCACGCCGTAATCCGCGCGGATAGAGTCCACTACATGAGCTTTCCCATGACCCCGGACGAGTTCGAGGCCGCCGTTTCCGACGCTCTCGCCAACATCCCCGAACGCCTGCTGGCGACGATGGACAACGTCGCCGTCTTCGTCGAGGACCGCTACGAACCGCTGCCGGGGGAGGATCCCGGCACCTCCCTGCTGGGGCTCTACGACGGCGTCCCCTTGACCGAGCGTGACGACGGCTGGGCTGCGGGGGCCATGCCCGACCGCATCATCATCTTCCAGGAGGACACCCTGGCCGCCTGCTCGTCACGGGAGGAGGTCATTGCGGAGGTCCAGATCACGGTCGTCCACGAAATCGCCCACCACTTCGGTATCGACGACGAGACCCTGCACCACCTCGGATGGGGTTGAGCGTCACCATCCCGCAACATGCCGCGCCCGCCGCGACTCGCCCCCACGGGCCGGTCGTAGGGGCGGGAACCCGGCGAGGGAATGTGCTTCCGCCCCGCGACGCCTGCGAGAATGCCCCGGAATGACAGGGATGTTATTTATGATGTTGAAGTGACTCGTGTTGCCACTGTTACATTGAGTCCCCTATTGTCGTATGAAGCAGTAACTGAACCGTGACCCGACACGCCGCCATCGCCGGCATTTCGTGATCCTGTTCGGTCCATCATTCGCAGCAGGGGGCTCAAGTATGGCCAAGAGGCAACTTCTAGGCGTCGCGACGTGCACGCTCGCCTTGATCGGCGGGACGCTCGTCACCGGAACGGCCGCTACTGCCGCCCCGGCACCGTCCGAAACGACGGTCGGCACCTCCGCCTTCGGCACCGCCCTCACCGCCTCTGTCCCCGCCGCCCGCAGCACCCCGGCACTGCCGACGCGTGCCGAGATCACCGCGGCCAAGGACGATCCCGCCCAACTCAAGGCCATGGCCGCATCGCTCGAGGACCTGATCCTTGACTCGAACCGCGACCTCGCCGATGCCGAAGCCTCGGCCATGAACGACCAGGACGCCTACCTGACCACGAACCAGGCCCTCGCCGAGCGCAACGAAGTCGCCTCCAAGGCCCGCACCGAGGCGGCCAAGGCCACCCGCTACTACGACGCGGTGAAGAAGCAGGTCGGCCAGCTCGCGGGCGACCTCTACCGCAACGGCGGCATCAACCCCGGGGTCACCTCGATGCTGAACGACTCCGAGGACAGCGACGTGCTGTACAAGGCAGCCACCATGCAGACCCTGGCGGCCAACCGGTCAGCCACCCTGTCCACCGCCCAGCAGGCCGCCTCCCTCTGGGCCGACTGGCAGAACTACGCCGCCGAGGCCGAGGCGGCCGCCGCCGACGCCGCGGATGCGAACCGGGCTGCCCTGGAGGCGGCGGAGCAGACCCGCGCCGCCTACGAGACGCGCATCGAGGACCAGAAGAAGCTCCGCGGCGAGCTCATCGGCCAGCTCGCCTACCTGCGCGACTCGGACCGAGCCAAGGAAGCCAAGCGCGTCGCGGTTCTGGAAGAGAAGCAGCGGCAGGAGCAGCTCCAGGCCGAACTCGCGGCCACGCCGGCCTCCCCTGCCGTGGAACGCCCGGCAGCACAGACCCGTGCGCTGTCCCCGGCGCCGGAAGCCGTTCCCGACGTGGTCCCGACCTCGACCTCGCTGGCCCCCGCGAGCAGGCCGAAGGCCCAGAAGGAGCGCCCGGCCACCGTGGCCTCCAACTCCCCCTCGAGGCCGGCCGTGGACAGCGAACCGCAGGCCGTCGCCGCCTCGACCCCGAAGCCCATCGAGACGTCGGTTTCCGACGACGCGAAGGCGGCGGTGAAGGCCCAGCAGGAGGCGGACCGGAAGGCCAAGGCGGCGGCAGCGGCCGCGAAGGAGAAGGCCGAAGCAGAGAGGGACGCTGCAGCGGCGCGGGCCAAGGCGGATGCCAAGGACCGGGCACGCGCGGAGGCAGCAGCGGAGAAGGCGGCAGCAGCCAAGGAAGAAGCAGCGCGGGAGAAGGCCCGGCAGGAAGCCGAAGCCCGTGCAGCGCGGGAGGCCGTGGAGAAGGCCGCAGCCGAGCAGCGGGCCAGGGAAGAGGCGGCTGCCCAGGCGGCGGCCGGGTCGTCCAAGGAATCCGCCATTGCCTGGGCCCTGCGCACCGCCGCGGACAACAGCAACTACTACTCCTACGGTGGCAACGGACCGGACGGGTATGACTGCTCGAGCTTCACCCGGGCGGCCTTCGCCCAGAGCGGCATCTCGCTGCCCCGCACCTCGTCGCAGCAGTATGCGGGTGGCACCCGGGTGCCGTTGAGCCAGCTCAAGCGCGGCGACCTGGTGTTCTCCGCCAGCGGCAGCGGCATCTACCACGTGGCCATCTACCTGGGGAACGGCCAGGTCGTCCACGCCCGGAACCCCACCGCCGGCATCTCCACGACGCCGCTGGGCTACGTCAACAACCTGGTCTCCTACGCCGTGCGTTACTGACCCGGCCCCGCACGATACTGAAAAGGCGCCCTTCCGCACGGAAGGGCGCCTTTTCAGTTGGGTAACGGCTAGCTGGCAGTCGACGCGGCCCGGCACCGGCCAGCCTGGCCGGTGCGGGTTCAGGCGCCGTCGTCGTGGTCGAAGCTGGACCGGTCCTCCAGCCGGGGATCCGGGGAATCCGGGACCACCAGCACAGGGCCCTTGGAATGGTGCAGGACGCCCTGCGATGTCGAGCCGAGCAGCATGCCCGCGAAGCCGCCCCGCCCCCGCGAACCGGTCACCATGAGCGTCGCCTTCGCCGATTCCTCGATCAGGACCTCGATGGGCGCGCCTTCGATGACGTCGGTCTCGATGACCAGGTCCGGGAAATGGCTGGCCAGCCAGCGCTTTCCGACGGCGAGCTGCCGGCGCACGTCGATCGTCAGGGCCTCCTGGTCGACCGTCGCCGGCATCCAGGCCAGCGATCCACTCACCGGCGGCAGCGCGCAGACCACCCGCAGCGGGATCCCGCGGGCCGAGGCCTGTTCGGCGGCGACCAGGACGGCACGGCGGGCACGATCCGATCCGTCGACGCCGACGACGACCACATCGCGGATCGCCGGGTCGCCGGTGGCCCGCTTGGACACGCACAACGGCACGACGACGGTGGGGCACTTGGCATGGGCGGGCAGGGCGCTGCTGACCGACCCGAGCAGCCGGCCGACGAAGCCGCCCCGGCCGCGCGTGCCCACGACCACCAGGTCGGCCTGTTCGCTGAGCTCCATGAGCACGCCGGCCGGGTCCCCGGATTCGATGCGCAGGTGAACGTCCACGCCGATGTCGCCGACGCGCTCCCGGGCGGCGTCGAGGACCTCCTGCGCCCCGTCGCGGATGACCTGGTCGTCCAGCGTCGCGTAGCCGGCGTCCATGCTGGAGGCGGCGAAGACGGGAATCGTGTAGGAGGTGACGATGTTCAGGGGCACATTCCGCCGTCGTGCCTCGGCAGCGGCCCAATCCAGTGCACACAGCGCCGGGTCGGACCCGTCGACGCCGACGACGATGCCCTCCGCCGCCGCGACGGGCTCCTGGGGAACGTTCGCTTCGCTCATGTCGGTCACTCCTTGGCAGTCGGTTCGTGGTGTCTTCCGGCTCGGCCCACCGCGGTGGTCTCCTTCCTCACACTACCTACTTCCAGCTCGATTGAACCCGCCGGCGGCCACTAGGATTCTGCCCATGGCTAAAAACGGGCTCGGCACCCTCGACCGCTACTTCAGGATCACCGAACGCGGTTCCACCTACTCACGGGAGATCCGGGGCGGCCTGGCGACCTTCTTCGCGATGAGCTACATCGTGGTGCTCAACCCGCTGATCCTCTCCGGCGCAGACGCCACCGGCGCCGAACTCGGAGCCGCCCGCGTCGCCGCCGCCACCGCCCTGGTCGCCGGCGTGCTGACCATCCTCATGGGCGCCTGGGCCAAGCACCCCTTCGCGATGGCCACCGGGCTGGGCGTGAACGCGTTCGTCGCCGTCACCGTCGCCACCAACCCCGGCCTGACGTGGCCCGATGTCATGGGGCTGGTGGTCATCTCCGGCGTGACCATGCTGGTGCTGGTGCTCACCGGCTTCCGGACCGCCGTGTTCAACGCCGTGCCGCCGAGCCTGAAGACCGCGATCGTGGTCGGCATCGGCATGTTCATCGCCCTGATCGGCCTGGTCAACGCCGGGTTCGTGCGCCGCATCCCCGACGCCGCCGGCACCACCGTCCCCGTCGGGCTCGGTTTCGACGGGGCGCTGGTCGGCTGGCCGACGCTGGTCTTCGTGGTCGGGCTGCTGCTGACCATGGGCCTGGTGATCCGCAAGGTCAAGGGCGCGATCCTCATCGGCATCGTCGCCGCCTCCGTGCTGGCCAACATCCTCGAGGCCGTCTTCCACATCGGCCCCTCCTTCGACGCCGCCGGCCCGCACCCGCAGGGCTGGTCCCTGGTGGTGCCCTCGATGCCCGACTGGGCGGCACCGGACCTGTCCCTCATCGGCCAGGCCAACGTCGTCGGCCCGTTCCAGCACCTGGGCACCACCTCGGCCCTGCTGCTGGCCTTCGTCATCCTGCTCTCCATCTTCTTCGACGCGATGGGCACCATGGTCGGGTTGGCCAACGAGGCCGGCAACGTCGACGAGGACGGGAACATCTACGACGTCGACCGCGTCCTGCTGGTCGACTCCCTCGGTGCCATCGCCGGCGGCGGTGCGTCCGCCTCCTCCAGCCAGATCTACGTCGAATCCGGGGCGGGCATCGGCGAGGGCGCCCGCACGGGCCTGGCCTCCATCGTGACCGGCCTGCTGTTCATCGCCGCGATGTTCCTCACCCCGCTGATCCACCTGGTCCCGTTCGAGGCCGTCGCCCCGGCCCTGGTGGTGGTCGGCTTCATGATGATCACGCAGATCACCAAGATCGACTGGACGGATTGGGGCGTGGCGCTGCCGGCCTTCCTGACGTTCATCCTCATGCCCTTCACCTACTCGATCGCCAACGGCATCGGCGCCGGCTTCGTGGCCTACGTCTTCGTGCGCTCGATCCAGGGGCGGGCCAAGGAGATCCACCCGCTGATGTGGGTTGTCGCCGCGGCGTTCGTGCTGTTCTTCGGCATCGGGATCATCGAGCAGGCCGTCGGCATGTAGCCTGCCCCCGGCGCGGCCGGGGATACGCTGTCCCCATGGGACATGAGGGCTCGTACCTGTGGCGGTTGCGCCAGGACGTCGGCCCGCGCCTGCTGCTGGTGCCCGGCGCCCAGGTGATTGCCCTCGACGACGACGGCGGTGCCCTCTTCCAGCGCCGGGCCGATACCGGCGTGTGGGAGTTCCCCGGCGGCGGGGCCGAGCCCGGCCAGGATTTCCGCGCGGTGGCGGCCGCCGAACTGTCCGAGGAGACGGGCCTGCAGGCGGACCCGCAGTCGCTCATCCCCTTCGCGTCCCTGTCGGATCCGGCCTACCACGAGCTCGAATACCCCAACGGGGACCGGGTCCACGCCTTCGCGCTGTGCTTCGTCTGGCCCGGGGCGGGCGGCAGCCTGCGGGCCGAGGAGTCGGAGGTCGCCGAGCTGGCCTTCCGGCCCGTGGACGATCCACCCCGGCCGATGAGCCGTCCCGCGGCACGGGTGTTGGAGCTCTACCGGGCCTACGTGGCCACGGGCGCCTTTCAGGCCGGCTGAACCGGCGGCGCGTCCTCGATGACAGCTGCCGTCCCGGCGAAGGACCGCACGCGCGCATTGTCCCAGTGCTGCGCCGGCACGGCCCCGCCGAGCAGCTCGCGCAGCATGGCCGGGCCGGCCGGGATGGGCGCATTCGACCCGGCGATGACCATGTTCCCGTAGCGGCGGCCCTTGAGCATGGCCGGGTCCGCGACGATCGCGGTGTGCTCGAACACGGTCCCGATGGTGGCCGCTTCCCGCCGGGCGGTTTCCAGCTTCGGGGTGTCCCCGCAGTTCACGACGTACAGGCCGTCGTCGGCCAGCACACGGGCGGCCTGCCGGGTGAACCCCAGCGTGGTCAGGTCGGCCGGGGTCTTGTCCCCGGCGAAGACGTCCCGGATGAGCAGGTCGCGGGTGCCGTCGGTCAGCGAGCGCAGCACCTGTCCGGCCTCGCCGGCGCGCAGGCGCAGCAGCGGCGCCCGGGGCAGGTCGAACCAGCCGCGGACGAGTTCGGCCAGCCGCCCGTCCAGTTCGACGACGACCTGGCGCGCCTCCGGGTAGGTGGCCGCTGCCCAGCGGGCCATCGAACAGGCCCCGCCACCGAGGTGCAGGACCCGCAGCCGGGAGGCACCGCCGTCGTGCTCCGGGGGGAAGCGTGCGGTGGCCAGGGCGGCCATCCAGCGCATGTACTCGAAGTCCAGGCGCAGCGGGTCGGCCAGGTCCACATGCGAAGACGGGACGCCGTTGACCTTGAGGATCCAGCCGTCGTCGTCGTAGGGGTCGCGTTCGAGCGTGGCCGTACCGGTGTCGATGGGGTAATCCCCCGCCACCGGGCCGGCGGCCGCGCCGGACGGGCCCCGCCCCGCCGCGGCAGAGCCCGCCGCGGTGGCACCGCCGGCGCGTTTGCCGGAGGCGGCTGGGCGGGAACGGGATCTAGCCATGGACGCCCGGCCGCACCATGCGGACCTCGTAGAGGCCGCCCCAGTCGTCGGAAAGCTGCTCGCGGGTTCCGTCGAACACGAACCCGTGCTTGCGGTAGAAGGCCTGTGCGCGCGGATTGTGCTCGAGGACCCAGAGCACTGCGGAAAGGTCCCCGATGGACGCCTGCAGCAGGCGCGCCCCCAGGCCGGTGCCGTACGCCTCGGCGAGGATGTAGAGCATCTGCAGTTCTGCCACCGCGCCGGTGCCGGCATCCTCGTCCAGCACCGGGGCCCCGCCGGCACAGCCGACGATGCGCCCGTCGTCGTCGGTGGCGATCCAGAGTTCTGCCCCGGCGGCGAGGCCACGGGTCCACCAGTCGATCTGGGCCTCGCGGCGGGACTCCTCGCGCTCGAAGAACGACTCCGGCTGCTGGCCGCCATAGGTTTCACGCCAGGCGGCCAGCTTCATGGCCAGGGTGGCGGGGATGTCCGCGGTGGTGGCGCGGCGGATCGCGTAGGTGGTGGTGCTCACCCCACCAGCGTACTGGGAGGGGCCCGGCCGGTCAGCACCGGTCAGCGCACGACGGCGAGCGCGAACCCGTCCCAGCCCTTGGCGCCGGTGGTCTGCAGGGCGGTGGAGTCCAGCCGGGGGTCACCGCCGAGGATGTCCAGGACCTCGCGGGTCCCGATGGTGGCGCGGCCGTCCTCGGTCGAGGCGTTCGCGGGTTCCAGGACCGCCCCGTGGCGCACGACGTTGTCCACGATGATGATCGAGCCTGACCGGGTGAGCTCGAGCGCTTCGAGCACGTACTGCGGGTTGTTCTCCTTGTCCGCGTCGATGAAGACCAGGTCGAACGACTCGACCTCCTCGCGCCGCAGCGCGGCCAGGGTTTCCCGGGCCGCTCCCAGCCGGATCTCCACCCGATCCCCGACCCCGGCGGCCTCCAGGTTGCGGCGGGCGACTTCGGCGTGGCGGGGTTCGAACTCGCAGGTGGTCACATGCCCCTCCGGGCCGACCCCCTCGGCAAGCCAGCTGGTGCTGTAGCCGCCCAGCGTGCCGATCTCCAGCACCCGGCGGGCCCCGGAGATGTGCGCCAACAGCCCCAGCAGCTTGCCCTGCCCGGCACTGACCTCGATCTGCGGCAAACCGGCGGCGTGGGCGGCCTCGCGGCCGGCCGTCAGCGCGGCCGGTTCCCCGACGACGGTCTGGCGCAGGTACTCGTCGACGTCGGCTGGTTCGGCGACCATGGCCTAGTCCCCCATCCGTTCCAGCGCCTTCTGCAGGCGGTCGACCTTGCCGGTGAGCTCGCCGGTGCGGCCGGGGCGGATGTCGGCCTTGAGGACGAGCGAGACGCGGTTCCCGTAGGCCGCCACCGCCTCGGTGGCCCGCTTGACCACGTCCATCACCTCGTCCCACTCGCCCTCGATCTCTGTGAACATCGACGAGGTGCTGTTCGGCAGCCCGGAGTCCCGGACGACCTTGACGGCGGCGGCCACGGCATCGTGCACGGAGCCGTCGGTGTTGGGCATGTTGGTGGAAACGGAGAAGGCAACGATCATGCCTTCAGCGTGCCACCCGGGCCGCCGGTTGTCACCACCGCAATTGTGTTGGACCGCACACCATGTGCCACAGTAGATGCGGCCCGCCCACACCGCAGGCCCCCTCCATAGCCGCGACCCAGGCAGGACCATGCACCAGACGACCACGAAAGCCCCGGTGGATACCAGCAGCACGCTGAACCGCAAGCTCTCCCTGCGGCACATCCGCTTCATCGCCCTCGGCTCCGCCATCGGCACCGGCCTGTTCTACGGATCGGCCGAGACCATCCAGGCGGCCGGCCCCGCGGTGCTGCTCGCGTACATCATCGCCGGCTGCGTGGTCTTCACCGTGATGCGCGCCCTGGGCGAGCTCGCGGTCCGGCATCCCGTCGCCGGGTCCTTCGCCCAGTACGCCAACCGCTACATCAGCCCGCGGGTCGGGTTCCTGGCGGGCTGGACGTTCGCCTTCGAGATGGTCATCGTCGCCATCGCCGACATGACCGCCGTGGGCAAGTACATGGGCATGTGGTACCCCAACGCCCCGGGCTGGGTCTGGATGCTCTCGGCCATGCTGCTCATCGGCGGGCTGAACCTGATGCGGGTGAGCGTCTTCGGCGAGCTCGAGTTCTGGTTCACGCTGATCAAGATCGTGACCATCATCGCGATGATCGCCGGCGGCCTGTACCTGATCGTCTTCGGCGTCACCGTCGGCGACTACCACCCCGGCCTGCACAACCTCGTCGACCACGGTGGCTTCGCCCCGTTCGGCGTGTGGGGCATCGTCATGAGCCTGGGGATCGTGGTGTTCTCCTTCGGCGGCATCGAGACCCTGGGCATGACTGCCGGGGAAACCGGCGACCCGGCCACGGCCATCCCGAAGGCCGTGAATACGGTGCCGATGCGCATCCTGGTCTTCTACGTGCTCTCCCTGGGCGTCATGCTGTGCCTGTTCCCCTGGAGCGAGATCGGCTCCGAGGGCAGCCCCTTCGTGCAGGTCTTCGCCGGGCTGGGCATCCCCGCCGCCGAGCACATCATCAACGCCGTCGTGCTCACTGCCGCATTGTCGGCGATGAACTCGATCTTCTACGCCGCGACCCGCACGATGTACGGGCTGGCCGAACAGGGCCAGGCCCCGGCCTCCTTCGCCCGGGTCTCGCGCAACGGGATCCCCATCTGGCCGGTCGGCGTGGTCGCCGCCTGCCTACTGGTCGGACTGGGCCTGTACTTCTGGATCCCCAACGAGCTCTTCCTCATCGTCGCATCCATCGCCACCTTCGCCACGGTGTTCACCTGGGCCGTCATCCTCCTGGCCCACCACCGCATGCGCCTGGAGCTGCGCGCCACCGGACAGGCACCAGGCAACTACGTCCTGCCGGCCTGGCCGCTGCTGAGCTACCTCGGGCTGGCCTTCATGGCCTTCATTGTGGTCATCCTCGGCTTCAGCGAATCCGGCCGCACCGCCCTGGTCGTCGGCGTCATCTGGATCGTCCTGCTGCTCATCGCCTACCGCTTCGTCGGGGACCGGGGACGGAGCAAGATCGAGCTGGAAACCGCCGCGGACTGACCGGCACAGGGGCCGACGGTCGGCGTGGCGACCCCCACACGGAGGATCAACCGATCGGTTGATGGAACCGACCACGCCCCGCGGGACAGTTGATACAGGAGCCAAACGGCTCACCGTATCCCCCGCGAAAGAAGAAAACGTGTTCCTCGCCATCCGCGACATCCGCTTCGCCAAGGGCAGGTTTGCCCTGATGGGCGGCGTCGTCGCCCTGATCACCCTGCTGCTGGTGATGCTCTCCGGCCTGACCGCCGGACTGGGCAACCAATCGACGTCGTCCATCGCCCAGCTCGGCGCGGCCGACGCCCACGGCACCGCCGGCCCCGTGGACACGATCGCCTTCGGTGCCGCCGGAACCGGCGACCCCGAGGCCTCCTTCACCGACAGCTCGATCACCGCCGGACAGGTCGGGGACTGGGCCCGGCAGGACGGCGTCGCCCGCGCCGAGGCCCTGGGGATCAGCCAGAGCCGCCTGCAGGCCGGCAACGCCGGGCACGCCGGAGGCACCACCAACGTCGCGGTCTTCGGCGTCGACCCGGCCGGCCGCCTCGCCCCCGCCCCCGTGGACGCGGACAGCGTGGTGCTCAGCAGGACGGCCGCCGGGGACCTGGGGGTCGCCCCCGGCGCCACGGTCACCTTGGGCGGCACCGAACTGACCGTCGGGGACATCGTCGACGACCAGTGGTACTCCCACACCAGCGTGGTCTGGACGGCCTTGCCCACCTGGTCCGCCATCGCCCACCTGGCTGATCCCGGACAGGTCGGAACCGTTGCCGCCATCACCTACGACGACGGCGCCACCGTCGACGAGGCCGCCGCCAACCAGGCAGCACACACCGTGAGCACCAGCCGGACCGGCGCCTTCCGGGCCCTGGGCTCCTACCAGAGCGAAAACGGATCGCTGCTGATGATGCAGGCGTTCCTGTACGGGATCTCCGCACTGGTCATCGTCGCGTTCCTCACCGTCTGGACCGTCCAGCGCACCCGGGACATCGCCGTGCTCAAGGCCCTGGGCGGATCCGGCGGCTACATCCTGCGCGATGCCATCACCCAGGCAGCGATCGTCCTGCTCCTCGGCGCGGGGATCGGCGGCGCCGTCGGGATCGCCGGGGGATTCCTCGCCGCCCAGGCCGCACCATTCCTGGTCACCCTCCAGACCACCCTGTTGCCCATCCTGGGCATCGTCGTCCTGGGCCTCGCCGGTTCCGCGCTGGCCGTCCGGCGCACCACCAAGGTCGACGCCCTCATCGCCCTGGGCGGGAACTGACCGGCCCACCGGCGCACCCCGCCGCACCGTCCTGCTCCCGGACTATCCTGCTCCCGCACTGCCCTCCCCTCGATATCCCCCTCGCCCTCCGCTCCGGCCTTTCCCCAGGAAGAACCTCCATGACCTTGAACCCTGCCCCCAGCACCCCGGCCCTGAACCTCGTCGGAACCACCCTCGAATACCCGGACGGCGACGGGACCGTCACGGCCCTGGACGCCGTGGACCTCGCCGTCGGACCCGGCGAGATGATCTCCCTGGTCGGGCCCTCCGGGTCCGGCAAGTCCAGCCTGCTGGCCGTCGCGGCCACCCTGGTCCGGCCCACCCACGGGCTCGTCATCGTCGACGGTGTCGACGCCACCGGTCTGGCCGACCGGGACCTGGCCACGCTGCGCCGCGAGACGATCGGCATCATCTTCCAGCAGCCGAACCTGCTGGCGTCCCTGACGGCCACCGAGCAGCTGCTCATGGTCGACCACCTGCGGGGCAAGTCCCTCAAGGCCGCCCGGTCCAAGGCCGGCGAACTGCTCGACCTCGTCGGGTTGGGGGCCGACGCCGGCAAACGCCCGCACCAGCTCTCCGGGGGCCAGCGCCAGCGCGTCAACATCGCCCGGGCCCTCATGGGCGAGCCGAAGGCGCTCCTGGTCGATGAACCGACCGCGGCGCTGGACCACGAGCGGTCCGATTCCATCGTGCGGTTGCTGCGCCAGGTCACCGACGAGTTCCAGGTCGCCACGGTCATGGTCACCCACGACACGGAGTTCGTCCCGCTGACCGATGCGGTCGCCACCATGCGCGACGGCAGGCTCACGGCCCCCGCCCTCACCGCGGCCTGACCCCCGCTCCCCGGGAGGCGCTCTGTGATCCCTGTCGTGGGCGGCCGGCCACCGGGCGTGGCACGATGGGTTCAGCACAGTGACCGTTTCGAAGGAGACCCATGGCCCGCGGCATCTACGTCAGTGCATCCACCCCGGCGAGCGGGAAATCACTGGTCACCCTCGGGTTGGCGGACCTGCTGCACCGCCACGCGGACCGGATCGGCTTCTTCCGCCCCATCACCGACGGCCCCGACGTGGACTCCGACCCGGTGGCGGCCCTCATCCGGGACCTGTTCAACCTCGACGAGGCCCATGTAGGCGTGGCCATGACCCGGGCGCAAGCCCGCGAGCTCATCGTCGCCGGACGCATCGACGAGATCCACTCCCGTTCCCTGGAGGCCTACAGCCGCATCGGCCGCCACGTGGACGTCGTCATCGTCGAGGGAACCGACCTCACGGACCACGACGCCGCCCTGGAATTCGGGCTCAACGCCCAGCTGGCCAACCACCTCGGATGCCATGTGGTGGGCGTGGTCAACGCCGCCGGCCACACGGTCACCGAGGCGGTCGACGCCGTCGATGTGGCCCGCAAGGGCTTCTACGAGGAAAACGTCTCCCTGCTCTCCATGATCGTGAACCGGGCCGACCCGGATCTGGCCGGCCCGATCCGCGAGTCCGTGCGCCCGGGGCTGAAGCACCGCAAGGTCTACGTGCTGCCGGAGATCGACGAGATCGTCCGGCCCACCGTCGGCGAGGTCAGCAGGGCGCTCGGTGCCCGGCTGGTCGCCGGGGCCCCGGAGCTGGACCGCGACGTCCGGCACGTCCTCGTCGCGGCCATGAACGTGGGCTACCTGCTGGAGCGCTACCGCGACGACGCGCTGGTCATCGCCCCGGCCGACCGCTCCGACGTGATGGCCACCGCCGTCGCCACGTCCCGGACGCCCGGGTTCCCCGCCACCGCCGGGCTGCTGCTCACCGGCCCCCGTCCGGTGGAGGATTCGATCCTGCCGCTGCTGGCCGCCGCCCCCTTCCCGGTCTTCACCGTCCCGGAGGACACCTATTCGACGGCCCACCGTGTCTGGGAGGTCTCCGGGACCCTGACCGCGGCCCAGCCGCGCAAGACAGCCGCCGCCCTGGGCGCCTGGTACCGCGACGTCGACGAGGACGAACTGCTCGACCGCCTCTCGCTGCCCGCCCCGGAAACCATGACCCCGCTGCGTTTCCTGCACCAGCTCGTCGAACGGGCCCGGTCCTCCCGCCAGCGCATCGTGCTGCCCGAGGGCGAGGACCTGCGCATCCTGCGGGCCGCCGAGATCATCAGCCGCCGCGGCATCTGCGACCTGGTCATCCTCGGCAACACCCACGAGGTCCGCGAACTGGCGGCCGCCCACGGCATCGACCTGGACGGCATCCCCGTCACCGACCCGGCCCGCAGCGACCTGCTGGACAGCTTCGCCGCCGAATACGCGACGCTGCGCGCCCACAAGGGCATCACCGTCGAGGCCGCCCGCGAACGCATGCTCGACCGCTCCTACTTTGCCACCATGATGGTCCACCTGGGCCACGTCGACGGCATGGTCTCCGGTGCCGCCCACACCACGGCCAACACCATCCGCCCTTCGCTGGAGTTCATCAAGACCCGACCAGGGGTCGCCGTCGTCTCCTCGGTCTTCCTCATGCTCCTGGAGGACCGCGTGCTGGTCTACGGGGACTGCGCGGTCAACCCGGAACCGGACGCCGCCCAGCTCGCGGACATCGCCGTCGCCTCCGCCCAGACCGCCCGGCAGTTCGGCGTCGAACCCCGCGTGGCGATGCTCTCCTACTCGACCGGCACCTCCGGGTCCGGGGGGTCGGTCGACGACGTCCGCGCCGCCACCGAGCTGGTGCGCGAGCGCGATCCGGGGCTGGCGGTGGACGGGCCCATCCAGTACGACGCCGCGGTCGATGCCTCCATCGGCGCCTCCAAGCTGCCGGGCTCCACGGTCGCCGGGCAGGCGACGGTGTTCATCTTCCCGGACCTGAACACCGGCAACAACACCTACAAGGCCGTCCAGCAATCCGCCGGCGCGGTCGCCGTCGGACCGGTGCTGCAGGGCCTGAACAAACCGGTCAACGACCTCTCCCGCGGCTGCACGGTGGACGACATCGTCAACACCGTGGCCATCACCGCCATCCAGGCCCAGGAAGACTAGGGCCCAGGAAGACCAGGGCGCAGGAAGACCAGAAGAGAACAACACCTAGGAGTCACCCGCATGCTCGTGCTCGTCATCAACTCGGGGTCCTCGTCGCTGAAGTACCAGGTCCGCGAGACCAGCACCGAAGAGGTCCTGCTCTCCGGCCTGGTCGAACGCATCGGCGAGACCGAGGTCCCCGACCACGCCGCCGCCCTGGAGACCGTGGACGGGCACCTGCAGCGCGTCCTGGGCGACCGCGCGATCGAGGCCGTGGGCCACCGGGTCGTGCACGGTGGCGAGCGCTTCACCGCCCCGGTGCTCATCACCCACGAGATCGTCCGCGAGATCGAACGCCTCGCCCCCTTGGCACCCCTGCACAACCCGGCGGCGGCCCTGGGCATCCGCGCCCTGCTGGACAAGTGGCCCAAGCTGCCCCAGGTGGCCGTGTTCGACACCGCGTTCCACCGCACCATGCCCGAATACGCCTGGCGCTACGCCGTCCCCGACGACCTCTACAAGCGGCACGGCGTGCGCCGCTATGGGTTCCACGGCACCAGCCACGACCACGTCGCCGGACGCGCGGCCGCGCTGCTGGGCATCGAGCGCCACCGGTTCCGCGCCGTCATCGCCCACCTGGGCAACGGCGCCTCGGTCACCGCCATCCGCGACGGCGTCAGCGTGGACACCTCCATGGGCTACACCCCGCTCGAGGGCCTGGTCATGGGCACCCGCTCCGGGGACCTCGACGCCTCGATCGTCACCCAGCTGGTCATCCGCGGCAACTACACGGCCGAGGAGATGGACCGCATCCTCAACAAGGACTCCGGCCTCAAGGGACTCTCCGGTGACAACGACATGCGCTCCGTCGTCGAGTCAGCCGCGGCCGGGCACGACGGCGCCGAGCTGGCCCTGGAGGTCGCCTCCTACCGGCTGCAGAAGTACATCGGCGGCTACCACGTCGCCGTCGGCGGGGCCCAGGCGATCGTCTTCACCGCCGGCATCGGGGAGAACTCGTGGCCGTTCCGCAAGCGCGTCGTCGACGGGCTCGGCGCGCTGGGGGTCACCCTCGACGAGATGTCCAACGTCGAGCGCAGCAAGGAACCCCGCGTCATCTCGGCCGCCGGTTCGGCGATCCCCGTCCTGGTGGTCCCGACCGACGAGGAGTCCGAAATCGCCCGCGCCACCGAGGAACTCGCCCGCACCGCCCGGTAGGCCCGCGCACTGGGTCCGGGCCTCGGTTGTCGGGCATCGTCTGGCGGACGAGGTTCCTTCGTCCACCGGTCCGCCGTGCATCGGGGCTGACCTGCCGGCCGAATGTGGTGCAGGATGGAGCCAGGGCCCCTCGGCGTGGGCCCGGCGCGGTTCCGCCACAGGAGGTGATTGCCATGCCGTCCTGGCTCGACCATCCCCGGTCCCCGGACGAAGGCGACGAGAACGACGACGATGCCCGGGCCTCCGGCTCCCCTTCACCGGGCGCGCCGGTCCCCCCGCCGGGCAGCACCCCGGAGGAGGGGCACTACGCCAACGGCTCCACCGAATTCCACGGGGCCGGGGCGGTTCCCGAGGGATTCGGTTTCCGCACGGGCATGCGCAGCGCCCGGACGGTCCTGGGCTTCGCATGGTTCGTCCTGGCCATGGCCACGCTGCTGCTGTTGATGGGTGCCATCATCTTCATCGGTGAATCCGCCTGGATCCCGGTCATCGTGCTCTGCCTGCTCGAACTCGGGTTCATCACCGTGTTCATCGTGCTGCGCAACCTCGCCCGGCAACGCCGCAACCAGCCCGACTGACCGCCTGGGCACCCGGCCACTGGGCGCCCGGCCGCTGGGTGCCCGGCCACTGGACAGGGATCCGCTAACGGGGCCGCCGGTGCGACCTGGCTACGGCATCCCAGCCCACCGCAGCAGCGCCGCGGCGGCGGCACCGACGATCACCACCACCAGGAACGGGGCCCGGAGCAGCAAGGCGATGCCGGCGGCCACGAGCGCACCGACGCGGGCGTCGATGACCAGCTGCTGGCCACTGGCGAAGGTGTTGACGGCGGTCAGGGAGGCCAGCAGCCCGATGGTCAGGGCACCGGCGACGCGTCCCATGCGCGGTTTGTCCAGGATGCGGGCGGGCACGAGGTAGCCGGACAACTTGGTCAGGTAGGCCACGGCGCAGCCGGCGAGCACCCACCACCACAGGCTCATGCCGCCTCCTGCCCCGGACGGTGCCCGATCCAACCCCACACGCCCGCGACGAGAGCCGCGACGAGGATCGGCACGCCGGGCGGGACCAGCGGCACCACCAACACCGTCGCCAGAGCGCAGGCCACGGCCATGGCCACCGGTTCGCGCGCCTTCAGCCGGGGCCAGAGCAACGCCAGGAACGCGGCCACCGCCGCGCCGTCCAGGCCCCACGCCTTCGGGTCCCCAAGTGCATCGCCCATGAGGGCCCCGACGACCGTGAAGAGGTTCCACAGGATGAAGACCCCGAGCCCGGCGGTCCAGAAGCCGCGCCGCAATTCGACGAGGTCCTCCTGCACGACGGCGGTGGCCGTGGACTCGTCGATGGTCACGTGGGCTGCGGCCGCCTTGCGCCAGCCCCGGGGGCGGGCCAGGGCGTTCATCTGCATCCCGTAGACCATGTTCCGCACGCCGAGCAGCGTGGCAGCACCGAAGGCGGCGGAGCCGGTCCCGCCACCGGCGATGACCCCGATGAAGGCGAATTGCGAACCGCCGGTGAACATCAACGCGCTCAGGGCAACGGCCTGCCAGAAGGTCAGGCCCGAGGTGACGGCGAGGGCGCCGAAGGAGATGCCGTACAGCCCGGTCGCCACCGCAATCGAGGTACCGGTCTTCACGGCCGGGGACTGGCTGAAACGCATGCTTCGAGTCTAGCCAGCGACGACCGGAGGACCCTTTTGTTGCGGCAGCAAGACCTTCAGGTCGTTCAAGCTGCATACTGTCCCCGAGGCGGTGCGGCCTGCCCGGTCCAGCAGGACGGCTTGGAGTCCGGCACGGCGGGCACCGAAAATGTCAGCCACCGGGTCGTCGCCCACATGAATGACTTCGCCCGGCTGCCTGCCCATCGCTTCACACGCCAGAAGGAAGGCCTCGGAGGCGGGCTTGGCATGTCCCGTCCGTCCTGAAACGAACATGTGGTCGACGTATTGGTCCAGACCCGTCACGGACAGCTTGTCGATTTGCTGGTTGTGGTTTCCGTTGGTCAGAATGCCCGTTTCAAGGCCGGCATCCCGCAGTCTCCCGAGGGCCGCAACTGCGTCCGGAAATGCCGCCCAGGCGGCCCGGGCTGCCTCCCCGTGGACGGCGAAAAGGCCATCAAGCACGGCGTCGTCTGACGGAACAGGAAGGCCAGCGGACCGGAACAGTCCACGGATCCTGGCCCGGCGTTGGCCTTGAAACGACAGACGGCCGTCCAGGTATTGCTGGAAGTACTCCCGTTCGAGGTCCAACCAGACGGTTTGCAGCTGCGTTGTGTTCTCGCAACCGGTGTGGTCCAAGACGGCTTCTACCCCCGCGCGGGCCGAAGTGACATGGTCGAACAAGGTGTTGTCCAAGTCAAACAGGACAGCTCTCGCCCGGAGAAGCTTCACGTCACTTCCCCTGTTGCGGCAGCAAGACGATCCGCGTCCCCTGGACCCGGCCTGCCTCCAACTGCGCGTGCGCCCAGCCGGCCTCGCTGAAGGTCCGTGTCACCAGGTTCCGCGGTGTCCAGGCATGCTCGGCGAGCAGGATGTTGACCGTCGCGGCCGCCTCGGCCAAATCGGCGACCGTGGCGTTGCTGATCGCGAATCCATGCACACCGGCGTCGCGCATGTAGAGCTGGCCGGCTGGCAGCACGGGGGCGGAAGCGGGCCCTGCCATCACCACGATCCGTCCGCGGCGGGCGGCCAGGTCCACGGCCATCCCGAGGTCGTTGTGTCCGGAGGTGTCGAGCTGCACGTCGAGGCCCTCGGGTGCGGCCTCGCGCAGCCGGACGGCCAGGTCCCCGTCGTGGTAGTCCAGGACGACGTCGGCACCCAGGCTGCGGCAGTAGTCGGCGTCGGGGGCGGCGGCGGAGGCCAGCACGCGGGCCCCACGGGCCTTGGCCACGACGAGCGCGGCCGAGCCGACCTGGCCGGCCCCTCCGGCGACATACAGTGTCTGCCCGGCCCCGAGCTGCCCGTGCCGGTCGACGGCGAGCGCGGCCGTCGCACACGGATGCAGCGCGGCGGCCGCGACCAGGGGGTCCACGCCCTCGGGCAGCGGGTAGAGGCGGTCGGCGTCCACGGCGACCAGTTCCGCTGTGGCCCCGGGGCGGCCGTCGAAGCCCAGGCTGTTCGTCCAGGCCCGCCCGCCGACGTCGACGCCCCGGACGCCGGTGCCCGTGGCCTCGACCGTGCCGACGGCGTCGCGGCCGACGGCGACGGGGAAATCCAGTTCCGTCGCGTAGAGGCCCGAGCGCACGAAGGTGTCGACGTGGTTCACGGCCACGGCCTCCACCCGGAGGAGGACCTGGCCGGGGCCGCAGATGGGGGCGGGGAGCGCCAGGTCGCCGATCCCGCCGGCGTCGGTGAGGCGCTCGATCCCGGCGGCGCGGACCGTCCGTTGTCCGACGCTCAAGCCAGCTCCCGCCGCTCGTCCCGGCGTTCCAGGACGGCCCGTGTATGGGCCGGGTGGTTGCTGGTCATCTCCTGCACCCCCAGGCGGGCCAGGAAGTCGATGTCGGCGTCGTCGTCGACGGTCCAGACACGCAGCCGGATCCCCGCACCCAGCCACTGGCGGATGAGCTGTGGGTGCGCCCGCGCCCAGGCCACGCCGGGCCCGGCCAGCCCCACGGCGCCGGAGTCGAGGAGCGGGACCCCCTCGCGGGCGGATTCATGGACGACGGCGGCGACGCCGGCTCCCAGCCGGTCCCCGGCTGCCTCGAGCCCGAGGATCTTCGCCGGGTTTTCCCCGGTGACGAGCTGGCACAGGGACGCCGCGGGGACCCGGTCGGCCAGATGGCGGATGGAGCCGGCATCGAAGCACATGAAGCTGACGGCCACGTCGCCGAGGGTGGAAGTCCGGGCGTCCCAGCCGAGGCCTTCCAGCGTGTGCAGCACCGCGTCCTCCAGGTCGCGGCCGAACTCGCTGGGGTGCTTGATCTCGATGGCCAGTCCCAGGGGGCGTCCGGCCGTGGCGGCGAGCCGGACGAGTTCGGACAAGGTGGTGAACTGCTCCCGCGGGCCGCCGTAGGCGGCGGGGATCTGCCGTCCGGCCCAGCCCGAGAAGTCCAGCCGGCGCAGCTGCGCAAGGGTGAACGAGGAAATCCGCCCGGAGGCATCCGAGGTCCGGTCGACGGTCTGGTCGTGGTGGCAGACGACCTGCCGGTCGGCGCTGAGGTGGACATCGCATTCGATGCCGTCGGCGCCGTCGGCGATCGCCTGGAGGTACGCGGCCCGCGTGTTCTCCGCGTAGGCGCCGCTGGATCCACGATGCGCATAGACGTTCTGCATGCCGCCCACGCTACGCGATACCGCCAGGTGCCCGCCGCTGCCTCCGTGCGGGCGCTCTCCTGCCGGCACGACGGTGCACTATCGTGGAACAGCCCCCGAGGTCCCACCGATTGGAGCACCATGGCCGTGATGTCAGACGCGGAGCGGGCCAGCGCACTGCGCCGCATGAAGTCGATCGCGACGGGCCTGCTCCTCGGCATGGCCGTCGTCTTCGCCGTGTCCTTCGCCTTGCAGGGGACCCACGGCTGGCTGCAGTACGTCCGTGCTGCCGCCGAGGGCGGCATGGTCGGCGCCTTGGCCGACTGGTTCGCCGTGACGGCGCTGTTCCGGCATCCGCTGGGCGTGCCCATCCCCCATACCGCGATCATCCCGCGCAAGAAGGACCAGATCGGCGAAAGCCTGGGCGGATTCGTCCAGGAGAACTTCCTCTCGGACGAGGTCGTCGGCGCCAAGCTGGGGTCCATGGCCCTGGCCGCACCCGCCGGTGCCTGGCTGTGCCGGCGGGAGAACGCCGAGCGGGTCGCCCTCGAGGGGGCCACCGCGATCCGGGCGGTGCTCGAGGTGGTCGACGACGAGGACGTGCTGCAGCTGCTGGAATCACTGGCCCGCAAGCACATGCTGGCACCCGAGTGGTCCTCCACGCTGGGCCGGATGCTCGAGCTGGTGCTGCGCGACGGGCACCAGCGCCCCCTGGTGGACCTGGTGGCCGACCGGGCCGCGGCGTGGGTGGCGGCGAACCGGGAGACCGTCGTCCGCCTGGTCGCCGACCGCTCACCGGCGTGGCTGCCCTCGGTCGTGGATTCGCTGGTGGGCGAACGGCTGCACCGCGAACTGTCCGGGTTCCTGGCTGCCGTGCGGGCCGACCCGGACCACCAGGTGCGCCGTAGCATCGACGGGTGGCTGGCCGATTTCGCCCACGACATGCAGCACAGCCCGGATACCATCGACCGGGTCGAGCGGCTCAAGCACGCGGTGCTGGATGACCCCCAGCTGCACGAGGCGTTGGCCACCGGCTGGAAGTCGCTGAAGACGGCCCTGCTGGATGCCGTGGAGAACCCCGGCTCGGAGCTGCGCGCCAGCTTCGTCCGGGGCGTGATGGACCTCGGGTCCCGGCTGCGCACCGACACGGTGCTGGCGGCCAAGCTGGACGCCTGGATCGCCGGGGCCGCAGGCTACCTGGTCCACACCTACCGGGACCAGGCCACGGCGCTGATCGGCGATACCGTCGCCCGCTGGGACGGACCGGAAACCAGCCGGAAGATCGAGTTGCAGGTGGGTCGGGACCTGCAGTTCATCCGCATCAACGGCACGGTCGTCGGCTCGCTGGCCGGGCTGGCGATCTTCGCCGTCGCGCAGGCGCTACTGGGCTGAGCCGCCAGCGCGGCGGACCCGTTCCTGCTCGATCCCCCGCTCGACCTCCGCCCGGGCACGGTCCCGGGTTCCGTCGTCGTGACCCTTGTCTTCGGCTCCGGGGGCGTCATCGGCTCCGGGGGTGGCCGCGGCCGGCCTGCCCTGCAGGGAGGCCGCGAGTTCGCCGGGGATCGTGGTGGGGACGGGCCCGAAGGCCAGGCCGGCGGCTTCGATGACCTTCTTGCCCAGGAAGCGGTTGCCGACCCCGCCGACGGCGGCACCGACCCCGAACGGGATGGCCCGGCCGAACATCGAGGCGCCCTGCGTGGCGAGGATCTTGCGCAGGAACCGCTTCTGGATCCGGGTGCCGATGGCACCCCACGCGCCGGAGGGCTTGCCTGAACCGAACACGGCGCCCCAGCCGCGGATGGGGCCGGCACCGCGGCCGGCCGCCTGGTGCGTGAGGGCGGCGATCATCGTGCTGCCCTCGTCGCCCATCAGGATGGCCATGACCAGCACGCGGGCCTTCTCCGGGTCCTCGGTGGTGATGCCGTGCAGTTCGGCCAGCGACTGGGCGTAGAGGGCGCTGGCCTCCAGGAAGCCGACCGTGGCCGCCGCGGAGAGGCCCAGCGAGGCAGCTGTCCCGATCCCGGGGACGACGGCGGAGGCGCCGACGGCGGCACCGCCCCCGGTCACTGCGACGAGGTAGTCGCGCTCGACCAGCCGGGCCAGTTCGGCGCCGGTGGCTGAGGGATGCCTGCGGCGCAGCCGGCGCAGGTAGGACAGGACCAGCGGCCGCTGGACGCCGATCGCCTTGATGATGGCGCCCTGGACACCCGCGACGGGCTTGCCGTCCGGACCCAGGACCGCGGAGGTGATCTTTTCCTTCATGCGTTCGAGCCTACGCGGCGCCGGCCCGGTGCGGGAGCAATTCAGGCTGCGGCCGGGGCGGCTTGCACGGAGGTCCCGGCGACGACGGCCCGGCGCAGGGCCAGGAACAGCAGGACGACCCCGGCGGTGAGCAGCATGTGCCCCAGGCCCGCGATCCCGGCCAGGGCCGGGGAGGAGGCGTCGGCCCCGAGGACGGTCAGGGAGCCCTTGACGAGCATCATGCCGCCGGTCAGGGTGACGCCGGCGGTCCAGGTCCAGTAGAACCAGCCGCTCAGCCGCGGGGCCGCCTCGCCCACGCGCAGGACGCGCTCGAGGACCAGCACGAGCAGCAGCACCAGGAAGCCGAGCACCAGGAAGTGCGTGTGGACCAGCGGCAGCTGGCTGCCCGAGCGGTCGGTGAAGTCGTGTGCCTTGGTCAGCTCGCGGTAGAAGAGGCCGGAGAGGACGCCGACGACGGCGAAGGCGAAGGAGGTGTAGAGCAGGCGGAGCACTGCGGGGCCTTTCGTTGACGGGTCAGGCGGTTTGCCTGCCGTCAACGATTCCAAAACCGGGGGCCGGTCGGATCAACCGTTCGGTGGATCGGTCGTGTGGGACCGGCCACGTCCACACGGTGGCACGGGTGCCCTGTACCCGGGCATGGACCCGTCCCCGGGGGCTCCTGCTACTGCGCGTCGGGCAGGTCGAGGTCGACCCAGACGAGGCGGTGGTTGCCGCTGGGGGCCGGGTCGCCGAACACCAGTGCGCGTCCGTCCTGGCGGGCGGCGGGCCAGAACACGCCGGCCCCGGCCACGTGCAGTGCGGCCGCGGGCAGCACGTAGTCGGTGCGCAGGGCACCGGAGTCGCTGGTCGAGGTCCGCAGCCGCGGGGCGGCGGCCTCGTCGTCCTCGGGCTGGCCCGGGCGGGTGATGCCGGTTTCGGCGCCGCCGTCGGAGGCCGGCCGCGGATCGACCAGGGCCGGGTTGGCGAGCAGATCGCGCACGGCCCCGGTGGCCGCATCCCCGTGGCTGGGGTCGGCATCGAGGTCGCCGAGGACCACGAACGGCACATCGGCCGGCAGGCCGCCGGAGTGTCCGGCGTCGTCGGTGATGTAGGCGGCACCGGCCCCGCCGCCGACGTAATCGGAGACCAGGCGGATCTGGTCGGCATTGCGTCCCTGCTGGGGCGTGCCGCCCTCGTCCACGGGGGCACCGGCGTCGGCGGCGATCACGTGCACGGTGGAGCCGTCGATCTGCACGGGGACGTCCCAGGTGGTGGAGCTGTTCAGCCGCAGGACGTTGCGCACCAGGGGCGAATAGCGGTGGTGGGGCATGCGGTTGCCGGGCATCGTCTTCCAGAGCATCCGCTGGAACGTGCGCACATCCTGGTGCCCGATCGGGTACTTGGAGTAGAGCACCATCCCGTGCTGGCCCGGGAAGTCGCCGAAGCCGAAGCTGTCCGCGGGGTCCCCGACGGTGCCGTTGCCGTCCAGGTCGGCGCCGGTGGCGATGCCGTTGTTGGTCGGGGCCGTGTACAGGTACGGGTAGTCGACCGGCTGCTGCCGGCCCTGGCCCTGTTCGAGGTAGTTGGCGCGGAACGACTCGGCGGCCGCGTGGTCCTCGTCGTAGTCGAAATCGCTGAGCAGGACCACGTCGGGGCGGGTGCGCTGGATGACCTCCGCGGCGGCGGCGGCGTGCTCGTCGCCGGGCAGCGAGAGGTCCTGGGCCAGTTCGCCGGCGTAGCCGCGGCTGAGCGAGACATTGTAGGTGGCGGTCCGCAGGTCCGCGTTGTCCGGGGCGTGCGCCGCGGCGGCGTCCAGTTGGGCGCGGAAGTGCGGCTGTCCCGGGTTGAGGTAGTCCGGGAGTTCCGGGCCGTCGGCGAGCGCGGGCGCGACGGAGGCGGCCGTCAGGCCGACGGCCAGCAGTCCGGCTCCAAGGCCCCTCATGATTGCGCGCACCCATCCAGCGTAGGGCGTCGGACCGCGTGCGGGAACAGGGGTTCGCGCGGCTGGGGATGATTCCGGGCCCATCACCGCCTGGCCGACGCCCCCGGACGATAGGACGACGTCCCGGTTGTGCCGCGCCATGGCGCGGATCGCGGGAATCCGGGCGGCCCCAGCCGGGCGGCCGGACGGGTCGCGGCATTGTTGCCGTTTTGAAATTTCCACCCGATGGAGCATCTGGGGCGGCGCGACCAGGACGGACGGGAGACGGGAAAGCCCCGTACCGCTCTTGCGGCACGGGGCAGGGTGCTGGTGGGCCCTACGGGGATCGAACCCGTGACCAGCGGATTAAAAGTCCGATGCTCTACCAGCTGAGCTAAAGGCCCATGCGGCCGAGGTGGCCGTTACACATCCTAACGCAACGCGGTGCCCGGCCAGGGCCGGACGCCATGGCAGCTGCGCAGGCCGCGGGAGTATCCTCGGGGCATGAACGACGCCCAGACACCAGCTTCCGGTGCCGGCAAGCGCCCGCACCACCGGCCCAAACCCTTCGCGCCGGCGGACTTCGAGCCGTTTGCCGGCGGTGCCGATCCGGCGCGGGTCTCCGAGGCCGGGCATCTGGCCGCCGAGGCGCTGGTCAACCATGGCCGGGCCAACTCCGATCCCGAGGTCACCCGCCGGCTCATCAAGCTGGCCGACAAGGAGGGGCTGGAGGTGCTCGCCGAACTGTGGGCCGAAAGCCCGCCACGGTCGCTGCCCGGCGCCCTGTGGCGGCTCTACGCCTTGCGTACCGCGACGCAGCGCGAACCCGAGCGGTTCTCCGCCTACTTCGCTGCCGGACGGCAGGCCGCCGACGTCTCGCGCGTGGTGGCCGGCGTCGCCGAACCACCGGGGGCCGCCGAGGTGCTGGCGATGACCGATTCGATCCTCACCGGCGCCTTCGATGGGGACTTCGACGTGGCGTTGGAACGGACGGCCGCGTTCTGCCGGGTCATCGCGCTGGGCCAGGCCGAGCACGCGGACGCCTCCGAGTTCTCCAACGGGGACCGTGCCAGCCGGATGACCCGCAACGCGGGTCTCCTGGTGCGCACCGCCGAGGACCTGGAGGCTTCCGCAAGGGCCTGGCGCCGCGGGGAACTGGCCTGAGGCTGTGGCTTCGGCCACTGTCGGGGGCGTGCTGTTGACAGCGCCGCGGAGCGCGGAGAACACTGGAGTCGGTGTCGGACCGCGGTAGCCCCGGGCTCCAACTTGCAGCCGCTTCGAGCGGCCTTCCGCCGAGAGGCGCTCCCGGTTCGGCACCACCAACCATCCCGCGGCAGTCCGTTCACGCGGCGTGCGTACACTGGGACGAAGTCATCCCCCATCCCCCAGACGCCGGTGGTTTTGCCTCGTGAAATTCAGACTGTTTCCCGCGGAGACGCGCGGCCTGGAGCTGCTCCAGCAGCTGGGCACCACCGTCCGGCAATGCGTCGAGACCCTCTCCGAACTGCTCGGCGCCCCCGCCGACGACCAGGGCGGGCTGGTGCGCGAGCTCGAGCGGTTCGAGCAGCAGGCCACCGACCTGCACCATGCGCTGCTCACCCACCTACGCACCAGCTACGTGAACCCGCTGCCCCGCGAGGACCTCTACACCTTCTCCCGGCTGCTCAACGACGCCGTCGCGGAACTCGCCGGCACCGGGGACCTCATGGTCACGACGTCGGTGGCCGGCATCTCGCGCCGTGCCGCCGAGCAGCTCGAGATGCTCGGGCGGCAGTCCGAGATGACCACCGAGGCGCTGGGCAAGCTACAGCGCCCCGACGATCTGGAGGACGTCTGGATCCAGATGATCCGGCTGGGTCGGCGGGCCCGCCGCACGCACCGCGCCTGGCTCGGCGAGATCGCGGACCTGTCCAAGGCCTCCTCGATCCTGCGCCACCAGGCCGTGGCCGGACAGCTGCTGGCCGCCGTGGAGGCGCTGCGAGCGGTCGCCGACCACCTGGGGCGCGTCCTGGTCAAGGAATCCTGAGCGGACCGGCCCGGTGATCGTGTTCCTGTGGGGCGTCTTCGCCGCGATCTGTGCCTTCGCGTTCCTCAACGGCTTCCGCGATGCCTCCAACGCGGTGGCCGCCGCCGTGCGCACCCGCGCCCTGGCGCCCTCCGTCGCCGTGCTGCTGGCCGCCTTCTTCGCGGTGGTCGGCACCCTGTTGAGCACCGCCTTCGGCAGTTTCCTGGTCGCCGCCGTCGAACTGCGGGTCCCGGACGGGGCGGCGGGCCTGGCGATCCTGTTCACCGCGGTCCTGGCCGCCGGGGGGTGGGGCCTGTTCTGCTGGTACCGGGCGGTGCCCATGTCCTCCACCCAGGCCGTGATCTCCGGGTTCGCCGGGGCCAGCGGGGCTTCCGCCCTGCTGGGCGGTGACGGGGTCCACGGGGTGGCGAGGATGCTGCTGGGCGGGGTCGTGATCCCCCTGGTGCTGACCCCGGTCGTCGCGTTCGTGCTGTCCTACCTGGCGGTCATCCCGCTGACGTGGCGGTTGCGCCACGCCACCTCCGCCGACGTGAACACCGTGGGGCGGCTGGGCCAATCCATCACCGCCGGCGCGGTGGCGCTGGGGCACGGGCTGCAGGACGGGCAGCGGACCGCGGCGATGCTCACCCTGGCGTTGGTGGCCGGGCAGGCCACGACGGCGCAGGGCATCCCCTTCTGGGCGCAGGCCGTCGCGGCGGGGTGCCTGGGCGCCGGCGTGTTGTGCGGCGGCTGGCGGATCACGCACACGATCGCCTACCGGCTGGTGCCGATCGACCCGTTGCGCGGCATGGCCGCCCAGGCGGTCTCGGCGGCCATGCTGTATGTCGGGGCGATCGCCCTGCAGATGCCGCTGTCCACGACGCAGGCGGCGACCAGTTCGATCGTCGGCTCGGGGGCCAACCAGCGCTACGAATCGGTGGTGTGGGGACGGGTGGCCGGGGTGGCCGCCTATTGGCTGGCGACGCCGGTGACCTGCATCGTGGCGGGCGGAGTCCTGTTCCTGGCCATGCATCCGCTCCTGGGCTAGCACGGTCCGGTTGGCAGGAAGCACGGATGCGGGGCCCCCCTTGGCGCCCCGCATCCGCTGTGATCCCTGGGGATCCCCCGGAGATTCCCCCTCCGGGTCCGTTCCCGCCGCGCGCTGACCCGCAGCGGGAACCGTCTGGTTATCCGAACCGGCCGGAAACGTAATCTTCCGTGGCCTTGACGGACGGGTTGTTGAAGATCGTCGCGGTCTCGTCGTATTCGATGAGCTTGCCCGGCTTGCCGGTGCCGGCGATGTTGAAGAACGC
>DATNBS010000014.1:0-3138 GCA_035571895.1 Arthrobacter sp. | reverse complement strand
GGACGTTCCCGGTGGTCGGCAGTCCTGTCCCGATGTCGAGGAACTGCGTGATGCCCGCCTCCGCGGCCAGGAACCGAACAGCCCGGCCAAGGAACGCCCGGTTCTCGCGCGGCCCGGTCGGACCCGACGGCACGGCGGCGATCCACTTGTCCGCAGCCTCCCTGTCGGCCGCGAAGTGGGTCTTCCCACCCAGGTAGTAGTCGTACATCCGCGCCGGATGCGGCCGGGAGACGTCGATCTCGGGGGGAAGGTCCGACATATCCGGAATCGTACCGGGACGCCGGCACTGTTGCGTTGGTCGATCACGGACGGAGAGGCTGGGCCGGTGACGTGGCTCCGCGCAGCCTCGGTCTTTGCTGGCTGCCGGTTCCCGTCCCCGCGGAGCAGCGAGGACCCCGTACACCCCATGAGTCATCGCATTTCACCGGCTCGTGCTCACATCGGTCCTTCGCTGCTGGGACGCAGGGCTCTGGAGGTGCCGCAGGCCCAGGAAGCCCACGATCCCGCCGACGACGAGGATCGCGCTGGCCAGGAGGAGGGCGATCTCGAAACCCCGGAGGAATGAGGCCACCGCCAGGTCAAGCGCGTGCTGGCCTTCGGAGGCGACCGCGACGTGGACCTGGCCGCCCGCGACGTCGGCCCCGACCTGGGCTGCTCGCTGCTGCTCGGCCGCGGGGAGAGATCCGGCCTCGCGGTGCCAGTCGGCTAGGGTCACACCGGCCCCGATGGATCCCAAGATGGCTAGCCCGATAGCGGTGCCGATCTGGCGGCAGGCATTGAACAGGCCTGACCCGATCCCCGACGATCCCTCCGGAACCTCGGCCATCGCCGCGGACGAACCCGCCGGGACCATCAGGGCGAAGCCCACTCCCACCAGGATGTAGCAGGCGGCCGGCCAGGCGAACGGCGTCGCCGTCGTCAGCTGGCTCATGCCAAGCATGCCTGCGGCGGCGATGAGGCACCCCCACCCGACGGCCGATGCCACTGGCATCCACCGCCCGACCCGCTTGCCGAGCTGGGCCACGGCGAAATACGGGATGCAGAAGAAAAGCCAGGACAGGCCGGTGCGTAGCGCGGACCATCCGTCAACATTCTGGAAGAAGAGGGTGACGTAGTAGATGAATCCCGAGAACGCGAGGTAGGCAAGGAGGTACACGGCACAGGCCCGGCCGAAGCTCCGGGTTCGCAGCAACGCCGGCGGGACCATCGGGAATGCCGCCCTGTGCTCCCATACAAAGAAGACCACCAGGACCGCCACGCCAGCGGCGACGCCCGCGGCCACGACCGGTGAATGCCAGGTCGTGTCGGAGGAGTGGACGAACCCGAAGGTCAGGAGCAGAAGTCCGGAAGCGCTCAGCGCCACACCGGCAGTGTCGAAGGGGCGCGGTACCGGTTCCCGGGACTCCACAACCGCGAACCAGGAGATGACCAGGGTCATCACCGCGATCGGGACGTTGACCCAGAAGATCGACGACCACGGGAACACGCTGAGCAGCAAGCCGCCAACCACGCTGCCGCCCGCGACAGCCAGGCCGCTGACCGCGGCCCACAGCCCGATCGGGCCAGTCCTCGCCTTCGGCGGGTAGGCCTCAGTGATCAGGGACAGGGTCAGGGACGACATGACGGCGCCGCCGATCCCCTGGATCACCCGGAAACCGATCAGCATTCCCCCCGAAACCGAAAGAGCACAGCCGACCGAGGCGAGCATGAAGAGGGCGACCCCGTTCATGAAGACACGCTTGCGGCCGAAATGATCGCCCAGCGCCCCGCCCGCCGGGATCAGGGCCGCCAGGGCCAGAGCGTAGGCACTAACCACCCATTCCAGGCCCGCGGGCGAGAGGTGAAGCTCGCGTTGCAAGGACGGAAGGGCGACGCTCACGATCATGACATCCAGCACCATCATGACCTGAGCCGTGCACGCCACCGCGAGGGTGAGCCGCTGCCTGGGCTGTGTACCCAGCCTCATGACTCAACCCTGCCCCGACCGGGCCGCGACAACCGCCCCTACTACTGGTCCACGGGAGCCTTCTGGACCCAGCAGGCCGGCCCTGTTGCGTTGGGCCTTGCCTTGGTACGCCGGGCTTTACCGCGGCGCCTCGCCGACTCAGCTGGTGCGGGCGAGGCCATTGAAGACGATGTGGAGCCGGTGACGGACCGTGGTTTCGGTAGCGATGTCGTCGTGGCCGCGGCCCCGTCCGCTTTGCGTCCGTGCGCCCCGGATTCCGGGGAGGGGCATGCAGGCCACGGACGGGGGGCGGAAAGGCCACGGACGGGGCCGCTGGGAGCGGTTACGCCGACCGTCCGCCCGGTTTCTCGCCTCTGACCTGCCACTTCAGGCTGCCCGCTCGCTGTCGTCATCGCCTTCTTCGCCGGGGTCCTGGTCTGCCTCGGGGGTGCTGAGGGCGCGGGTGTGCTCGTACAGGTCACCATCTCCCCCTTCCGTGGTCTCGGCATCGGGCAGGCCGGTGCGGGTTGAAGGGCCACTGCGCGGCGGGACCTGGGCGAGATGGCGGATCACGGCCACGCCGTCGTGGCCGTCGGCCAGTGTCCGGGTGGTCGGTAGCCTGCCGGCCGGCCCGCCGGCGCCGAAGATGACGACTCTCATGAAGATCTGCCTCCGCAGTTAGCCATTTGCGCTGCGCATGATGAGCGCGCGTGGCCCGAGAGCCTGGCTGTCTGGCGGAATGCCAGCGGCACAGTGAGCGAGATGGGACCGCGGCTCAACTCGGTAGTGCGGAGGCGCCTTCCGATCAGCCGCGCAGCGCGCCGAGGACAGCCGTTACGTCTTCCTGGTTGTTGAAGTAGTGGAAGCCGACCCGGAGCCGGTCGCCGAGCACCCTGGCACGGACCCCGCATGACCGCAGCCGGGTGCGGACAGCATCGGGGTCCGTGACCCGCACAACGGCGATGTGGCTGGGCTGCCCGGTGCTCACCGGCACGGCACCCGCCTCTGGCGCTGCGTCGAGAAAGGCGGCCGCCAAGGCGAGGCAGTGCTGCTCGGCTGCTGATGCCGGGAGAGCTGACAGCAGCCCGATGGCCGCCTCGGCACCGATCCAGGACAGCCAGGCGGGCGATGCATCGCAGCGGGCTGCTCCGGCGGCCAGCCGCAGTGTCCCGCCGAAGTATCCGTCGTCGTCG
>DATNBS010000013.1:0-8382 GCA_035571895.1 Arthrobacter sp. | reverse complement strand
CCGTCGTGCGTCGGAGGAAGCCGGCTGCGCACGTCGACCCGCGTCGGGCGTTGTCAGGCGGGTGCGCCCGGCTCCCCGGGGAAGCGGCCCCCGACCATGCGGGTCATCCGCTCGGCCGCCTGCAACAGGGGCTCGACCCACTGGCGGCAGACTTCCTCGGGCATCCGGAACGTCGGGCCGCTGATGGTCACCGCGCCCAGCACGGCCGCCGAGGCGTCGAAGACCGGGGCGGAGAGCCCGGAGGCGCCGGATTCGCGTTCGCCGGTGGTGATGGCGAATCCGTCGGTCCGGGTCCGTCGCACTGCTTCCTGCAGCGCCTCGGACTCGGTGATGGTGAAGTCGGTGATCGATTCCAGCGGGGTGCGCAGCAGCGACTGGAGGAGTTCGGGGTCCCAGGCGAGCAGCACCCGGCTGGCCGATCCCGCGTGCAGGGGCAGGATCTTGCCGACGTGCATTTCACGGCGCAGCGCATGCCGGGTCTCGGCCATGGCCACGCAGACGCGGTGGTTCTGCTCGGCGGTGAAGAAGCAGGCGGTCTCGCCGAGTGTGTCGCGCAGGTCCGCCAGCAGCGGGGAGACCACGTCGAGCATGGCCTTGCCGCGGGTCGCCGGCGCGGCCCAGTACGCCATCTTCAGGCCGATCCGGTAGCCGTCGCCCTCGCGGTCCAGGAAGCCCTGCCCGACGAGGTTGGCCACCAGCCGCTGCACGGTCGACATCGGCAGGTCGGTGGCAGCACGGATGTCGCCCAGGGTGAGGATGGGTCGGGTCAACGTGAACGCGTCGAGGATGGCGGTGATCTTCCCGAGCACCAGCAGGGTGTTGCCGGTGGCCTTCGGGGCGGTGGACGCTGCTGGCATGGGACTTACGCTATGCGCAAGCCACCATCCAGTCCAACCCCCGGATCCGGGCGGCAGCCGCCCTACAGTGGGGGGATGAGCAGAACGGCAACACCCTTCATCGTCATCGGCAGCCTCGGCATCCTGGCCGGAGGCCTCCTATCGGCCATCAGTGCCGCATCGCCCAGCTACCTGGCGTCCTGGGCGGTCGCCTACCTGGTCCTCGTGGTCGGCGCCGCCCAGCTGGTGCTCGGCCTCGGCCAGGACCGGCTGGCTGCCGGAGACGTGGCCCCCGGGACCATCTCCGCCGAGCTGCTGGCGTTCAACCTGGCCAACATCGCCGTGCTGGCCGGCTCGCTGTTCGCGGTCGTGACGCTGACCTGGGTGGGGGCAGCGCTGATCATCGTGGCCATGGCCTTGTTCATCTGGGCCGTGCGGGGCAGCACGTCCGAACACCGGGGACTGCTGTGGCTCTACCGCATGGTGGTCGTGGTCCTGTTGATCTCGGCACCGATCGGCATCGTCCTGGCGCAGTCGCGCATGGGCTGAGCGGCGGGAGGCCGGCTGCCGGGGCCTGTTGCCTCATAGCAATACCTTCGGCAAGGGGGATTCGTTGCCTCATTGAAAAACCTCCGGCTGGGTTCGGGGTCATGGCTGCTGCTTCGCTGCTTTGGGCAGGGGCACGGTGGTCTTGTTCTTGTGCCGGGAGATCGTGTCCAGCTCCCCGGTCAATGCCAGGATCTGGCGGCTGAGTGCCATGACCCGGATCTTCTTGAACTGCGCGTTCATCCCGATGACCGGGCGTTTGCCCATCCCCGGGTAGCCGATGGCCCGCTGGTAGGCGGTGGCGGGCTGGTCGTGCTTCTTGACGACCTTGGCACCATGCCGTGTCTTCGAGACGAGCTTCTGCTGGGGCAGCAGGTAGTTCGTGAAGACGCGGTCCAGTTCCCAGATCTGGTTCAGCAGCTCCAGTTCCCGGGGTGTGTCGAAGCGCTCGTAGCCCACGAGCTCCCGGACCCGGGACCAGTTCTTCTGCTCCACGTGTGCCCCGTCGTTCTTATGCAGGGGCCTGGAGCGGGTGAAGGTGATCCGGTGTTCAAGGCAGTACCGGTGGCGGTGGCCGTTGACGAACTCGCTGCCGTTGTCCGAATCGATGCCGATGATCGGGAACGGGAAGACGTCCGTGACGTGCATCAGGGCCTCGAAGACCCATTTCTGGGTCTTGTTGCGCACCGACCGGTTCACCGTCCACCCGGTGGCGATGTCGGTGACGGTGAGCGTGAAGCAGAACTCCCCGGCCGGGTTCGAGCCCTCGTGGGAGACGAGGTCGATCTCCACGAACCCCGGGACGGCGTCGTCCCACTCGGCCCAGGTCCGGATCGGTATCTGGGACTTCAACAGCGACCCGGGCTTGGTGCGTGAACGCCCATGCAGGCGCATCTTCCCGCGCTCACCGGCGAGCCGGCGGTCGATCGTCGCTCCGCTCATGGCCGCCAGCAGCCTGGCCTGCTCGTCATCGATGTCCAGGACGTGCTCGGCCCGCAGCATCGGTACCAGGTATCCGGTGGCCTCCGCCAGCAACCTCCCCGCCGGGGCCCTCAGCACGGCCCAGCACGTGATGAGCGCCGGTTGCAGGTCCGCCGGGTAGGTGGGCTTGCGCCCGGGCCGTACCGCCCGCGGGCGCGGTGGCTCGAGGGCCTTGCGCAGCGCGGCGCGGGCATGGTCGCGGTGCCAACCGGTCAACTCCACGACCTCGTCCAGGATCGAGCCCTTCACCGCACGCGGGGCACCTTGGTACCGCTGGGCCATTTGCTTCGTCACTGCCTTGCGCTCACTCATGGTCAGTCCCATCCCCAAAGGTCCCGCCAGTGGCGGGCGGCGGCAAGCCTGAAGGAAACGGAGCTTTTCCCATGAGGCAACGTATGGGAGCACGCGGAGGTTTTTTATGAGTCAACTCGCGGGGTGGTGCCCACCGTGTGGCGGGCATACGGTGGAGGCAGGACCCGATCCGGCAGAAGGGCATCGATGGGCAGCAGACCGGTAGGTGGCCGGGCAGCGCAGGGAGCGAGTGGCCGCGCCGGCCTGGCCGATGCCTTCCGGGACGCGTTCGCCGGGCACCCCGGTGGCGTCGCCGTCGTCACGGCAGCCGGACCGCGCGGTCCGGTGGGCCTCACCGCGTCGTCGGTGATCTCGGTCTCCGTGGCCCCGCCGACCCTGGCATTTTCGCTGTCCTCGGCCCGCGGCTCGGCCGGAGCCCTGCTCACCGCCGACTTCCTGGCCGTGCACCTGCTCTCCACCGACCACGAGGACCTGGCGAGGCTGTTCTCCGGCCCCGGTGCCGACCGCTTTGGGCCGGACACCTCGTGGGACCGGGCGCCGACCGGCGAACCGTTGCTGGCCGGTCCGCGGGTGATCCTCCGCTGCCGCATCCTGACACGGACGCCGGTGGCGGGATCGACGATCGTCGCGGCCCAGGTCGTCGACTTGCTGGGCCCCGGTACGACGACGGAAGGCGGGGCATCCCCCTTGGTGCACTACCGCAGGGGATACCACCGCCTTCAGGGGTGAACCGGTGCCGCACCGGGGAGGAACCCGGCGCGGCCACGTCTACTGGGCGATCGCCCGTCCGAGCGGCGCCGGGTCCACGACGTCGTGCTCCTCGAAGTAGTTGATCGCCGCGACCAGGTCGCTCTGGCCCGAATCGGCCGCATTGCTGCCCTCGGCCAACGTGGTGAAGTTGTCCCCGCCGGCGGCCAGGAACGAGTTCACCACGACCCGGAAGACATCGCCGTCGGCGATCGGCTGCCCGTTGAACGACATCGACGTGATGTGCGAACCGCGGGGCGCGTCCTCGGTGTACGTGTAGCTCAGGCCCGCGGAAACGCCCAGGTGCAGTTTCGGCCGGCTGGAGCCCTCCGGCTGCCACTGCTCTTCCAGGACGGCCTTGAGCTGGGCCCCGGTGAGGTCCTCGGTCCACAGGGTGTTGCCGAAGGGCTGCACGCTGGCCACGTCCTTGTAGGTGACGGTCCCGTCGGTGCCGTAGAGCAGGTCGGCCCGCAGCCCGCCCGGGTTCATCAGGGCGATCTGGGCCGGTTGGCCGCCGAAGTCCTCGTTGGAGGTCGCCCAGAGCTGCATGTCGGCCACGAGGTTGCCCAGGGAGGACTCCACGCCGCGGTCCGAGCCCGGCTCGGCCCCGCCGCGCAGGATGTCGGCGCTGATCTTGCCGATCGGCTGGGCGCCGACGACCTCCGCCTGCTCGGCGGCGGCAGTCACGATGCGCGCTACGCCTCGGTCCGCCGGGAACGCGGCGACCGGGTCACCGGCGGCATCCGGGGTCGTCAGCTGCACCAGCGAACCGGACAGGGCGACCGGCTTCTTGGTGCGGCGGTCGACCGTGATCTGCACGCGGTCCAGGGTCGTCCCGTATTCGTGCGCCTGCACCACCGGGCGCTTCATGGACTTCGGCCACCCCTTGACCGGGTACGAGCACGCGTAGCCCTGGTGGGTATGGCCGGAGTAGATGGCATCGATGTTCGCCGACGCCCCGCGCACGAGGTCGCCGTAGGCGGTGTCCTCGGTGGCGATCGCCGAGCAGTCGGTGCCCGCGGACCCGTCGTGGGCCAGCAGGACGACGACGTCGGCCTCGCCGTTGGACTTGCGGCCATCGGAGAGCTGGCGGGCGACCCGGTTGGCCGCCTCGAGCTGGTTGCCGAAGTCCAGGTCGGCGATTCCCGCCGGGCTGACGAGTGATTCGGTCTGCTCGGTGACGACGCCGACGAACCCGACCGTCACTCCCTGGACCTTGCGCAGGGCGTATTCCTTCAGCGCGGGCCGGTGGGTGCCCGCGTAGTACACGTTGGCGCCGAGCGCGTAGTCAGCGCCGCGCTTCGCGCTGCCGTTGCCGTAGCGCGGGATCACCCGGTCCTTGAGGTCGTCGAAGCCGCGGTCGAATTCGTGGTTGCCCACGGCCGAGACGTCCAGCCCCCCGACCCGGAGCGCGTCGATCGTGGGAGTGTCCTGCTGAGAGAACGAGGTGAAGGTCGAGGCGCCGATGTTGTCCCCGGCCGAGACGAAGAGCGTGTTGTCCTTGCGCTTGCCGGTCAGCTTGTCGACGGCACCGGCCAGGACGGCGGCGCCGGCCGAGGTGCCGTTGGCCTCGATCCGTCCGTGGAAGTCGTTGATGCCGAGCAGCTGGATGGTGCTGGTGCGCGGCTGGTGGTGTCCTCCACCGTGATGCCCTCCACCCTGGTGCCCTCCTCCGTGGTCGCCGCCGTGGTGCTGGCCCTGCGGGACCGTGGGCGGCGCCGCCTGGGCCGGCGCGGCCAGGGAGGTGGCGGCGAGTGCGAGGCCCGCTGCGACCAGGCTGGCACGTTGGATCGGATGCTTGCGTGGGTTCATGACATGACTCCCGGGTGCGATGAGTGATGTGCCGCACCGTCGTGGCGCGACACCGGCGATACTACCGAGCGCCCGGGCCGTGTCAATGGCGGTGGGGACGGGCCGCTCCACCCCTTCCCAGCGGGCCTTGCGGGGAAAACAATGGAGCCCGGGGGACGACGGCGGTCCACCGAGCCTCCGCGGCCCCGGGCACTGCGGAAAGGCAATGCGGACCAAGGCAAAGGAGCCTCCCGTGGATGTACTTCTGAATCCCTACATCACGTTCCGGGGCAATGCCCGCAGTGCCCTGGAGTTCTACCACGGCATTTTCGGCGGGAACCTGGGGGTTCGGAGTCGGCTGGATGGTGAACATAGGACCCACGGGTTGATGTGCCCCAGGGATCGAACCTTGCAGTTGTGCAAACTTTGCACGAGTGCATAAACTGTACCCATGCAAGAAACCCCGATGACCCAGCGCGAGCGCAACCGCCTGGACACCTGGAACGCCGTGCATGATGCCGCGGCTGCCATGGCGCTCGAGGACGGCCCCGGGGCCGTGACCATCGAGTCCATCTCCACCCGGGCCGGTGTCTCCAAGCGGACGTTCTTCAACTACTTTCCGACCAAGGAAGACGCGATCCTGGGCACCCGCGCACCGTGTGTGCCGGATGAGCTGCTCGAGCAGTTCCGCACCAGCGACGCCGACCTGCTGACCCGGATCGTCCGGATCCTCACGGGGGTCATGCGGACCAGCCTCCGCGGTGGGGAGGCGTACCAGGAGCGGCGCAAGATCGTCAGCCGGTACCCCGAGCTTCGCGTGCGCGTCGTGCAGCACATCAACGACGCCGAACGCCTGGTCGACGAGATCCTGCGCGAACGCATCCAGAGCGAGGAAGCCGAGGAAACGCTGAGCCGCCTGCCGGCGGGCGAGGAGTCGGCCCGCGCCCTGCTCATGCTTGCCGGGACGATCACGCGCTACGCCTACAGCTGCGACCCCGAGGGAACCGTCGCCGACATCGACGGACACATCGATTCAGCCGTCCAGATCTTCCGAGAGGTTATGCAAGCCACCCATGACAACGACTAAAACCGCCAAAACCAAGCCGGTGCACGGCAGCAAGAACCACATCGTCCTGCTCTTCTCGGCCCTGATGGTCACGATGCTCATGGCATCGCTGAACCAGACGGTGCTCTCCGCCGCCCTGCCCACCATGGTCGGCGAGCTCAACGGGGTCGAGCACATGGCCTGGATCATCACGTCCTTCATCCTGGCCTCCACCGTGATGATGCCGGTCTACGGCAAGCTCGGCGACCTCTTCGGCCGCAAGCCCCTGCTGATCTTCGCCATCCTGGTCTTCATGTGCGGCTCCATCTGGGGCGCGCTGTCGGACACGATGAACGCCGTGATCATCGCCCGTGTCATCCAGGGGCTCGGCGGCGGCGGGCTGATGATCCTCTCGCAGGCGATCATCGCCGACGTCATCCCCGCACGCGAACGCGGCAAGTACATGGGAGTCATGGGCGGCGTCTTCGCGATCTCCTCCGTGGCCGGCCCCCTGCTCGGCGGCTGGCTCACCGAAGGACCCGGCTGGCGCTGGGCGTTCTGGCTGAACCTGCCCCTGGGCGCCATCGCGGTCCTTGCCTCCATCTTCCTGCTGCACATCCCGAAGAAGACCAATGCAAGCCGGCCCAAGATCGACGTCCTGGGCATGATGCTCATGGCGCTGGCCACCACCACGCTGGTCCTGGCCGGGACCTGGGGCGGCAACACCTACGCCTGGGACTCGCCCACCATCCTGGGCCTGCTCGCCGGGGCCGTCGTCGCCGCGGGGCTGTTCGTGCTGACCGAATCCAAGGTCTCCGAACCGGTCATGCCCCTGATGCTGTTCCGGAACCGCAACTTCGTCCTGACCACGTTCTCCGGCCTGATGATCGGCATCGCGATGTTCGGCGCCATCGGCTACATGCCGACCTACCTGCAGATGGTCACCGGCTTCGGGCCCACCGCGGCGGGCCTGCTGATGATTCCGATGATGGGTTGCCTGCTCATCACCTCCGTGATCGTCGGCCGCCAGGTCTCAGCCTCCGGTCGCTACAAGGTCGTCATGATCGCCGGCACCCTGGTGCTGGGCCTCGGACTGTTCCTGCTCTCGACCATCCACGCCGATTCACCGGTCTACCTGATCTGCGTCTTCCTCGGCGTGATGGGCCTCGGCCTGGGCATGTGCATGCAGATGCTCACCCTCGTCGCCCAGAACTCCTTCCATCTGCGCTACGTCGGCACCGCGACGGCCGGGCAGAACTACTTCCGCCAGGTCGGCGCCACCCTCGGTTCGGCTGTCGTCGGTTCGCTGTTCGCCAGCCGCCTGACCGACCTGGTCAAGGAACGGATGCCCGCGGGGGCCGCGTCCTCGTCCGGTGGCCAGGTCAACTCGCTGACCCCCGAACTGGTCAACTCGCTGCCGGGACCCATCCGCGACATCATCGTCTCCTCCTACAACGAGGCGCTCGTGCCGATCTTCCTGTGGATGGTCCCGCTGGCGATCGCCGCGACGATCGCGCTGTGCTTCATGAGCGAGAAGGCACTTGCGACCAAGATCGAACGGGACATCCCCCCGGAGTCGTTGGCCGAGGGACAGATAGCCCACGTCCAGGAGCGCCCCAACGCCCGCGACGGACAGCCCGCCCATCGGGCCCCGTCCATGGCACCCGTTCCCGCCCGGGACGTCGTGGCCGAACCGGACGAGGCGCCCGGCCAGCCCGGCGGCTCCCACCGCGCCGACGGCCCCGTGGCCTAGGTCAGGGAACTCCATGCCACAGCACGCGCACGTCGCCGTCGTCGGGTTGGGCGCCCTCGGGTCGGCCGCCCTCTGGCGCCTGGCCGCCCGCGGCCTCGACGTGGTGGGATTCGAGCAATTCGGCATCGGCCATGCGCTCGGATCCTCCCACGGGCAGACCCGGCTCTTCCGCGAAGCCTGCCTGGAACATCCCGGGCTCGCCCCGATGGCCGCCGAGAGCCGCGCCCTGTTCCGGCAGCTTGAACACGCCTCCGGTCGGGACCTGCTGCGTCTGACCGGAGGCTACCTGATCGGTACCCCGGACTCCGACGTCGTCGCCGGGACCGCCCGTGCCGCCGACGCCCACGGGCTGCCCTACGAGCGGCTGGACC
>DATNBS010000012.1:0-4473 GCA_035571895.1 Arthrobacter sp. | reverse complement strand
ACCAGGCCGGTGTCATCCCGGTCATCTTCGCCTCGTCCCTGCTCTATATCCCGCAGCTGGCCTCGTCCCTGTTCGGGAGCCAGACCAGTGCGACGGGCTGGGTCGCGTGGGTCGACACCTACCTGGTGCGCGGGGACTCGCCGATCTACATGCTGACCTTCTTCCTGCTCATCGTCTTCTTCACGTACTTCTATGTGGCGATCACGTTCAACCCGACCGAGGTCGCCGACAACATGAAGAAGTACGGCGGGTTCATCCCAGGCATCCGCCCGGGCCGGCCCACGTCCGAGTACCTCAACTACGTGCTCACCCGGCTGACCGCGCCCGGCTCGTTGTACCTGGGGGTCATCGCGCTGATCCCGATGATCGCGCTCGCGCTCGTCGGGGCGACGCAGAACTTCCCATTCGGAGGAACCAGCATCCTGATCGCGGTGGGGGTGGGCCTGGATACGGTGAAGCAGATCGAGAGCCAGCTCCAGCAGCGCAATTACGAGGGCTTCCTTCGGTAGTGCGTGTCGTCCTCGTGGGCCCCCCTGGTGCGGGCAAGGGGACACAGGCCCAAGCCCTCGCGTCGCATCTGTCCATCCCGAAGATCTCGACAGGTGACATCTTCCGCGACAACGTGAGCCACGGAACCGCGCTCGGCCGCCGGGCCCAGGCCTACATGGAGCGCGGTGACCTGGTGCCGGACGAGGTCACCATCGCCATGGTCACCGACCGGCTCGCGGACGAGGACACGCAGGCGGGCTTCCTGCTCGACGGCTTCCCGCGGAACGTGCCGCAGGCCGAGACGCTCAAGAAGATGCTGCTCTCCTGGGACGCCAAGCTGGACGTGGTGCTCGAACTCGTGGTCGACGACGACGAGGTGGTACGGCGGCTGTCCGGGCGGCGCACCTGCCGCCGCTGCGGCCGGATCTGGCACGAGAGCTTCGACCCGCCGTTGGTCGCCGGGATCTGCGACGACTGCGGCGGCGAGCTGTTCCAGCGCGATGATGACCGCGAGGAGACGATCAGGCACCGGCTGGAGGTGTACCAGGAGCAGACCGCCCCACTGGTCTCCTTCTACGCCGACGAGGGCACCCTGCTCGGCCTGGACGCCACCGGGCCGGTGGACGAGATCACCGAACGGGCGCTGAGCGCGCTGCGCCGGTTCATGCACTGAGGAGTCCTCTGCCACCCGCGGCCGCGCCGCTGCCCGGTGCGGCGGCGGCAGGTAACGTGAGAGGGGATCCGGAGGCAGCATGCGGAGTAAGCGCGAGCCTTGTGTGCAGGTCAAGACGCACACGCAGCTGGCGTTCATGTGGGAAGCGGGGCAGGTGGTGGCGGCCGCCCTGCAGGCGGCCGCGGCGGCCGTGGCGCCGGGTGTCAGCACCGCCGAACTCGACGCCGTCGCCAGCGCCACAATCGCCGCTGCCGGAGCCGTCCCTTCGTTCCTTGGCTACCACGGCTTCCCCGCGACGATCTGCACCTGTATTAATGACGAGATCGTGCATGGAATCCCGAGCGCGTCACGGGTGCTGCAGGAGGGCGATGTGATCTCCATCGACTGCGGCGCCAGCGTCGGGGGGTGGCACGCCGACGCGGCGCTGACGGTCGGCGTGGGGGCCATCCCGGCGGAACTCGCCACGCTGATCGCCGACTGCGAGCGGGCCCTCTGGCAGGGCATGGCCGCCGCCCGGGCAGGCGCGCGGCTTTCCGACATCTCGCACGCGGTGGAGCGCAGCGCCCGAGCGGCCGGTGCGTACGGCATCGTCGAGGACTACGTGGGACATGGCATCGGCAACGAGATGCACATGGACCCGCCGGTGCCCAACTACGGCAGGCCGGGCCGGGGCCCGGTGCTCGCCGAGGGCATGGCGCTGGCCATCGAGCCGCTGCTGGTACTGGGCGGCCCCGAGACCCGCCTGCTGGACGATGGCTGGACCGTGGTGAGCGAGGACGGCGGCTGGTCGGCCCACTTCGAGCACACGGTCGCCATCACCGCCGCCGGGCCATGGGTGCTCACGGCATCCGCCGGGCCGCCGCCCGGTACCGTCGCCGCTGACCAGGTCATCGCCGGCGGCGTGCGCCCGTCGGGCAACCGCACCCGGCCGGCTGAGGAGGTAGTACCGCATGGCCAGTGATCCCAGGATCCGCGCCTCCGACGCGGATCGCGACAGGACCGCCGCACTGCTGCGCGAGCACCATGCGGCCGGCCGGCTGACCGCCGAGGAGTTCAACGAGCGCCTCGACAAGGCCTACGCCGCCAAGACCCTGGGCGACCTGGACCAGCTACTGTCCGACCTCCCCGGCATCGACCTGTACCACCTGCCCGACCATTCGGTGGAACGGCGCGGCCCGACGGGCTTCGGCCTGCCCTGGCTGCTCGCGCCGCGCGGCGGCGGCGGAATATCGCCCGCCTGGCGGGCGGCCTGGGGCTCCTGGGCCACGGTCAGCCTCGTCGCGTTCCTCGCCTGGTTGCTCAGCGGTCACCCCGGCAGCCTGTGGTTCCTGTGGGTCGCCGGGGTCTACGGCATCGTCTTGTGCGGGCGGTGGGTTTCCGGCGGATCACCGCAACGGGACCGGAGCAGGGACCGCGACCGCCGCCGTCGGCGTGGCTAACGAGCTCCCCCGGGCCAACACGGCGGAATAACCGGGCTTGTTCCCGTGTTCGCAATGTCGGTTGATGTCGCGTAGACTCTCCCCCGGCCCGTGAGTTTCTCCTGCCCGGTTTTGCCGAAGGCGCGGAGGCAGCCGTGGGGCGGGCCGCCGTATCCGGTGATCATCTGAGTATGTGCCCGGTTGCGGGAAAGCCCGAAACTGAGCTACTGCGGCACGGCACGACAACAAACATGGCCCTGGTGGCCGGCCAGGAGGCCGGATGCCACGGCCGGGAAGCGAAGTGCGGAGGACATGCCCAAGAAGGATGGCGCCATCGAGATCGAGGGCAGGATCGTTGAGTCACTACCGAATGCCTTCTTCCGGGTGGAGCTGGACAACGGGCACAAGGTCCTGGCTCATATCAGCGGAAAGATGCGGATGCACTACATCCGGATCCTTCCCGATGACCGGGTGGTCGTGGAGCTGAGCCCCTACGACCTGAGCCGCGGACGCATCGTCTACCGGTACAAGTAAGGAACCAGCGGGAACATCGCCCCGGCCCGGGGCGGGCAACCGCTGCGAGACAAGGCATTAACGAACCCCGCCGGGCAGGTGCCCGGCGCTAGAAGGAGACCCGGATGAAGGTCAAGCCGAGCGTGAAGAAGATCTGCAGCAAATGCCGGATCATTCGCCGGCATGGCCGCGTCATGGTCATCTGCACCGACCCCAGGCACAAGCAGCGCCAGGGGTAACGGCGCATCAGGCGCACCGCAGCCCTGACCGGGCTCGCTTGGTCAGGGCAGCCCCCGGAAGGAGGCCGGGGCCCGTCCTGGGCAGGGACGGGAGGCGGTGGGTGAGACCTCCGCGAAGAGAAGGAGAACTGCCCGCACATGGCACGTCTTGTCGGTGTTGACCTCCCGCGCGATAAGCGCCTCGAGGTTGCCCTCACCTACATCTACGGGATAGGCCGCACCCGCGCCCACCAGACGCTGGCAGCCACCGGCGTCAGCGGTGACGTCCGGGTGCACGACCTGTCCGACGACGACCTCGTGAAGCTCCGCGACTGGATCGACGCCACCTACCGGGTCGAAGGTGACCTTCGCCGTGAGGTTCAGGGAGACATCAGGCGCAAGGTGGAGATCGGCAGCTACCAGGGCATCCGCCACCGCCGTGGGCTTCCGGTCCATGGCCAGCGGACCCAGACCAACGCGCGGACCCGCAAGGGCCGCAAGAAGACCGTGGCCGGCAAGAAGAAGGCCGGTAAGAAGTAGTCCGCAGACCGGACCGACGACCTCGCGAACAGGAAGCAGATGCCTCCAAAGAGCCGTACCGGCGCTGCCAAGAAGGTGCGCCGGAAGGAACGTAAGAACATAGCCCACGGACATGCTCACATCAGGAGCACGTTCAACAACACGATCGTGTCGATCACCGATCCCGTCGGCAACGTCATCTCCTGGGCCTCCTCCGGCCAGGTGGGGTTCAAGGGATCGCGTAAGTCGACGCCGTACGCCGCGCAGATGGCGGCGGAGGCCTGCGCACGCCGCGCCATGGAGCACGGCATGCGGAAGGTAGACGTGTTCGTGAAGGGCCCCGGCTCCGGCCGGGAAACCGCCATCCGGTCGCTGCAGGCGACCGGCCTGGAGGTTGGCTCAATTCAGGACGTTACGCCGGTCCCGCACAATGGCTGCCGCCCGCCCAAGCGGCGCCGGGTCTGAGAGGAACTGACAGATGGCTCGGTACACGGGACCGGACTGCAAGCGGTGCCGACGGGAGAAGATGAAGCTTTTCCTCAAGGGCGCCAAGTGCGACTCGCCGAAGTGCCCGATCGAGATCCGGCCTTACCCGCCGGGGGAGCACGGCCGCAATCGGCCCAAGGAGAGCGAGTACCTGCTC
>DATNBS010000011.1:0-5552 GCA_035571895.1 Arthrobacter sp. | reverse complement strand
ACCTGTCCGTCGTCGTCTCCCGGACCGGCTACACCGGCGAAACCGGTTATGAGATCTACCTGGAGAACGCCAGCCGCGATGCCGGCAAGCTCTGGGACATGGTCTGGAAGGCCGGCCAGGCGCATGACCTGCGCGTGATCGGCCCGTGCCACATCCGCCGCATCGAGGCAGGCATGCTGGCGTACGGCTGCGACATCACCCTGGACACCAACCCGCTCGAGGTCGGCTACGACTACAAGTGGATGGTCGACCTGGACCAGGAGGCCGATTTCGTGGGCAAGGAGGCGCTGGGACGCCTCCGCGACGAGGGGATCAGCCGGCTCATGGTCGGGCTGGAGATCGACGGGCCGCCGCTGGGCAGCTACAACGACGGATCAATGATCGAGCCCTTCCCCGTCTCCGAGGCGGGGGGCGACGAGCTCGGCCAGGTCACCAGTGCCTGTTTCTCGCCGCGGTTGGAACGCAACATCGGATTGGCCATGGTCCCCATCGGCCTGAGCTCGGAGGGCACGACCGTCGCCGTGCACACCCCCGAAGGCATCCGGCAGGGGACGGTGGTGCGAAAGCCGTTCGTCGACCCGACCAAGGAGATGCCGAAGTCCTGACGAGCCATCCGAGACCGAGGAGGAGCCATGAACCAGTCGACCGACACCACGCCCCAGCCTCACGGCGTCTCGCAGTCGCCACCGCGCGCCGGGAGCCTGCCGGATCGGGCCGACGCCGTGGTCATCGGGGCAGGCATCGTGGGCAGTTCGCTGGTCAAGCACCTTGCCGAGGCCGGGTGGCGGAACCTGTTGCTCCTGGAGCAGGGCCCGCTGCCCGACCCCGGCGGTTCCACCGGGCACGCCTCGAATTTCATCTTCCCGGTCGACCACCACCGCAACGTGACCGAACTGACCGTGGAATCCATGCACCAGTTCAGCGACCTCGGCGTGCTGACCACGTGCGGCGGCATCGAGGTCTCCCGGGACGATGCCGGGCAGGACGAGCTGCGGCGCCGACTGTCATCGGCCAAATCCTGGGGGGTCGAGGCCGAACTCATCGACGCCGACCGGGTCGGGCAACTGGTCCCGATGGTCGACACCTCGTTGATCACCGGCGGCTTCCACACGCCCTCGGCCGCCGTCGTCGACCCGGTGCGCGCCGGGCGGCTGATGCGCCAGACGGCGCTCGATGCCGGGGCACTGATGATCGCCGAGAACACGGAGGTCACCGCCCTGCTCACCGAACCGTCCCCCCGGGGTGGGCCGGATCGGATCACCGGGGTCCGCACCAGCGCCGGGGACGTCGCCACCGACACCGTGGTCATCGCCTGCGGGGTCTGGTCCCCGAAGATCGGGGCGATGGCCGGGGCCCGCATCCCGCTGACCCCCACCGTGCACCAGATGATCAACCTCGGCCCCATCGCCGAGTTCGAGGCCAGCGGCGTGGAAATCGACACCCCGATCATCCGCGACATGACGGCCATGATGTACGAACGCCAACGCTGGGGCGAACTGCAGATCGGCTCCTACGCCCATCGCGGGATCCTGCACGACGCCGAATCCCTGGCCCGGGTGGGCACCGTTCCCCTCTCGCCGACCCAGCTGCCGTTGAGCGAGGCGGACTTCACCGGACCCCTGGAGCATGCCCGCCAGCTGTTCCCGATGCTGCGCGATCCGCGGCTGGAACGCACCCTGGCCATCGACGGGCTGCTCTCGTTGACCCCCGACGGCGGCGCCCTGCTCGGGCCGACGCCGGAGGTCGACGGGCTCTGGTCCGCCGCCGCCGTGTGGATCCGCGAAGCACCCGCGGTGGGGAAGTACCTCTCCCAGTGGATGACCGGGGGAACCGCCGAGGTCGACCTCCACGCGGACGACATCGCCCGGTTCCATCCCTCACAGCGGACCCGCTCGTTCGTCCGTGCCCGGGCTGCCGAGGGATTCCCCAAGACCTACGGCATCGTGCATCCGCGGGAGCAGTACTCCAGTGCCCGCGGGCTGCGGCACTCGTCGATCCACCCTCGCCATGTCGAGAACGACGCGGTGTTCTTCCAGGCCGCCGGATGGGAACGGCCGCAATGGTTCGCCTCCAATGCGGACCTGCTCGAGGAGTTCGGCGATGCGGTGCCCCGGCATCCGCACGAGTGGGACGCCCGATGGCATTCACCCATCAGCTCCGCCGAGCACCTGTGCCTGCGGAACCGGGGCGCCATGATCGACCTGTCGGCCTTTGCCCAGTTCGACGTCGTGGGTCCGGGGGCCTGCGATTTCCTGCAATCGCTGGCCATGGCCCAGGTCGACCGGCCCGTGGGCCGGATCATCTACACGCCTCTGCTGGACGCGCGCGGGGGGTTCCGCTCCGATCTGACGCTCGTGCGGCTCGGCCTGGGCCACTACCGGGTCATCACCGGCGCCGCGGACGCCGGCCGGGATTTCGAATGGCTGCGCGGACACCTGCCCCGGGACGGGTCGGTCCAACTGGCGGATCTCACCGCGGCGACCGCGACCGTGGGACTGTGGGGGCCGAAGGCGCGGGAGGTCCTGGCCTCGGTCAGCGGGGACGACGTCTCCGATGCGCCCTTCGGTTTCGGCACCGCCCGCCACCTGGTGGTGGGGGATGTCCCCGTGCTGGCGCTGCGCATTTCCTATGTGGGGGAGCTGGGCTGGGAGCTGCACACCGACGTCGACCAGGGCCTGCGCCTCTGGGACACCCTGGCCGAGGCGGGCCGGCAGCACGGCATCAGGCCGGCGGGCATCGGCGTCTACGGGACCAGCGCACGGCTCGAAAAGGGGTACCGGCTCATGGGCGCCGAGCTGTCGGCCGACTACGACCCCGTCGAGGCCGGGCTGGCCCTGCCCCGCGTCAAGGAGCCGGACTTCGTCGGCAAGGCCGCCTACCTGCGGGCCCGCGAAGGCCAACCCGCCGCGGTGCTGTGCACCCTGGGGATGGACAACCAGGATCCCGCCACCGCGCGCTTCCCGACCGGAAACGAGCCCGTCCTCGACGTCGGGGGCAACACCATCACCGATGCCAAGGGCCGCCGGTCCTATGTCACCAGTGCCGGTGACGGACCCTCGGTGGGCACGTACCTGCTCATGGCGTACCTGCCGCCCGACCACGCCCGGGAGGGCAACCACCTGCTTGTCGAGTACTTCGGCCGGCACTATCCGGTGACCGTCCTCAGCGCCGGCCGGACCCCGGTGTTCGATCCCGGGAACCTCCGGATGCAGGACTGAGCCATGTCCGCGCGTACCGGCCGGCAGCCGGGGACCGTGCTGGTAGCGTGATCGCCATGACGGCACAGAGCGAGCGAGTGGCGCGGGGCGGCATCCAGTCGGTGGACCGCGCCGCCGTCGTGCTCGAATTCCTGGCCAGCGCGGGGGCGAGCACGGTCAGCGCCGTCGGCCAGGAACTGGACGTGCACAAGTCGACCGCTTTCCGCATCCTCAACACGCTGCTGGACCACGGATTGGTGGAACAGCGTGCCGACAGCACCGAATACCAGCTGGGCCAGGGGCTGGTCAGGTTGGCCCAGGCCGTCCCCGTCGCCCACAGCTTCAGCCGGCGCGTCCACGAGGCCTGCGTCTGGCTGGCAGGCGAGTGCGGGGAAACCGTCACGCTGAACGTGACCGAGGGCGGGGAATCGGTGACCATCGACCAGATCCTGCCCACCACGTCGGTGGTCAGCCGCAGTTGGCTCGGCCGGCGCACCCCCTTGCACTGCACCTCGCCGGGCAAGGTGTCGCTCGCCCACCAGGGCGAGGCGTTGCGCGGGCAGCTGCTCGCGGGCCGGCTCAAGCGGTACACGCCGGCGACGATCACCGACCGGCAGGCACTCGCCCGGGAGCTGGAGGCCACCGCCGAGCGCGGCTACGCACTGGCCCTGGAGGAATTCGAGGAGGGACTTAGCTCCGCCGCAGCCCCCGTCTACGGCGCCGATGGCTCGATGATCGCCCAGATCGGCGTGGCCGGGCCGTCCTACCGGCTGGGTGAGGATGCACTGGCGGCCATCGTCGTGCTGGTGCAGGAAGCCGGCCGCCGGGCGTCCGCCTAGCTGGCTACCGCTCCGCCGTCTCCAGATCCGCCTTCCGGCGTCCGTCGCCCGTAACCCAGATCCGGTAGGCGAGCACCAGCAGCACGAGCCAGGCCGCCCCGACGTACAGGGCCGTCCGGGTGTCCTCGAAGTACCCCAACACCACCAGGACCAGCCCCATGAAGGCCAGCGCGACCGCCAGCACCCAGATCCAGCGGGGTGCAGCGGGGAACCAGAAGCCCCTGTAGACGCCGAATGCCGTGACATCCGCCAGGGCCACGTTCGCCATCTCGAAGGCGAACGTCCACCCCGTGATCACCACGTCGACCGCTGCACCGGCCACCAGGTACGCCACCAGCACCGCGGGGCCGGCCTTCTCGATGGCTTCCGCCGAGCCATAGAACAGCCCTGTGCCGATCGCCGAACCGAGGGCGATGAAGTGGATGTGCCGGGCGCTCAAGCCACGGAAGAGGCCGCCCGGGGCCCGCTACTTCCCGAAGCCGCGCAGCCGCAGGCTGTTCAGGACCACCAGGACGGAGCTGGCGGCCATCGCGGCGCCCGCGATCATCGGGTTGAGCAGCCCGAATGCGGCGACCGGGATGCCGATCGTGTTGTAGAGGAACGCCCAGAACAGGTTCGTCTTGATGGTGGCCAGCGTCTTGCCGGAGAGGGCGATGGCCTGGGGGACCTGCGCCAGGTCGTTGCCCATGACCGTGATGTCGGCCGCGGCGATCGCCACGTCCGTTCCGGATCCCATGGCCAGTCCCAGATCGGCCTGGGCCAGTGCCGGGGCGTCGTTGACGCCGTCGCCGACCATGGCGACCACGGCACCGGCTGCCTGCAGCCGGGCGACCTGGTCGACCTTGCCCGATGGCAGGACGCCGGCGAACACGTCGTCCGGGTCGATGCCGACCTCGGCGGCCACCAGCCGGGCGACCTCGGGGTTGTCGCCGGTCAGCAGCACCGGACGCAGGCCGAGCGAGCGCAGGCGGGCGATCGCGGCCGGGGACGAGGCGCGGACGGTGTCGCGCAACCCGATGACGCCCACGGAGGCACCGTCCACGGCGACGAGCACCGCCGTCGTGCCCTGCTGTTGGGCCGCCCGGAGGGCGGAGAGGGCGGACTCGTCGGGGTTGACGCCGTTCTCGCGCAGCCACGCCGGCTGCCCGACGAGGACGACGGCGGTGCCCACCCTGGCCCGGACCCCGCCCCCGGGGGAGGAGGTGAAACCGGAGACGTCCGCGCCGTGCGGGCCGCGCTCCGCGGCAGCGGCGGCGATGGCGTGGGCGATCGGGTGTTCGGAGCCGGACTCGGCCGCGCCGGCCAGGGCGAGGAGCCGGTCCTCGCCCAGGCTGCCCGTGGCGACGACCCCGGTGACCGCGAGGCGGCCTTCGGTGACGGTTCCGGTCTTGTCCAGCAGGACGGTGTCGACGCGGCGGGTGTCCTCGAGGACCTCGGGGCCGCGGATGAGGATGCCCAGTTGGGCGCCGCGCCCGGTGCCGACCAGCAGGCCGATCGGCGTGGCCAGGCCCAGCGC
>DATNBS010000010.1:0-2375 GCA_035571895.1 Arthrobacter sp. | reverse complement strand
CCCAAGGTCAGCCAGATGGCCTGCGAGGTCCTCACCCCCGAAGAGGTCCCCGAAGGCACCACCCTGGTGATGGAGAAGCCGTTCGGATCGAGCGCCGAATCGGCCCACGCCCTGACCAGGACGCTGACCCGCCTGGTCCCCGAGGAATCGATCCAACGGGTGGACCACTTCCGCGGCAAGGCCACCGTGTTCAACATCCTGGGTCTGCGCTTCGCGAACCGCTTCCTGGAACCGCTGTTCAGCGCCGACCACGTGGCCAAGATGGAGATCTTCTACGACGAGGACCTGGCCCTGGAATCGCGGGCCGGCTACTACGACCATGCCGGCGCGCTGCGGGACATGATCCAATCCCACCTGCTCCAGATCCTGGCGCTGCTGACCCTGAACGCCCCCGCCACCCTCGGCGAGCGGGACCTGCGGGACCACATCGGCTCGGTGCTGCGCGCCACGAAGGTCCCCGCCGACTTCGCGAAGAGCACCCGCCGGGCCCGGTACACGGCCGGCACCAGCCGCGGCCACGACGTTCCGGACTACGTCGACGAGGACGGCGTGGACGGGGCCAACAACACGGAGACGCTGGCGGAAATCGAACTGCGGATCAACAACGCCCGGTGGGCCGGGGTTCCTTTCCTGCTGCGCTCCGGCAAGGCCCTGGGGTGTCCCCGCAAGGAAGCGGTCATCACCTTCAAACCCGTCTCGCACCTGCCGGAGGGCTTCACCGGCAACGACTCCCCCACCCGGCTGCGGATCGGGTTCGGTCCCGACACCCTCGAGCTGGAACTGGACGTCAACGGACCCGGCGACATGTACCAGCTGGACCGGATTGGCCTGGCCGCGCAGCTCAACAGCCCGGACCTGCTCCCCTACGGCGAAGTCCTGGCCGGGGTGCTGGCCGGGGACCCCACCCTGTCCGTGCGCGATGACACCGCCGAGCAGTGCTGGCGGATCGTCGAACCGGTCCTCGCCGCCTGGGAGAACAACGAGGTCCCGCTGGAGGAGTATCCCGCCGGGTCCAACGGGCCGGAGAACTGGCTGACCACGCAGGAGGTCCGGCTCGAGCGTGCCCCGAAGGCCGGGGAGTACCCGGGGATGTCGCCCGCTCGACCCGCGCCCAACCCGGCCGGGTAGCCCTACCCCTGGTCCTGCTGCTGTTCGGCGGCGTCGACGGCCTTCAGGAACGGCCGACGCGGGTGGCGCAAGGAGGTGGTCGGCGTGGTGTCCCGGGGAACGAAGGCCTCGGCCAGCCAGGTGGTGAAGACGCGCAGCTTGCGGGCAACCGTGGGCGTGGCCCCTCCGTGGTAGAGGCGGTAGAGCAGCCACGCGGGACGGCCCTTGATGGCAAGGCCGCGGATGTTCGCCGCCCCGCGTCCGGTCCCGTAGCTGGCTATGGAGCCCAGGGATTCGTGGCGATACTCCTCGGGTTCCTGACCGCGGATCGCCGCCGCCACGTTGCGCCCCAGCACCCACGCCTGCCGGAGCGCATTCTGGGCGTTCGGCGGGTAGTAGGACGGCTGTTTGTCCGCGGTCAGGTCCGGAACCTGCGCATTGTCGCCAGCCGCCCACGCGCCCTCGATGACGTCGCCGTTCTCCGTGACGACCTGGAGGCAGGCGTTCGCGCAAACGTGCCCCTTCGGCCCCCGCGGCATGTCGGTGTTGTCGAGTGCCGGGTTCGGCGTCACGCCGGCGGTCCATACGATGGTCGCTGCGGGGATCTTCTCTCCGTCACTGAGTTCGACGACGCCGTTCTCGCAGGATTTCATGGTCGTCTCCAGCCGGACATCGACACCGCGTTCGCGCAACGTGTCCAACGTCCACCCGGCGAGCTTCTTCCCCACTTCCGGGGCCACCCGATCCAGCGCCTCGACCAGAGTCCAGCGCATGTCGGCCCGGGACAGCCCCGGGTGCTCGTCCACGGCCACCTTCGCGAGGTCGAGCAATTCGCCGAGGGCCTCCACGCCGGTGTAGCCACCGCCCACGAAGACGAAGGACAAGGCCTTGGCCCGGTCGGCGGCTTCGTCCATGGCAGCGGCCCGCGAGACTTGTTCCAACACCCGGTCGCGCAGGTAGACGGCCTCCTCGAGCGTCTTGAAGCCGACGGCGTTTTCCCGCAGACCAGGAGTGGGGAAGACCCGGGTGACCGCACCCAGTGCGAAGACAACGTGGTCGTACGGAATCGACGATGTCCCGCCATCCACCGTCACCACCGTGGCCAACCGCTCGTCGTGCTCCAGCTTTTCCAGGCTCCCGCGGATGACCGTGCATTTCGGCAGCGCCCGCTCCAATGGAACGGTCACGTTGCGCGGTTCGACCTGGGCGCCGGCCACCTCGGGCAGGAGCGGCTGGTAGGTCATGTACGGATTGGGGTCGACCACGGT
>DATNBS010000009.1:0-3689 GCA_035571895.1 Arthrobacter sp. | reverse complement strand
GCACCGGACACCGGGACCACGGTGCACCGTCCACCACGGCACGACGGCGGTGCCCCCACCGGTGCCCCGGCTTCCCCCGCGGGCACCCCCACGCAGGCGGCACCCGGAACCGGCGGCGGTGCCGGTGGCGGTACCGGGACCGGAACGCCAACGGTTCCCGGCGTCGCGGACGACGCCACCATCATGCGCGGGCGCCTGCCCGACGGCTCGCTGGCCGGCTCCCGGCCCCGCCACCCGGATGGCCGGGCCGCAGGCACCTACCGGACCCCCGGAGCCGGGCCAGCCGCCCCGGCCACGGGGGAGCAGGCGGGTGCCCCCGGATGGGTCCCACCGGTTCCCCCCGGAACGCGGGTCCAGCAGACACCGGCCCAGCGGTTCCCCACGGGCCTGGTGGCCGGCATCGGCGCGGTCCTGGCCATCATCATCGCCGGGATCTTCGTGGTGGCCGCCCTGAACCGCGGGGTGCAGGACAACCAGGCCGCCTCCGGTCCCTCGCCGAGCCGGGGGCCGGCCGACGCGCTGCTCGGCAACGAGGGGGTCGTGCCGAAGGTGAAGGGCTTTGCGGCGACGACGGCGTCGGACAAGGTCACCTTCACGTGGAAGAACCCGAACCCGCAATCCGGGGACGTGTACTACTGGGCACCGGTCACCGCGACGGAGCAGGGCGAAAACCGCAAGGCCGAACAGGCCAAGGCCACCACGAAGAAGGTCGAGGGCGAGCCGACCTGCATCCAGGTCGTCCTGGTGCGAACCACCGGCAAGGCCTCGGATGCCAGCAGGTACTGCGCCGAGCGATAGTCTGGATGGTGGATAATCCTGGGGGACGACCGAATACGCAGGGGGCGTGGAGCATGGCCGAAGTGAACATAGATTTCTGCGGGGAGTGGTTCCCCGTAGCCGACGAGCAGGTCTTCACCATCGGGCGCGAAGGCGATCTGGAGATCGACGACAACCCGTACCTGCACCGCCGTTTCCTGACCGTGGCGTGCTACGACGACATCTGGTGGCTCTCCAACGTCGGCTCCCGCCTCTCGGCGACCATCGCCGACTCCACCGGCGGCCTGCAGGCCTGGGTCGCGCCCGGGGCGCGCATCCCGCTGGTCTTCGGCCAGACGAACATCGTCTTCACTGCCGGACCGACCACCTATGAATTCTCCGTCCACCTCACCAAGCCCGCCTTCCGCCAGGAATGGAGCGCCGACGACGGCGACGGCCAGACGACCATCGGCCCGGTGGTCCTGACCGAGGCACAACGCGCCCTGGTGGTCGCCCTCGCCGAACCGATGCTGCGCCGCGACGGGACCGGCCTGAGCTCCATCCCGACCTCCGCCAAGGCCGCCCAGCGCCTGGGATGGCCGCTGACCAAGTTCAACCGCAAGCTGGACAACGTCTGCGACAAGCTCGACAAGTCCGGGGTGGCGGGACTGCGCGGCGGCGCGGGCAAGCTCGCCACCAACCGGCGCGCCCGCCTGGTCGAACACGCGGTCACCTCGCACCTGGTCGTCCCGGCGGATCTGCCCCTGCTCGACGCGGAACTGAACGCCGACGACTGAGCGCCGACGGCTGAGGAGGCCCCGGGCCGCGTCTGCTCCCACCCATCGGCCCCGTGGGGCAAGATAGGAAGGTGACGAAAACCGAGCAGAAGACCCCGGACCGTTCGACTCCCGGCTCAGCCGAAGGCGCCACGACCTCGGCCGGCGAGGAGGTCATCCCCGCCGAGAAGCTGCGTGAGGAGTACCAGCAGCTGATCGACGACGTACGCCGCTACCGGATCGCGTACTACGTCGAGGACACCCCGATCGTCTCCGATGCCGAGTTCGACGTCCTGTTCCGACGGCTCGAGGAGATCGAGCAGCTGCACCCGGAGATCGTCTCGAACGATTCGCCCACCCAGGAGGTCGGCGGCGAGGTCTCCGCGGCGTTTTCCCCGGTGAAGCACCTGACGCAGATGTACTCGCTGGAGGACGTGTTCTCCCTCGAGGAACTCACCGCCTGGCTCGAGCGCGCCACCGCCAACGCCGGAACCAGCGCGCCGAAGCACCAGCTGCGCTGGCTCTGCGAGGTCAAGATCGATGGCCTGGCCATCAACCTGCTCTACCGCAACGGCAAGCTGGTGCGTGCGGCCACCCGCGGCGACGGCACGACGGGCGAGGACGTCACCCACAACGTGCTGACCATCAAGGAGATCCCCACCGAGCTGGCAGGGGAGAACTGGCCCACCGAGGTCGAGATCCGCGGGGAGATCTTCTTCCCCTCGCAGAAGTTCCGCGAATTCAACGAGGCCCTGCTCGAGGCCGGCAAGCCCGAACTGGCCAACCCGCGCAACGCCGCCGCCGGTTCGCTGCGCCAGAAGGACCCGGCGGAGACGGCCAAACGCCCGCTGGGCATGTACGTGCACGGCTTCGGCGTCCGCGAGGGACTCGACGCTGCCTCCCAGTCGGAGACCTACGAGCTGCTCAAGGCCTGGGGCCTGCCCGTCACCCCGTACTCGCAGGTGGTGGAGTCCATCGACGAGGTCCTGGCCTACATCGAGAAGTACGGCGCCGACCGGCATTCGCTGGTCCACGAGATCGACGGCATCGTCGTCAAGGCCGACTCCTTCGCCATCCAGCGCGCCCTGGGCTACACCTCCCGCGTGCCCCGCTGGTCCGTGGCCTACAAGTACCCGCCCGAGGAAGTCCACACGAAGCTGCTGGACATCCGGGTCAACGTCGGGCGCACCGGACGCGTCACCCCGTACGGGGTCATGGAACCGGTCAAGGTCGCCGGCTCCACCGTGGAGATGGCCACCCTTCACAACCAGGACGTCGTCAAGGCCAAGGGCGTGCTCATCGGCGACACCGTCATCCTGCGCAAGGCAGGCGATGTCATCCCCGAGATCGTCGGTCCGGTGCTGCCGCTGCGCGAGGGCCGCGAGGACGAACTGCACGCGTTCACCATGCCCACCGAGTGCCCGTCGTGCGGGACACCGCTGGCACCGGCCAAGGAGGGCGACATCGACATCCGGTGCCCCAACGCCGAATCCTGCCCGGCCCAGCTGACCGAGCGCATCGCCCACCTGGGCGGACGCGGGGCCTTCGACGTCGAGGCGCTGGGCTACGAGGCCGCCCTCGCCCTGACCGTGGGCCCCGGTCCGGATCCGGCCGGCCTGGACGGCGTCCCCAAGCCCTCCGGTCCGGGCCCGATCACCAACGAGGCCCAGGTCTTCGACCTGGCCACCGGCCACGCCGACGACACGCTCCGCGATGCCCTCGCCGAGGTCAGGGTCTGGCGGGAAAAGCGCTCCAAGGGCGTCGGCACCGGCACGTTCGAGCTGGTCCCGTACTTCTGGACGAAGGGCACCGAGAAGAAGCCCTCCACCCCGACCGCCAATACGCGCAAGCTCTTCGACGAACTGGAGAAGGCCAAGGCGCAGCCGCTGTGGCGGGTCCTGGTGGCCCTGTCCATCCGCCACGTCGGGCCGACCGCCTCACGGGCCCTGGCCACCCACTACGGGTCCATGGCCGCCCTCCGGCAGGCCGTCACCGCGGAGGACGCGGTGGCGAAGCTCGCCGACGTCGACGGGGTCGGGCCGATTATCGCCGAGGCCCTCATCGAGTGGTTCGCCGTGGACTGGCACCGGGCCATCCTCGATGCCTGGGCCGCCGAAGATGTGCGCATGGAAGACGAGTCGCACGGCCAGACCGAAC
>DATNBS010000008.1:0-9287 GCA_035571895.1 Arthrobacter sp. | reverse complement strand
TCGGGCAAGAAGGGCGAACGGATCACCTACATCCGCACGATCGTGCAGGACAAGGCCAGCGCCGCCAGCGGCCGCAGCCTGGAGCACGAACCTGGCCAGGGGTACTCCAACACGGGCCAGTACCTGTGAGCGTGCACCGCGTCGTCGGCCTCGAGACCGAGTTCGGGGTCCTGGCCCCCAGCCAGCCCGGGGCCAACTCCACGATCCTCTCCGCCCAGGTCATCAACGCCTACGCCGCCACCGTGCGCAGCGGCTACGGGCACCTGGCCGGCACCCGCTGGGACTACGCCGACGAGGCCCCGCTAGCCGACGCCCGCGGCTGGAACATGCCCCGCGCCGTGGCCGACGCCTCGCAGCTGACCGACGCCCCGCGCGAGCTCACGGCCGAGGAGATCGCCCTGGCCGGGGGCGACTCGCGGGCGGGGGAGACCCTCTACGCCGAAGAGGACGACGGCGGGCACGTGCTGATGAACATGGTGCTGGGCAACGGCGCTCGGCTCTACGTCGACCACGCCCACCCCGAATACTCCTCCCCGGAGACCACCAGCCCGCACGCCGCCGTGCTCTACGACCAGGCCGGCGACCAGGTGGCGCTGGCCGCCCAACGCCGGATCGCCGCGTCCCCGGGCTTCGCCGAGGTGCTGCTCTACAAGAACAACACCGACAACAAGGGCGTCAGCTACGGAGCGCACGAGAACTACCTGATGCCGCGCACCACCTCCTTCGACGACATCGCCGCCGGGCTGCTGCCGTTCTTCGCCACCCGGCAGGTCCTGTGCGGGGCCGGCCGGGTGGGCCTGGGCATGACGGGCAAGACGCCGGGCTTCCAGATCAGCCAGCGCGCCGACTTCTTCGAGGCCGAGGTCGGGCTGGAGACCACCATCCGCCGCCCGCTGGTGAACACCCGCGACGAACCCCATGCCACCTGGGACGCCTACCGTCGCCTGCATGTCATCGCCGGGGACGCCAACCTGGGCCAGGTCTCCACCCTGCTGCGGGTCGGGACCACCGCCCTGGTCCTCGAGCTCATCGAGGCCGGGCAGGCCCCGCCGCTGGAATTGCGCGACGCGGTCGCCGCCGTCCAGCAGACCAGCCACGACCCGACCCTGCGCACCACCGTCGAACTGGCCGACGGCCGGCGGATGACCGCGCTGGAGATCCAGCAGGCCTACCTCGACGCGGCCCGCATCCACTGCGACCGCACCGGCGCCGACGACCCGGCCACCACCGACGTGCTCGTCCGCTGGCAGGACACCCTGGACACCCTGGCCCGGGACGTGTCGGCGGCCCGCCGGACCGTGGACTGGGTGGCCAAGCTGGAATTGATGAACCGCTACCGCGACCGCGACGGGCTCGCCTGGGACGACCACCGGCTGGCGATGATGGACCTGCAATGGGCCGACCTGCGCCCCGAGAAGGGGCTGTACCACCGGCTGGCCGCCCGCGGGCTGGTGGAAACCCTGTTCACCGCCGAACAGATCCAGGCCGCGGTGGCCGACCCGCCCGAGGACACCCGCGCCTACTTCCGCGGGCGCTGCCTGACCGCCTACCCGGAGGACGTGCGGGGGGCGAGCTGGGACGCCGTCACCTTCAGCGTCCCCGGCCGCGCCGGGACCCAGCGCATCGCCACCCCCGAACCGCTGCGCGGCACCCGGGAACTGGTCGGCCCGCTCTTCGACGCCGGCCTGGACGTCGGCGCCTTCGTCGACGAGCTGCGCCGCGGCGGTCCCCGCCCCACCGGCCGGTGACTGGCACCACGGACGTGACAAGATAGACGAACCGGCGAGAGATCGCCCCGAGGCAAGGAGCTCCCCATGGCACAGGAACAACAGCGGCCGCAGCAGTCCACCCAGGACCAGCACATCGAGGACGACGCCGGGGTCCCGGCACCCGCCCCCGCCTCGCCGGCCGCCCAGGCCCAGACCCAGGACGTGGACGACCTGCTCAACGACATCGACGGCGTCCTGGAACAGAATGCGGAGGAGTTCGTGCGCGGTTTCGTGCAAAAGGGCGGCCAGTAGGCATGCGCACCCCGGAGGGGCCGTCCTTCGTCGACTACCTGGCCCGGGAACGGCCCGACCTGCTCCCGGCGCGCGAGCCCACGCCGGCGCCCGAGGGCGTGCGCCATGCCACGACCATCGCCGCCCTGGCCTACGACGGCGGGGTGGTCATGGCCGGGGACCGGCGCGCCACCATCGGCAACGTCATCGCCAGCCGCCACATGGAAAAGGTCTTCTCCGCCGACCGGTACTCGGTGGTCGGGATCGCCGGATCGGCCGGCATCGGGCTGGACCTGGTCCGCCTCTTCCAGGTCGAGCTGGAACACTACGAGAAGATCGAAGGCGAACTGCTCAGCCTGGACGGCAAGGCCAACCGCCTGGCCGCCATGATCCGCGCCAACCTGGGCCGGGCCATGCAGGGCATGTCGGTCGTCCCGCTCTTCGCCGGCTACGACCCGCGGCAGCGCACCGGACGCATCTTCTCCTTCGACATCACCGGCGGCCGGTTCGAGGAGATCGAACACCACACCATCGGCTCCGGGGCCGTCTATGCCCGCGGTGCCCTGAAGAAGCTCTGGCGTCCCGGCCTCGATGCCGCGGCCGCCATCCGGGTGGCCATGGAGGCCCTCTACGACGCCGCCGACGACGACTCCGCCACCGGGGGACCGGACCTGGTCCGGCACCTGTGGCCGGTCCTCTACCGGGTCGATGCCGACGGCGCCCTCCGGATCCCCGACGCCGAGCTGGCCGGGGTGGCCCGCGAAATCGTCGCCGAACGCTCCACCGAGGCGCGGGAGGCCTGATGAGCGCGCAGTTCTACGTCTCGCCCGAACAGCTGATGAAGGACCGGGCGGACTTCGCCCGCAAGGGCATCGCCCGCGGCCGCTCCGTCATCGTGGCGAGCTGCCGGGACGGCATCGCCCTGATCGCCGAGAACCCCTCCCGCACGCTGCGCAAGATCGGGGAGATCTACGACCGGATCGCCTTCGCCGCCGTCGGGAAGTACAACGAGTTCGAATCCCTCCGCCAAGCAGGGGTGCGCTACGCCGACACCCGCGGCTACTCCTACGACCGCGAGGACGTCACCGGCCGCGGACTGGCCAGCGTCTACGCCCAGAGCCTCGGGGCCGTCTTCACCGCCGACACCAAGCCGTTCGAGGTCGAACTGGCCGTCGCGGAAGTGGGGGACGACCCGGCCGCGGACCAGCTCTACCGGGTGAACTTCGACGGGTCGATCTCCGACGAATCCGGCGTGGTGGTGATGGGCGGCGACGCCCAGGCTCTGGCCACCGCGCTGGACGCGGCCTGGGGCAGCAGGCACCTGGCCGGCACCCCCTTCGACGAGGTCATCCGCACCGCGGCGGCGGCGCTGCCGCAGGCCGCCGGCAGCCCGGAGGCCGGCACCCTGGACGCTGACCTGTTCGAGGTGGCAGTGCTGGACCGCGCCCCGGCGGACCCACGCGCCACCCGTCGCACCTTCAGACGCTATGGCAAGGACGAGGTCCTGCGGACCCTGGGCGGAAAGGACGGTGCCTGAGCATGGACCGCCGCATTTTTGGGATCGAAACCGAATACGGCATCGCCTATTCGGCGCCCACCGGACGGCCGCTGACCCCCGAGGAGGTGGCCCGCTACCTGTTCAAGCCGGTCGTCGCCTGGGGGCGCAGCTCGAACGTCTTCCTCACCAATGGCTCCCGCCTCTACCTCGACGTCGGCTCGCACCCCGAGTACGCCACCGCCGAATGCGACGACGTGGCCCAGCTGATCGCCCATGACCGCGCGGGGGAGTCGATCCTCAACGGACTGGTCTCCAGCGCCGAGGAACTCATGCGCGCCGACGGGCTGGAGGGGTCGATCTACCTGTTCAAGAACAACACCGACTCGGCGGGGAACTCCTACGGCTGCCACGAGAACTACCTGATCCCGCGCAAACTCGAATTCGCCCGGCTGGCCGAGATCCTCATCCCGTTCCTGGTCTCCCGCCAGTTGATCGCCGGGGCCGGGAAGGTGCTGCCGGTCGATGGCGAACACCGGTACGCCTTCTCCCAACGCGCCGACCACGTCTGGGAGGGCGTCTCCTCGGCGACCACCCGCTCCCGGCCGATCATCAACACCCGCGACGAGCCGCACGCCGACGCCGAATATCACCGGCGCCTGCACGTGATCGTGGGGGACTCGAACATGTCCGAGACCACGCAGCTGGTCAAGGTCGGCTCGACTGACCTGATCCTGCGCATGATCGAGGCCGGCACCATCATGGAGGACCTGCGCCTGGAGAACCCGATCCGCAGCATCCGCGAGATCTCCCACGACCTGACCGGCCGCCGCAAGGTGCGCCTGGCCAGCGGCCGCGAACTCAGCGCCCTGGAACTGCAGGAGCTCTTCTTCGCCAAGGCCACCACCTTCATCGAACGCCACGGCGCGCACACCCCCCACCTGCCCCGGGTGATGGACCTGTGGCGCCGGGCCCTCGACGCGGTCGCCAGCGGAGATGCCTCGGGCATCGACACCGAGATCGACTGGGCCATCAAGCAGCGGCTCATCCGGCAGTACCAGGACCGGCACGGCCTGGAGCTGTCCTCCCCACGGATCGCCCAGCTGGACCTGACCTACCACGACATCGATCCGCGCCGCGGCCTGTTCTCGGTCCTGCGCTCCCGCGGACGCGTGGCGACCGTCGTCGCAGACGCCGAGATTACCGCCGCCGCCGACAACCCTCCGCAGAGCACCCGCGCCAAGCTGCGCGGGGACTTCGTGCGCGCCGCCAAGGACGCCGGGCGCGACTTCACCGTGGACTGGGTCCACCTCAAGCTCAATGACCATGCCGGCCAGACAGTGTTGTGCAAGGACCCCTTCGCCCACACCGACGCCCGCGTCGACGAGCTGATGGGCCTGATCCCCGGGCGCTGAACCGGCGTGCCGCCTCAGCCCATTCACAGGGACCGCCCCTAAGCTTGATGTGGCTTGGAACCGGCGGACCCGCCGGGAGCCCCCATGATGACCGAACACAAGGAAAGTGGATTCTGTGCGCAAGCTGTTGGCACTGGTTCTCGGGTTTGCGCTGCTCGCGCTGACAGCCTGCGGAGCCGGAACCCCCAAGACCGTGGGGGCGGCCGAGCCGCTCTCCTCCATCAAGTTGACGCCCGGCAAGGACGACAACTCGGCCCCCAAGGTCGAATTCGACACCCCGTTGAAGGCCACCGAGCCCGGGGCGAAGGTCCTCGAGCAGGGTGATGGGGCGGAGATCAAGGACGGGCAGACCGTCTCCTACAAGCTCGCTGGCTACAACACCAAGGACGGCACCGAGGTGGGCAACACCTTTTCCCAGTCGGCCTTGTCCATCCAGGTCAACGACGAGCTGAAGTCCATGGACGCCGAAATCCATGACATCCTCGTCGGCGCCAAGGTCGGTTCCTGGGTTGCCTACATCCATCCCGAAAAGGCCTCCGAGTCCGAGGGCGCGGAAGCGTCCAAGCCTGCCGAGGAGCCGGTCCAGCAGCTGCTGATCCTCAAGGTCATCGGTGCCAAGGACCAGGCGCGCAAGCTCTCCCCGGACGAGGTCAAGAAGCTCAAGGACGACGGCGCGCTGCCCTCGGTCGAATTCAAGGACGGCAAGCCGGCCATCACGATCCCCGAAGGCAAGGACGCGCCGGCCAACCTGGCCGTGGACGTGCTCAAGGAGGGAACGGGCAAGGCCATCGGCCCCGATTCCCAGGTCACCGCGAACTACGCCGGGGTGCGTTGGGACGACGGCAAGGTCTTCGACTCCAGCTACGATGCCGGCAAGCCGCTGGACTTCGACATCAACGGCGTGATCAAGGGCTGGACCGAGGGCCTGCAGGGCATCAAGGAAGGCTCGCGGGTCATGCTGACCATCCCGGGATCCATGGCCTACGACGGCAGCCCGAGCGGGCCGCAGGGTACCCTCGTATTCGTCATTGACGTGAAGTCGGTCCAGCCGGCGTCGAAGTAGTAGTCGAAGTAGCAAACAGGAAGGACCACCCCTTGTCTTTTGGAAAGCGCGAATACGACCGCACCAAGCCGGAAGTCGACTTCCCCGGCGAGAACCCGCCCACCGAACTCGGCATCGAGGACCTCATCGTGGGCGACGGTGCCGAGGTGGCACCGGGCAACACCGTCTCGGCCCACTACGTCGGCGTGGCCTGGTCCACCGGCGAGGAGTTCGATGCCTCCTGGAACCGCGGTGAGCCGCTGGACTTCCGGGTCGGCGTCGGACAGGTCATCCAGGGCTGGGACCAGGGCCTGGTGGGCATGAAGGTCGGCGGGCGCCGCCGCCTGGAGATCCCCTCGCACCTGGCCTATGGCGACCGCGGGGCCGGATCGGCGATCGCCGGCGGCGAGTCCCTGATCTTCGTGGTCGACCTGGTGGACGTGCGCTGACCCGTCCTCCCCACACGGCGCCGTCCGGGCCCCTGGCAACAGGGCCGGGGCGGCGCCGTCGTGCGTCGGGGGAACACCGGACCTAGTAACGTAGGACGTGTGTCTGCCAAACGAAACGCGGGTGCGCCCTCGCGCACGGAAAAGCTCGTCAGCCTGACCTACGCCCTGATGTCCCGGCGTCGTGGGTACACCCGGGCCGAGCTGCGAGGCATCGTCGACGACTACCAGGACCTGTCGGACGACGCGTTCGAGCGGAAGTTCGAGCGCGACAAGGAGGACCTGCGCGCGCTCGGCATCCCCCTGGAGACCCTGACCGGGGATGCCTACTACGGCAACGACCGGCAGGACACGCACTACCGGGTCCGTCCCGAGGAATACCGCCTGCCACCGGTCTCCTTCGCCCCCGAGGAGGCGGTGGCCCTGGGGCTGGCGGCCCGCGTCTGGAAGGACCCGACCATCGCCAGCGCGGCAGACCGTGCCTTCCAACGCATGTCCCCCGACGCCGCCGGGCCCGAGCCCGCGGGCGCCGCCTTCGAGACCTTCGAGCCCCGCCTGCATGCCGCCGATGCCGTCTTCCGCGACCTGCTCGCGGCCGTCTGGGACCGCTCGCCGATCCGCTTCACCTACCGCTCGCCCTCCGGGGAGAGCGCCGTGCGCACACTCGAACCGTGGGGGATCGGCAACCGCTTCGGCCACTGGTACCTCGTCGGCTGGGACCGCGACCGCGACGGGCAGCGGATCTTCCGGCTCTCTCGCATCGTCTCCGAGATCGCCCGCCGACCCGGCACCGTCCAGCGGCCCGAGGGCTTCCGCGTCGCCGACGTGCTGGACGGCCTGGACCCCGACGCGGCACGCCAACGGGCCACGGTCCGCCTGGCCCCGGGCCGCGGCCTGGCCCTGCGCGCCCGGGCCACCGGCGCCGCCGGTTCCACCGCCGACGGGGAGCCTGCCGGCACCATCACCTTCGACTACCAGGACGACGAGGCCACCAGCGCCGAAGTGGCCGAACTCGGTCCGGCGGTCGCCGTCGTCGGCCCCGCATCGCTGCGGGCCGCCGTCGTCCGCCGGCTCACCGGCGCCCTGGAAGCGCACCAGGGTCCGGTCCCCGGGTACGCCTTCGGCCAGTCCCGCTCCGGAGGCCGTCCCTCGTCCTCGGACGTCGTGGCCCGCGCGCTGGACATCATCGCCTACGTCGTGCGGGAAGGCGCCCCGTTGATCAACGAGACCGCCGCCCACTTCGGCCTCAGCCGCCGACGCCTGATCGAGGACCTCACCATGATCCAGCTCTGCGGGGTGCCCAACGGCCTGCCCGACGAGCTGATCGACGTCGACTTCGAGGGCGACCGGGTCTCCATCGCCAATGCAGAGGGCCTGGCCGCACCGATCCGGTTGAACCTGGTCGAGGCCTTTTCCCTGCTGGTCGGCCTGCAGACGATCCTCGACCTGCCCGGGACCGAGGACCGTGCGGCTGTCCGCGGGGCCCTGGACAAGCTGCGTTCCGTCGCCGGGGAGTTCGCCGACCTGGACCGTGTCGCCTCCGCCCGGTTGGCCGCCACCGAGGAATCAGCGATGCGGGACACCGTGACGGCGGCCATCGCCGACGCCCAGGTACTGCATCTGCGCTACTACCATCCGGGTCGGGACGAGATCAGCCAACGCGACGTCGAACCCATCCGGCTGCTGGAGGACGGCGGCCGCACCTACCTGCAGGCCTGGTGCCGCAGTGCCGCCGGGCAGCGGAACTTCCGGCTCGACCGGATCCTCGCCGCTTCGACGGCGGGGCAGGGGTTCACCCGAGACCCGGTCCGCCACACGCCCCCCGAAGGCGCCCTCTACACCCCGGCGACCGAGGACACCGTCGTCGTGCTCGGCTTCGCCCCCCGGATCCAGCGCCTGGCCGCGGAATTCGCGCCCTGGCAGAGCACCAAGGCCAAGGACGGCACGCTCGTTGCGCAGGTCGGCATCGCCGAGGCCGCGCAGCTGCCCGGGCTCGTGGCCCGCCACGGCGGGGAACTGCGCGTCATCGATCCGCCGGAGTCAGCGGAGGCCGTGCTCCGGTGGCTGCAGGCCGCCTTGGAGGCGGACCGCGGACAGCAACCCCACTCGCCGATGGAGGAGAACGCATGATGCCCTGGTGGTTCTGGATCCTGCTGTGGGTCGTGCTGGCCCTGGCCACGCTGGTGTTCCTGGGCTTATGCGCCCTGCACCTCTACCGCCGCTTCATGGCACTGGCCCGGGAAGCCGGCGCGGCAGGCGATGCGCTGGCGCTGCCACCGGGCGAACCGCTGGAGGAGGACCGCCGGAAAGATCCCCGGCCGCCCGCCGGGGTGGCCGCGCTCTTCCGTTCCCCTGCGGCCGCCCGGGCCGAATACGACGCCGGGAAGCTCGCCCGGCGCCGGGCCCGGCGCGACCGCCGCGTCGCCGGAAAACGTGCCATGGGGCGGGCCCAGCGGGTGCGCGACCTGTACCCGCGTGACGTAGACTTGTAGGCAGACGAAAGGAAGTTTCCCCATGTTTGCTGGCCTACAGGGATGGCACATTGTCATCATCGTTGTCCTGGCGCTGCTGCTCTTCGGTGCCCCCAAGCTCCCCGGGCTGGCCCGTTCCCTCGGCCAGTCGATGCGCATCTTCAAGTCCGAGGTCCGCCAGATGAAGGACGACGATCCCAAGGATCCGACGTCCACGGACGAGACCGTCGAAGGCAAGGTCGTCGATCCCGACCACCGCGGACCCAAGCTCTAGTCCTCTGTGGCGCAAAAATCAGGGCGCAAGTCCAACCCCGAGGGGAGGATGGCGCTCAAGGAACACCTGATCGAGCTGCGCAACCGGCTCTTCATCTCCCTCGGGGCACTCTTCGTCGCGGCGGTCGCGGGGTTCTTCCTCTAC
>DATNBS010000007.1:0-6543 GCA_035571895.1 Arthrobacter sp. | reverse complement strand
GTCTTCTCCGATTCGGTGATCTTGGCCAGGCCCTCGTTGTAGGCCTCGCGCAGTTCGTCGTCGCCCTGGGCGAAGACGGCCGTGCCTGCGCCGATCTGGGGGGTGCCGTCGATGTCCTGCACGAAGGCGTCCGTGACCTCGACGCTGGCGTCGGGGTTCTGGTCGGCCATGAAGTTCAGCGAGATCGCGGTCATCGCGAACGCGTCGGCGCGGCCGTTGTTCACCGTGTCCATGCCGGTCTGCGCGTCCGGGACCGACTGGACCTTCAAGCCCAGCGACTTGGCGTAGCCGGCCTCGATGCCGCCGGCGAGCACGGCCAGCTTGATGTCCTCGCCGCCGTCTTCCTTCTCCTTGACGGAATCGAGGTCGGTCAGGCCCTTCGGGTTGCCCTTCTGGACCATCAACGCGGTCGTGTACATGATGGCCGGATCGGCGAAGTCGGCGTTGGCGCAGCGATCCGGCAGGATCGACATGCCGGCGCTGACGGCGTCGAAGCGACCGGCCGTGAGGCCGGGGATCAGGCTGTTCCAGTCGACCAGGACGGTCTTGACGTTGTCGATGCCCATTCCACCGTAGATCTTCTTCGCCAGGGCGATGGTCGCACCGGTGGCCTTGCCGTCCTTCTCGTAGGAATACGGGGCCTCCCCGGCGATGGCGACGGTGATCTCGCCCTTGTCCTTCAGGGACTGCAGGTGGCCCTCGCCGGCCGCGACCGACGAGTTGCCGCCTTCGGCGCCTTCGGTCGTCGTCGAGCCGCCGCACCCGGTGAGGGCGAGCGACAGGGAGGCCAGGACGGCGCCGGATACCAGCAGCCGGCGGCGGAACGTGCGGATCATGATGTACCTCTTTCAGGTCACGGGTGCCCGGCCTGCCGCGCCTCCCGGGGAGACGAGGCGGCCGGGCGGACCCGACCGATGGTGCTGAGTGGTGTAAATCACGCTAGTCATGAACAAGTCAATTGACAATCCGACGTTCCAGACGTCGGATTGTCTACAAGAGGTGGTGCCGGCACCGGAAGAACCGCAGGTTGGCGCGGTTTCCGTCGCCCCGGCACCGGTGGATCGGCGTGCCACCCCGCCCGGGGGTAACCGTCACGATTAAGTTACGATCGAGCAGCGGCGGGCCGGAACCTGGAATTCGGGCCCGGTTCCCGTCCCCGTCCCTGTCCCAGAACGGAGCTCCCATGCCCACGGCCGAACACTCGATGGCGCCGGGGATGGCACGTGTCCAGCGTTCCTCGACCGTCGACCTGATCACCGTCCAGCTGCGCAACGCGATCTACGAGGGGCTGCTCATGCCCGGCTCCCAGATCCACGAGGCGGCGGTGGCCGAACAGCTCGGCGTCAGCCGCGGATCCCTCCGCGAGTCGGCCCAGCGCCTGGTCCAGGACGGGTTGCTGATCGCCCGCCCGGGACAGGGGCTGCGCGTGGCAACGGTCGGCGTGGACGACCTGGCGTCCCTGTACGCCACCCGCCTGACCATCGAGGCGGCCGCGATCCGCACCGTGGCCGCACTGGGCAGCGTCAGGGAACGACGGCGCCGACTGGCCCGGGCGCTGACTCTCCTCGAGCGGCTCGAAGGACTCGGACGACAGGCCGGACGGTCCACGAGCCCCCGGGGCATCGGGGACCTGGACCTGGAACTGCACTTCGAAACCGTCCAGGCCGCGGGGAACCAGCGGCTGGCCCGGTTCATGGGGACGCTGGTCATGGAGACCCGGCTGGCCAGCCTCGGGCACCCGGAGGGCTACATCGTGCGCACCGATGTCCACGGGGTCCATCAGGAACGACTGGAGCTGATCTGCGCGGGCAACGGCGAGGGCGCGGTGGCCCAACTGGCGGCGCATTTCACCGACACGGTCAACCGGCTGACAGGCCGGCTGCCCGAGCCAGTGGCCACCGCCCAGGTCGACCTGAACGAAGGCGAACAGCGGCTGGGCCCGATCATCGCCTGACGCCCCGTCGCCTGCTGCGCCCCCGGCCGCCACGGCCTACGCTGGGCTCATGCTGACGCACAAGGAGACGCTCACCCGGTACCTGCAGAACCAACGCGATGCGCTGCTGTGGAAGGTCGATGGCCTCGGCGAGTACGACCTGCGCCGCCCGCTCACGCCCACCGGGACCAACCTGCTGGGCCTGCTCAAGCACCTGGGGACTGTCGAGTACGACTACTTCGGGGACGTCCTCGGCCGGCCGGCACCCGAGCCCATGCCCTGGGCGGAGGACGACGCCGAGGACAACGCCGACATGTTCGCCACGGCCGAGGAGAGCGCCGACGGGGTGATCGCCTTCTACCGCCGCGCCTGCAGCCACGCCGATGAGACGATCGCGGCCCTGGACCTCGACGCGGAGGGGTTCGTCCCCTGGTGGGGGCCCGAACGCGGGCACACGACCCTGCAGCTGCTCCTGGTCCACATGATCGCCGAAACCGCCCGGCACGCCGGGCATGCGGACATCGTCCGGGAGGCCATCGACGGGGAAGCCGGATTGACGGCGCGCAACGGGAACCTGCCCCCCGGCGACGCAGGATGGTGGGGGTCCTACCGGGACCGGCTGCAGTCGATCGCGGAGCGGTTCAGGAACTAGCCCGTTCAGGTGCCGCCGGAGCGGTCCGGGTCCTCTGCGGACATGCCGTGGTTGTGCCCGGGGACATGCCTCAGGACATGACGCGGCGACCCTCGAAGGCCCGCCCCAAGGTGACCTCGTCGGCGTATTCCAGGTCCCCGCCCACGGGCAGGCCCGAGGCCAGGCGCGAGATCTTGATGCCAATCGTGGAGAGCATGCGGGCCAGGTAGGTCGCCGTTGCCTCGCCCTCCAGGTTGGGGTCGGTGGCGATGATGACCTCGGAAATCTTGTCGTCGTGCAGGCGCCCGAGCAGCTCGCGGATGTGCAGCTGGTCTGGCCCGACCCCGGCGATGGGATTGATGGACCCGCCGAGCACGTGGTAGCGGCCGCGGAAGGAACGGGTGCGCTCCACGGCCATGACGTCCTTGGACTCCTCCACCACGCACAGCACGGTGTCGTCGCGGCGGGGATCACGGCAGATGTTGCAGGTCTCGTCCTCGGTGACGTTGAAGCACACCGAGCAGAACTTCACCTTGTCCTTGACCGCGCGGATGGCATCGGCGAGCCGGTTCATGTCCTCCGGGTCGGCCTCCAGGACGTGGAAGGCGATCCGCTGGGCGGACTTGGGGCCGATGCCGGGCAGCCGACCGAACTCGTCGATCAGCTCTTGGACTGCACCTTCGTACACGAAACCTCACACTGCACTATCGGATGACGGCTCCAAGGGGAACCGGCCGGAAGGACCGACCGGAGAGGATCTAGATGACCGGGGTGCCGTCGTGGTTGCGCTCCTCGATCAGGCGGCCGTTGAGCAGGCGTTCGATCGCCGACCGGCCGACCACCCCGGATTCCTCGATGGAGATGTCATCATCGCTGGGAATGTCCTCAACGTACCTCGATTCTACGTCCCCCGGGCCGGTCTGCGTTGCTGCCCCGCCGCCGGGCCTCGCACCCGCAGTGGGCCCGCCGGACCGTGCTTCCCCGACCCTGGCCTGGTTGAGCAGCTGCTGGTACCGGCTCATCGGCTTGCCCGGCACCTGCTGCGGTGCCCCGTCGGGTGGCACCGAGGACGACGGCGGTGCGCCGGCACCCGCTGCCGGTGCCGGTCCCGCGCCCGGAACCGGTGCCACGGGAGCCCCCGGTGCCGGAGCGGCCGGGCCACCCGGTGCCGGTGCTGCCGACAGGTCACGGGACGCGACGGCGGCCGCCCGGTCGGGCTGGGCTCCCCGATGGCCTGACGCGGTGGGTTCGACCGGCGCCGGGCCGGCGGGACGTTGCCAGGTCTCGCCGTCGGGATCGGTCCCGCCGCGGGTGGCCGGTGCGGCGGTTGCCGGGCTGGGCGCGGGGGTGGCGGGAGGCGGGGGGGCATCCCACGGCGCGGTGGGGACGTTGTCGCTGCCCCAGTCGTAGCCGCCGTCGTCCTCGGGCTCGGGCCCGAAACCCGTGGGTCCGTCATCCGGGAACGGGGCGGCCGACGGCCGCTGCTGCCGGTTGGGCTGCGGCGCGGCACGGCGCTGCCGGAGGGCGGCGGCCGGACCGGTTGTCGCCGGCCGGTCCGGCGTCGGGGCTGCCGAAGGAGTCGCCACATCAGGACGCGGCGCATCATCCGCAGCCGGGGCGGCAGCCGCGGGGCGTGGGGCAGCCGGAGCGGGGGCGGCGGTGCCGGGGCGCGGGGCAGCGGCAGGAGGTGCCGGGGCAGCGGGAGCACCGTGGCCGCCGGGCTGCTGGGTCTCGGTCGGCCGGTCGGGGCGTCCAGTGGAGGGGCCAGGGCGTGGCGCGGCAGTGGGTTCAGGGCGCGGCGCGGCACCCGGCATGACAGCCGGCGAGGCAGATGGCGCGGAGGCCGACCCGCCGTTGTTCGCGTCGGACACCTGCCGCGACGGCTCCCGGGAGGCGTCCGGTTGCCGGTCCTGCTGGTTCTGCGCGGTGGCGGGGGACGGGCGCGGCGGTTCATCCTGGGCGCGGGGCGCTGCTACGGGACCGCGGGACGCCGGCGCTGGCCGGCGCTCAGCTTTTGGGCCAGAACCACCCGCCGGAGCGGAACCCCCGGCCGTGATGACGATCTCGGGGGCCAGCCCCAGGACCTTGTGGATGCTGCGTTGCAGCAGCTCGATGTTGTCCTGCTTGGACGAGAACGCCTTCATCGGACCCGGGTTGGCGAAGGCGACGGTGAGGGTCCGGCCGTCGTACCCGGCCAGGGAGGCATGCGGCTGGATCGTCAGCCAGACGAACTTCTTCTCCTCGCGCAGCGCATCCATGATCTCCGGCCAGGCCCTGCGGAACATCTCCACGGATCCGGCGGCACCACCGGAATCGCTGGTGCCCCCGTCGCTGGTGCCCGCGTCGCTGGTGCCGGAATTCTGGGGTGCGTTCCCGGACGGCGGGGCGTCGTCGGTGGGGGTCGGCACCGTGGGACGCGTTGGCTCCGTTGGGGTGCGGTCACCGGCCTCGGGTTGGCGTGGGTCCTGGGTGCCGGTCGGAGCGGTGGTGGGTTCGTTCCCGGGGGCGGACGGTGCTGCCGGCCGGGCGGGCTCGTCCTCGACGGGACCCCAGGTGCCGCCCCAGTCGGGGGACGGCTGGGGCGCCGCGGTTCGTGCCGGCGGGGCCGCCGCTGCCGGGCCGTCGGAGGTCCAGCGTTCGTCTCCGGTGCCCGGGGTGGTCGGCTCGTCGGAGGCTTCGTCCGGCGCGGGGCGGGACGTGCCGCCGGACGTGTCGACGGACGAATGAGCAGGCGCGGCTGCGGCGGTTTCCGTCATTTCGGCTGCTGCCTCGGCTGCTGCCGGTGCGTGGACCGGTTCGGGCGCCGGAACCGGTTCCGCTTCCGCTGCTGGTGTGGACCCTGCTGCAGGAGCCGCTGCCGGTGCCTCCGCCGGTGCTGCAGGGGATGTGGCGGCGGGTGCCGCGGGCTGGTCCTTGCCACGAGCCGCGCGCAATGCCTCGCGGACGGCGGCGGCACCCTGGGGGCCTCCACCCTGGGGTCCTCCCAGGGGACTGCCAGCGGATTCGAAACCCGTGGCAACTGGGGAGGCACCGCCGTCGTGCCCTGGCATGGCCGTGATGCCGGTGGCCGCGGGTACCGTTGCGGGGACCTCGGGGACGTCCCCGGCGTAGCTGAGCCGGCGCTCGATGCGGTCCACCCGGGCGTTGATGCCGCGTTCGGTGGCGTCCGAGGCGGGGAGCAGCAGCCGCGCGCAGAGCAGTTCCAGGTGCAGGCGCGGGCTGGTGGCGCCGGTCATCTCGGTCAGCGCCTGGTTGGCGACGTCGGCGCTGCGGCTCAGTTCGGCGTGGCCGAGCAGGGACGCCTGCTGGTTCATCCGGTGCAGCTGGTCCTCGGGCAGGCCGCGGAGGACCTGGGCGGCGTTCTCGGGCAGCGCCTTGACGATGATCAGGTCGCGGAAGCGCTCGAGCAGGTCCTCGACGAAGCGGCGCGGGTCGTGTCCGGTCTGGATGACCCGGTCGACCGCGGCGAAGACGGTGGCGGCGTCCTGGGCGGCCATGGCGTCGACGACGTCGTCCAGCAGGGAGGCGTGCGTGTAGCCGAGCAGGGAGACGGCGAGCTCGTAGTCCAGTCCGTCGGGTCCGGCGCCGGCGATGAGCTGGTCCAGCACCGACAGCGAGTCGCGGACCGATCCGCCGCCGGCGCGGATGACCAGTGAGAGCACACCCGGGGCGACCGCGACGTCCTCCTGGGCGCAGAGCCGCTCCAGGTAGGCCATCAGCGGTTCGGGCGGGACGAGGCGGAAGGGGTAGTGGTGGGTGCGCGAGCGGATGGTCCCGATGACCTTGTCCGGCTCGGTGGTCGCGAAGATGAACTTGATGTGCTCCGGCGGCTCCTCGACGATCTTCAGCAGGGCGTTGAACCCGGCCGAGGTGACCATGTGGGCCTCGTCGATGATAAAGATTTTGTAGCGGTCCCGGACCGGGGCGTAGGTGGCCCGCTCGCGGAGGTCGCGGGCGTCATCCACGCCACCGTGGCTGG
>DATNBS010000006.1:0-3978 GCA_035571895.1 Arthrobacter sp. | reverse complement strand
AGGGGCTCCTTCTCCGCGGATCCGGGTCTTGAAGCGTTGATTTTTCCGCACGCCGGGGGCCTTGCGGCAAGGCCCCCTGGACGCGATAGATTGAAAATGGAAGGGATGCGCCGCATCCCTTTTTCCCTGTCCGGCGTTTCCTTGCCCGACAACCCCTTTGATTCGAACACATTTTCGATTAGACTCGTTCCAGCGGCGCCCCGTCTCTTGCGCCGCCGGCGCGGTTCCCCCCATACCGCGCCCCATCAACCGGCTCCGCCCCTTCACCTCGGGCGGGGCCGGTTGCGCGTCTGCTGGGAGTTTTGATGAACAAGACGAACGTCGAGCGGTCGCTGGCCATCCTGGCAGCGGATTTGGCCCAGGGCCGCGCGGAGTCACGTCGTGGCGGGAGAGGTCCACGGGACGGAACGGGGCGGGCGACCATGCCAGGGGACTTCCCGCCCGGGGTGCACCCGGACGATTGGGAGCCGGACGACGAGGTGGAACGCGGCCCGGTCATCGGGGATCCGAGGCCGGGGCCGCGCCCCTGGTAATCGGGAGATCCTCCGTCAGTCCTTGCAGTCGTCGACGATGTAGCCGATCACGCCGCCGATGGCCCCGCCGGCGGCCGCTCCCAGTCCCCCGCCGAAGGCACCGCCGATGACGGCACCCGCCGCGCCCAGCACTGCCTGGTAGTTCCGCTTGCTGGCCGCCATCACCGAGACCGTCCCGTCCCCGGCGTCCACCGGTTCGTAGGAGCCGACCACCCCCGAGGCCAACGCCAAGGCCACGGGGCTGGCGCCGCCGGAGACGATCAGCCCGTCGTGCATGCGGCGCACTTCGCGGTACTGGGCCTCGGCGGACCCCTTCCCCGCGGGACCGACCTCGAGCATCTTCACCAGCACGTCGCGTTCACCGCCCGAGAGCCAGCCGCGTTCGACCAGCAGGTCGTAGACGAGCTGCGCCGCCGCCCTCCGGTCCCCCTTGGCCTCGCGCATCAGGCGCCGGGCCTCCCCGAGGGCCGCATGCTGCATTTCCGCAACACCGATCCCGTTCATCTGCATCTGCTCGGCCATGACGGTCGCCTCCCCGAGGATCCTGGGCCCGCGGGGTCCGGATGACCCCTCGTGGCCGACGGCGGCGAGGCGCGTGGTCGGTCTTCGTCGACCGCCTGCTTCCATGGTCGAAGCGTTCCCGGAGCAGGTCAAGACCACCGATGGCAACGTTTTGCGCGCGCCCCGCTGCGTCCGGATCTGGAAGGCCCTGGACGGACTCTGCGTCGTCGAAATGGCGACATCCACGGTGTCAACGTGACGCGCAACTCGGGAGCGCAGCACGGAACCCGGCGTATAGGCCATGGTTGGGGGACGGGATGGCCTGTACGCCGGGTTCTGTGCCGGCAGCGGTTACCCGGCTGCCGGTGACGATCATCCATCTAGGGGCATCGTTGCCGATGCCCTCGAGCGGCCTACCCGGCTACTGGGGCGAACAGTCCTCATGACGCAGCCTGTCTGGCCTTGCTCCGGGTGGGGTTTACCGAGCCACCCCCGTCACCGGGGGTGCTGGTGGTCTCTTACACCACCGTTTCACCCTGACCCGCACGAGGCGGGCGGTCTGTTTTCTGTGGCACTGGCCTGCGGGTTACCCCGAGTGGGCGTTACCCACCACCCTGTTCTGCGGAGCCCGGACGTTCCTCGGGCCGCTTACGCGACACGCGATCGTCCAGCCATCCCGTCCGCACACCATCCTACCGGTGCACCGAGCCCGCACCGACCTCGACCCGCTCGTCGGCACCGGTCCGGTCCAGGGCATCGCCCGACCCCACGGCCTCCGCCGCCTGCCCGGCGTCCTCCACGCGGGACACCGCCGCAGTGGCCGCCGCCGCGGGCACGGACGGACCGGGCCGCTCCACCAGCGGCAGGAGCAACGCGCCGATGCTGCCGATGGCCTGGTGGACGGGCTGCAGCGACGTCAGCAGCGCGATCCCGGCCGCGAGGACGGCCAGGATCCCCACGGCCACGTAGACGTTGTCCTGGGCCATCGCCAGGACGGAGGGGGCGGCCAGCAGGACCACGAAACCGTGCAGCAGGTAGATCGACAGGCTCCGTTGGCCGAACCGGTTCAGCACGGTGGGCGTGCGGGGCATCAGGACCAGCAGGCCGGCGGTCAGCACCGCCGCACACACCGTCAGCACCGCCCGGTGAGCCACCCCGGACAGGTCGGAGACCTCCAGGACGTCGAAGCCCTTGCTCCCGTAGAACCAGTCGTGGTCCGGCGACCAGGCGAGAAGGGCCGCGAACACGGCCAGGGCGACACCGGCCACCACGGCCCGGCCCCGCAGGCCCAGGCGGTCAATCCACCGCAGGGCCTTCTGGCCGTGGGTGAACCCGGCAACGAAGAACGGCAGGAACACCAGCGTGCGGGACAGGCTGAAGGGATACCCCACGGCATCGCCCATCCCCGCCGTGAGCGAGACCGCCACGGACAGGGCCAGGCCCGCCCGCGGGAACCGGGCGATCAGCGGCGTCAGCAGGGTCCAGCAGGTCATGGACAGCAGGAACCACAGCAGCCAGTCGGGTGTCACCCAGCGGAAGGATTCGCCCGATCCCGACAGGTGCTGGGCCAGGAAGTAGGCGATCTGGAAGACGGCGAGCAGGGTCAGGAACTGCAGGCACCGCCGGGCGATGCCGCGGGGTTTGGAGGTGATGCCGGCCAGGAAGACGAAGGCCGGCATGTGGAAGGCGTAGATGCCCGTGGTCAGGGCGTGGGTGGCGAGCGCCTCCGACGGGTCGGCCCGCTCCAGGAGATGGCCCAGGACCACCAGCAGGATCAGGGCCCCCTTGGCCGCGTCGAGTACTGGATTTCGGCGGTTGTGCAGGGTGGATCACCGTTTCTCGTCTTGTCACCGGTTGCGTGCGGTGGACGGATCCCGGACGCCGTGGCGGGCCGCGAAGGCGGCTGGCGATGGTCCCCCATCTCGTCCAGCCCGCCACTATACAGGCGTGCAGGCACCCTCCGCACACCCCTCCTCACACGACGAGCCCACACCGCTAGGATCGATGGGTGCTGATCCTGCTTCCCCCTTCCGAAGGCAAACAACCCGCGACCTCGGGCCAGATGTACGACGCCGATGCGCTCGCCTTTCCCGAGCTGGCTCCGGCCCGCGCCGAGGTGCTCGCCGCGCTCGCCGACGTCTCCGCCTCGCCGCGGGCCCACGATGTCCTGGGGGTCGGCGCCTCGCTCGCTTCCGAGGTCACCCGCAACATCACGCTGCACCACGAGCCGGCGGCACCGGCCCACTCCGTCTACACCGGCGTGCTCTACGAGGCGCTGGGCTACCCCACGCTGGCCCCGGCCCAACGGCGGAAGGCGGATTCCGCCGTCGTCGTCATCTCCGCGCTGTGGGGCGCCGTGGGGTTCGGGGACCGGATCCCTGCCTACCGGCTGGGCATGTCGGTCAACCTGCCGGGCATCGGCAAGCTGGCCAGCTGGTGGAAGGCCCGGCTGAATCCGGTCCTGGGTGAGCGGGCGGCCGAGGGCCTGGTGGTGGATTGCCGCTCGAGCACCTACGCCGCGGCGTTCACTCCCCCGCCGGAGGCCACGGTCGCCGTCTCGGTGTTCCAGCTGCGCGGGGGCCAGCGCAAGGTCGTCTCGCATTTCGCCAAGCACACCCGCGGCGAACTCGTCCGGCACCTGCTGCAGCGTCGCGCCGCCCCGAAGACGCCGGCCGCCCTGTTGCAGGCCGCCCAGGAGAAGTGGGAGGCCGAGCTGGTTCCGGCCACCGGTCGCAAGGCGCACCAGTTGAACATCATCCTGCCCGAAGACCACAGCTTCGCGGCCACGGGAAACTAGACGACTTCAATCAGCCGTCCCCGCCCCGGAGCCCGTCCGCTGCCGGTGGGCGCGCGGTGTCGGCGACGAGTTCGACCTCGAACCCGTCGGCGTCCTCCAGGTAAGCCGCGTAGTGGTGGGGGCCGCCGGCATGGGGGTGCCGGTCGG
>DATNBS010000005.1:0-54348 GCA_035571895.1 Arthrobacter sp. | reverse complement strand
CCTCCTCCACCCCGCCGCGGGCGAGCCCGGAGATGCTCACGTTCAGCTTCTGGGCGACCACCGGGCGCGGGTGCGGCCCGTTCTGGCGCAAGTCGACGAGCCATTCGGGCGGGTCGTTCATCAATTCGTTCAGGGCGTCCCGGGTGACCGGGCCCTCCTGGAACTCGGCAGGCGTGGCGGGCAGGTAGACGCCCAGCTTCTTGGCGGCAGTGGCCGGTTTCATGCTCTGCGGGGATTTCTGGCTCATGAAACCAGCGTACCGGTCGGTGGGGCTGCGGGTAGGCTTGCGTCCGTGGCCGAGCTCAGAATTGCCTACGTACCCGGCGTGACCCCGGGCAAGTGGCTGGACCGCTGGCGCGAGCGCCAGCCCGACGTCCCGGTCCAGGCCCGGATGTACGACGGCGGGGACGACCCCCGCGCCCTGCTCGCCGCGGGGACGGCTGACCTGGTCTTCCTGCGCTTCGCCGACGGGACGAAGCCCGCCGATGCGGTCACCCACGTCATCCCGCTCTACGAGGAGCTGCCGGTGGTGTGCGCCCCGCGGGACCACGGCATCGAGCTCTACGACGACGAGGTGCCCCTCGGCGACCTCGCGGGGGAGTCCTGGCTGGATCCGGCCGACTACCCTCCGGCCGTCGGCGGTGTCGCCATGGCCCTGGAGGTCGTCGGTTCGGGCGCCGGGCTGCTGCTGGTCCCCATGTCGGTCGGCAGGCTGCACCGGCGCAAGGACGTGGTGCAGAAGGTGGTGTCCGGGGCACCGTCGACGCGGATCGGCATCGCCTGGCTGAAGCCGGTGGGTGACGAGCCCGAGGATGTGCGGGTCCAGGAATTCATCGGGATCGTGCGCGGCCGCGGGGCGAATTCGTCCCGCCAACCCTCGGTGCGCGAACGCGAACAGCGCGAGGCGCTCCAGGCCCAGCGGCAGCGCCAGCGCGCCCCGCAGGAGGCCCCGCGAGGTGGTGACCGCAAGACGGGCCCCCGCCCCGGGGGCAAGGGCGGAGCCGATTCCGGTGGCGGCAAGCGCCGCGGCGGCCCCTCACGCGGCCGCCGTTAGCTGCTGGGTGCGCCACCCGGCCCCGTATCCGGCCCGGTACCCGACGCCGGCCGACCCTGCCACCCAGCCACCGGTGCCGGACGCGGCAAGGCCCCGGGCCGCCGCGGGTGGGCGGCGGCACGGGGCCGGGGCGGTCCGTCGGGTCAGCCGATCGAGGCGAACCCGAAGACCACGGCGGCGATCACGAATCCGGCCACGCCGATGAGCGTTTCCAGCACGGTCCACGTCTTCAGGGTCGTCTTCACGTCCATGTCGAAGAAGCGTCCCACCAGCCAGAACCCGGAGTCGTTCACGTGCGAGATGATCACGGAGCCGGCGGCCACGGCGACGACCATCGTGGCCAGCTGGATTTCGTTCAGGCCGGCGGCGGCCACGGCGGGGGCCAGCAGCCCGGCGGCGGTCGTCAGGGCGACGGTTGCCGAGCCCTGCGCCACGCGCAGGATGCCGGAGATGAGGAATCCGGCCAGGATCAGCGGGACGCCGAGGTCCCCGAGGACGTCGGCGAGGGCGTCGCCGATGCCGGACGTGCGCAGGACGCCGCCGAACATGCCGCCGGCGCCGGTGATGAGGATGACCGAGCAGACGGGGCCCAGGGCCTTCTCCATGACCTGTTCGATGGCCGTCTTGGCCATGCCGCGGCGCATCCCCAGGACGACGGCGGCGACCAGCAGGGCGATCAGCAGCGCGACAGGGGTCTGGCCGATGGCCTTCAGCAGCTGGAACCAGGTGGAGTCGGCGGCGGATTCGGACAGGACGCCCGCCGAGGCGAGCGTGCTCAGCCCCGTGTTCAGGAAGATCAGCACCAGGGGCAGCAGCAGCACGGCGATGACGGTGCCGAAGGCCGGCGGGTTGGCCTCGTGTTCGGCGTCGGCCTCGCCCAGCAGGGACGGGATCGGCAGTTCCCACTTGCGCCCGGCCCACTTGCCGAAGAGGTAGCTGGTCAGGTACCAGGTGGGCAGGGCCACCACGAGGCCGATGAGCAGCACGTAGCCGACGTTCGCGTCGAAGAACTGGGCGGCCGCCACCGGACCGGGGTGCGGTGGCACGAAGACGTGCATGACGGAGAAGGCGCCGGCGGCCGGCAGGCCGTAGAGCAGCACGCCGCCGCCGAGCCGGCGGCCGACGGCGAAGACGACCGGAAGCATGACGACCAGTCCGGCGTCGAAGAAGATCGGGAAGCCGAAGATCAGCGAGGCGATGCCGAGGGCGAAGGGAGCCCGCTTTTCGCCGAACACGCGGATGAGGTAGTCGGCCAGGACCTTCGCACCTCCCGAGGTCTCCACGATGCGCCCGAGCATCGCGCCGAGGCCGACCAGCAGGGCCACGGAGGCCAGCGTGGAGCCGAAGCCGTCGGTGAGCACGGAGACGACGCTGCCGGCGGGGATGCCGGTGGCGAAGGCGGTCAGCAGGCTGACCAGGATCAGGGCCACGAAGGCGTGCAGCCGTAGTTTGATGATGAGCAGGAGCAGGACGACGATCGCCACGGCGGCAATGCCGAGCAACGGTCCGGCCCCCAGGGTCTGGGTCCAGTTCTCGATGGTCATGGGTTCTCCGGTCGGGGTTGGGGAGCGGATGAGGCGGTGGTGGCCGCGAAGGCCAGGTCCAGGGCGGCGACGGCCCGGTGGGCCAGGTCCGCAGGCGTGGTGTCGTTCACGAGCGTGATGCCGTCCTCGTCGGGCCCGAGGGGCTCGAGGGTGGCGAGCTGGCTGGCCAGCAGGGTGCCGGGCATGAAATGGCCGGTGCGGGCCTCGAGGCGACGCGCGAGCAGGTCGGGGTCCACCTGGACGTGCAGGAAGCGCACGACGCCGGTGGCCTGGTTGAGCAGGTCGCGGTAGCTCTTCTTCAGGGCCGAGCAGGTGACGACGGTCCCGGAGGACGTGCCCACGTGCCGGTCCATCCAGTCGCGCAGCGTCTCGAGCCAGGGCAGGCGGTCGGCGTCGTCCAGCGGGATGCCTGCGGCCATCTTCGCGATGTTGGCCGGCGGGTGGAAGTCGTCCGCCTCCGCGGCGGGCCAGCCGAGCAGTGCGGCCAGGTGGGCGGCGACGCTGGTCTTCCCGGAGCCGGAAACGCCCATCACCACCAGATGGGTGGCGGGGGCCGGGGATACCGGTGGCGGCATGTGATCTCCTGGACGGACGTCGTTGGCCTGCTGGTGGATCAGCGGGTGGGAAAAAGATAACACCTTAACCCGGTGCAAAGATAGTACCAATTGTGACGAGTCTCGCTGCGGGGGCGACCTAGGATGGTCTCCATGCAGATTCCGGCCGTCGCGACAGTGCTCCAGGAACCGATTGTCGAGGCGCTCGGGCGCGAGATCACCGACGGCACGCTGCGGCCGGGGGACCGGTTGACGCTGGAGGCGCTGCAGGCCCGCTTCGGGGTCTCCCGGACGGTCATGCGCGACGGGATGCAGGTCCTGGAGTCGCTGCGGATGGTCTACGCCAAGCGGAGGGTGGGCCTGGTGGTGCAGGAGCCGCGCTTCTGGAACGCGTATGACCGGCGGGTCATCCGCTGGCGGCTGGCCGGGCCCGGCCGCGAACGCCAGTTCACCGAGCTCACCGAGCTGCGCATAGCCGTTGAGCCCCTCGCTGCCGCGGGCGCCGCCCGGCGGGCGCCGGACCCGGACCGGGAGGAGATCCTCCGGTTGGCCGCCGAGCTGCGCCGGCTCGGCGAAGCCGGGGACCTGGAGGGCTTCCTCCAAGCCGACATCGCTTTCCACTCGCTGTTGCTCCACGCCAGCGGCAACTCCATGTTCGCCGAACTCGACGGCGTCGTCGCCGAGGTCCTCGCCGGCCGCACGCACCAGGGCATGATGCCGTTCCAGCCCCGTGAGAAGGCGCTGGCCGAACACGAGGCCGTGGCCGCCGCGGTGGCCACCGCGGACGGACCCGGTGCCGAGGCGCACATGCAGGTCCTCGTCGACGAGGTCCGGGCCGCGTTGGAGGCACGGCTGACCGACGGCCAGCTGCCGGTCTGATCGTCCGGCAGCCCGTCGCCCGGCAGCCCGCCGCCGTCGACCGATGGCGGGCCGCGCGGGGACGGGCTGGGCTACTGGAACAGCTGTCCCACCCGGGAGAGCGTGGTGACGATGCCGTAGACGAGGGGCACACCCACCAGCAGCCAGCCGAAGACCAGCCGGCCCGGGGCGACATTGACGGGGACGTGTTCGGGGGTGCGGGACGTGCTGTCCATCAGGCCTCCTCGGCGCTGGTCGTGGCGGTGTGGAGCTCGGGTTCGTGGAACCGGGAATCGACGGGTCGGATGAGCAGGGCGGCGACGAAGCCGACGATGAGCAGGGCCACCATGGTCAGCAGCACCGGCAGGTAGTTGTGCGCGTTCATCGTGCCGGGCTTGCCCTGGGCGTCCAGCAGGCCGTTGACGATCAGCGGCCCGGCGATGCCCGCGGCCGACCAGGCGGTGAGCAGCCGCCCGTGGATGGCCCCGACCTGGAAGGTCCCGAAGAGGTCCTTCAGGTAGGCCGGAGCGGTGGAGAAGCCGCCGCCGTAGAAGCTGATGATCACGAACGCCAGCAGGATGAACAGCAGCGTGCTGGATCCGCCCAGGAAGGCGAGGATGACGTAGAGCACCGCGCCGACCCCGAGGTAGACCATGTAGATGTTCTTGCGCCCGATCACGTCCGAGGTGCTCGACCAGGCGAAGCGCCCGGCCATGTTGCCGATCGAGAGCAGGCCGACGAAGCCGCCGGCGACACCGGCGGAGACCGCCGAGACGCCGTCACCGGCCCGGAAGAAGTCCTGGATCATCGGCGAGGCCTGTTCCAGGATGCCGATGCCGGCGGTGACGTTGAGGAACAACGCCGTCCACAGCAGCCAGAACTGCCGGGTCTTGATGGCATTGGCGGCCGAGACGTGGTTGCGCGTGACCAGGTCCGAGTGCTTCACCTGCGACGGATCCCAGCCGTTCGGGCGCCAGCCCTCGGCGGGGACGCGGATGCTGAAGACGCCGTACATCATCACGATGAAGTAGACGATGCCCAGCGTGACGAACAGCCGGCCGACCGCGTCGCCGCTGGCCACCCAGCCCTCGGTCCCGGAGGCCGGATCAAACGCCTTGAGCAGCTGCGTGGAGAGCGGGGAGGCGATCAGCGCGCCGCCGCCGAAGCCCATGATGGCCATCCCGGTGGCCATGCCCGGCCGGTCCGGGAACCACTTGATCAACGTGGAGACCGGGGAGATGTAGCCGATGCCCAGTCCGATGCCGCCCAGGACGCCGTAGCCGAGGTAGACCAGCCAGAGCTGGCCGCTGAAGATGCCCAGCGCGCCGACCAGGAACCCGGCGGCCCAGAAGCAGGCCGCGACGAACATGGACTTGCGCGGGCCGGAGCGTTCCACCCAGGTGCCCATGAAGGCGGCCGAGAGCCCGAGCATGACGATCGCGATCGAGAAGATGATGCCGACCGCCGTCTGCGAGGCCGCGAAGTGGTCGATCAGCGCCGTCTTGTAGACGCTGGTCGCGTAGGCCTGGCCGATGCACAGGTGCACCGCCAGGGCCGCCGGCGGGATGAGCCACCGGTTGAACCCAGGAGGAGCGATGGAACGTGATCTGTCGAGGAACCCCATGGAACGTGCCTCCAAAGATGGCCTGGCCGGCAAGCGGCGGTGACGGGTGCGAGTGGCGGTCGGCGCCGCAGGGCGGCGTCGTGGTTGCCTCTGGACATTGTGCTGCACAACACACTTCTTGCATAGTGGTCCGGCGTGGTTCGGCGGGCGCGGCCGGCCCCGATACATTGGTCGGCATGAACATCCCGGATTCACAGCCGTTCGTCCCGGTCGTCCTCGGCGGGGACATCGGCACCTATTCGCTGGCCCGCGAGTTCCACGAGGCCTACGGCGTCGTCAGCGCCGCCGTCCCCGCCGCAGGCAACGGCGTGCTGGAGCACTCGGTCGCCATCGACATCCGCCCGGCAGGCACCATGACCGACGCCGAGGCGGTCGTGGCGCACCTGCTGGACCTCGCCCGCGAGCTCACCGCCGACGGCGCCCGCCCCCGCCCGCTGCTGCTCTGCGGGTCGCTGGACCTGCAGGTCGGCATCATCACCACCCACCGGGACCGGCTCGAACCCTGGTACACCATCCCCTACCCGGACACCGCGGTCATCGAACGGGCCGCGCTGAAGCAGAACTTCTACGCCCTGTGCGCCGAGCTGGACATCCCGCACCCGCTCACCGTGGCCTACGACCCGGTCGCCCCGCGCCCGCTGCCGGCCGACCTGCCCTTCCCGCTCATCGGCAAGCCCGCCGACTCCAGCGCCTGGGTGCACGCCAGGTTCACCGGCAAGCAGAAGGTCCACACCGTCAACACCGCCGACGAGCTGGACGACCTGCTCGCCCGCATCCGCGCCTCCGGCTACGCCAGCCCGTTCATCCTGCAGGAGCTCATCCCCGGCGGGGACACCAACATGCGCCTGTGCACGTTCTACTCCGACCGCGACGCCCGGGTGCGCTTCGCCGCCTACGGGGAGGTCGTCGTGGAGGAGCACGCCCCGCTGGTGCTGGGCAACTCGGCGGCCATCGTCACCGACGTCAACGCCGAGTTCACCGACCAGGGCCGGCGCATCCTCGAACACCTCGGCTGGACGGGCTTCGCCATGTTCGACGCCAAGCTGGACCCCCGCGACGGGCTCGTGAAGTTCTTCGAGCTCAACCCGCGGCTGGGGCGCAACCACTACTACCTCACCGCCGCCGGGCACAACGCGGCCCGCTTCTACGTGCGCGAGTACCTGGGCGCCGAGTACGACGACGGGGCGCTGCCGGCTGCCGGGCCCGACGCACCCCCCGTGGTGGCCTCCGAGCACATCCTCTACACGGTGCTGCCGCTGGCACTGCTGCGCCGGCAGCTGCGCGGACCCGTCGGGGAGAAGGCCCGGGCGCTGCTGCGGGCCCACCGGGTCGCCAACCCCCTGCTCTACCGCGCAGAACGCCATCCCCGTAGGCTCTGGTACATCGCGCTGGCTTCACTGAACCAATTCCGCAAATTCCGCCAGCATCCGCCGCGACTCTGACATGCTGGGGGGACTGGCGGCCCACGCCGGTCGATGACGACCCGGAAGGAAGCACACATGGATTTCGCCCGCTACGACACGTTGCTCGTCGAGCAGGACGGGCCCGCCCTGGTGGTGGCCGTCAACCGCCCCGAGGCCATGAACGCCCTGGCGTCGGCCGTCGTGGACGACCTGCTCGACCTCACCGACCGCCTGGCCGGGGTGGGCATCGACGGGGACTGGCCCCTGCGCGGCATCGTGCTCACCGGCGCCGGGGCCAAGGCGTTCGTCGCCGGAGCCGACATCCGCGAGATGAACTCCATGAGCGCCGACGCGGCCGAGGCCTACGCCCGGCGCATGCACTCGGTCACCACCCGGCTCGAGGCCCTGCCGGTGCCGGTCATCGCCGCGGTCAACGGGTTCGCGCTCGGCGGCGGCTGCGAGCTGGCCCTGGCCTGCGACTTCATCTACGCCAGCCGAACCGCCAGCTTCGGCCAGCCGGAGGTCAACCTGGGGCTGGTCCCCGGATTCGGCGGCTCCGTGCGGCTGCAACAACGCGTCGGCCTCGGCCACGCCCGGGAACTGATCTACACCGGCCGCCGGATCGACGCCGAGGAGGCGTTGCGCATCGGCCTGGCCAACGCGCTGTTCGACGACGCCGACGCCCTGCTCGCCGCGGCGAAGGCCACCATCGCGGAGATCGCCGCCAAGGCGCCGACCTCGGTCGACAACACCAAGCGGGCGCTGAACCGGATCAACGGGCTGCCCGTCGCCGAGGGACTCGAGGCCGAGGTGGAGAGCTTCCGCGAGGCGTTCGCCACCGAGGACTCCGTCGTGGGGCGCAGCGCGTTCCTGGCCAAGGACACCCCCACCTTCCCGGGGCGCTGAGACCATGGCCGAGAACGACGAGGCGGCCCCGGCCCGCGAGCCCGACGCCCTCCACCACTACGGGCCGAACCCGAGCCAGTACGCCGAACTCTACGTCCCCTCCGAGCGGCGCCTGCCCGGCGTCGTCGTCATCATCCACGGCGGTTTCTGGCGCGACAGCTACGACGCGTCGCTGGGCCGTCCGCTGGCCGCCGACCTGGTCCGCCGCGGCTGGGTGGTGTGGAACCTGGAGTACCGGCGGACCACCGACGCCGCCGAGCCCGGCCCGGACGCCGGGGGCTGGCCACAGACCTTCGAGGACGTCGCCGCCGGCATCGATGCCCTGGGCCCGGCCCTGGAGCAGGCGGGGCTGGAGGCGGGCAACGTCGTCGTCCTGGGGCACTCCGCCGGGGGACATCTGGGGACCTGGGCGGCCGGGCGGCACAAGCTCCCGGCCGGGGCCCCCGGGGCCGGGCCGGTGGTGAAGGTCGCCGGCGTGGTCAGCCAGGCCGGCGTGCTGGAACTCTGGATGGCCAGCTGGCTCAAGCTCAGCCACTCCGCGGCCCTGAAGCTCATGGGTGCCACCGCCGAGGAGGACGCCCGGCGCTGGCAGCTGGCCGACCCGGTGCGGATGCTGCCGATCGGAGTCCCGGTCATCGCCCTGCATGGCAAGTCCGACTCCGACGTGCCCTCGGCCCTCTCGCGGGCCTACACCGACGCCGCCCGGGCGCAGGGCGACCCCGCCCGCATGGTCTGGACCACCGGGGACCACTACGCGCTCATCACCCCGGGGACCCCGGCATGGGATGCTTGCCTGGTGGCCCTGGCCGAACTCGCCGTTCCGGCGTAGCGGCCCGGCCGGGGGACACCGAGGGCGGGACGCACCGGGCGTTCCCCACGACCACAGGTAAGGTTGAATGGTGCTGACTGTTATGGGCGAGGCCCTCGTTGACGTGCTCTCCGGCGGCATCGCCGCACCCCAGGCCTACGTCGGGGGCAGCCCGATGAACGTCGCCGTGGGGCTGGCCCGGCTGGGGCATCCGGTCGCCTTCGTCGGGCGCTACGGCGACGACGAATACGGGCGCATGATCCACGGCCACCTCAGCGCCAACGGCGTCCAGGAGGTCCTGGCCCCCGACGCGCTGCCGACCTCCACGGCCCACGGCACGCTGGACCCGGTGGGGGCCGCCACCTATGAATTCGACATGGCCTGGGACCTCTCGGCGTTCGACGTCGCCACCGCGCCGGCCCTGGCCGACGCCCAGCTGCTGCACACCGGGTCGATCGCCACGGTCCTGGAACCCGGGGCCGCCACCGTGCTGGCCGCCGTCGAACGGGCCCGCCCCCACGCCACCATCTCCTACGACCCCAACGTCCGTCCCAGCTTCGTCTCCCACCACGCGGAGGCCGTCGAGCAGGTCGAGCGCTTCGTGGTGCTCAGCGACGTGGTCCGCGCCAGCGACTCGGACCTGCAGTGGCTCTACCCGGGACGCAGCGTCGAGGAGACCGCCCGCGCGTGGCTGGCCCTGGGGCCGGCGATGGTCGTGGCCACCTACGGCTCCGGCGGGTCCCGCGGCGTCGTCGCCGCCGGGACGGCCGAGGTGCAGGCCCCCGTCGTCGACGTGGCCGATACCGTCGGGGCAGGCGACTCGTTCATGTCCGCCCTGCTCTCGGCACTGGTGGACCGCGAACTCGTCGGCGCCGCCCACCGCGATGCCCTGCACGACCTGACGCCCGGCCAGCTGCGCGAGATCCTCGACTACGCCACCCGTGCCGCCGCCGTCACCGTCTCCCGGCCCGGCGCCAATCCGCCGCGCCGCGACGAGATCTCCTGACCGGGGGACACGTACCGCCGCCATGCGCCTGATCGCCAGCGACCTCGACGGCACCATCCTGCACCGCGACGAGACGATCTCCGCCCGCACCGTCGCCGCGTTTGCCGCCGCCCGCCGGGCGGGGCTGCAGGTGGTCTTCGTGACCGGTCGCCCCTTCCGCTGGCTGGACCCGGTCCAGCGGGCCTTCGGGCACCTGGGGACCGTCATCTGCTCCAACGGGGCCCTGGTGTACGACCTGGAGGGCGAACGCGTGCTGGCCAGCCACACCATCACCGGCGCGGCCGTTGCCGAGGTCCAGCGCGTGGTCCGGATCCACCAGCCTCAAGCGGTCTTCGCCGCCGAAACCCTCACCGGCCTGCTGCTCGAACCCGGGTTCCTGGACGACCGCGACCGGGCCACCGCCCTGCCCGCGGTCACCGAGACGCCCTTCGAGGCCTCCCGGCTCGATGCCGAGGGAGTGGTCAAGCTGCTGGCGAAGACCACCGGCATCGACGCCGAGGCGTTCCAGCACCTCGTCGAACGGGAGCTGGCAGGCCTGGTCTCCGTCACCCATTCCGCACCCGGCGTGGCGCTGTTGGAGATGGCCCACCCGGAGGTCAACAAGGCGGTCACCCTGGCCGGCTATGCCCGGGACCTGGGGATCGCGTCCGCCGAGGTCCTCGCCTTCGGGGACATGCCCAACGACGTGCAGATGCTCGCCTGGGCAGGACGCGGGTACGCCGTGGACTCCGGGCACCCGCTGGCCAAGGAGGCCGCAGGGCGGACGACCGCCTCCCTGCACGAGGACGGGGTCGCCCAGGTCATCGAACGCCTGCTGGCCGGCGAACCGGTCTAGCCCCCTCTGTGTCGGTTCCCGGGGGCGCGGCTCCCGGCGCGGCAGTGCCGGAGGCCCGGGTGCCGTGGCGGCTACGAGCCGAGATCGGCCGTGCCCCGCGGGATGGAGGGGGACCACCAGGCGTCGGCGAAGCGCGGGAGGGGACGCAGCAGGGGCTCGGGCAGCGGGCCGGCCTGCGGGAAGGGGGCCCCCGTGTGCTTCGCACCCCACGGCCGCGCCGGTGCCAGCGTCCGCACGGCGGTGGATGTCGCGGCCAGGACCAGCACCGGGCGGACGCCGTGGTCACGCAGGAAGTAGGCCTGTGCCGGATCGGCGGCGTCCTCGGCGAAGGCCACACCGACCGGGCCATTGTTTCCGCAGAGGGTATATGCCACTGCCCGAATGATCTCGGGACGGCCGGTCCAGCCCGAGAACCCGCGGGAGCGCTGCCACCCGGAAAGACGCCGCTTGCGCACGTGCGCCACCAGCTGCCCCGCGGCGTCCCACCAGTCGGCTCCGACGAAGACTCTCTCTCCGGTACGTTCGGGGGTGGAGGCCACGATGCCGACACCCGCCGTGCGGGCGGCCAGCCGGAGCCGTTCGCGCACCACGGCCTCCCCGCCGGCTTCGGCGGCCACGAAGAGTTCCGGCGTCAGCAGCAACCCGGCGCCGGCGGCAGATGCCTCGGATGCCCACTGCCGGATCCGCTCCAGGTTCGCCTCCGGATCGCGGCCCGGCGTCCCGGCGGCACAATACACGCTCGGCAACGACAACGATGGACCTCCCACGGGGTAGTGTCGGAACGGTGAGGACTCCGCCAACCAGCAGGTTCCCGTACCTGAATCCTACGTCCGCCCCCCAGGGTGCCCGCTGGCCCCTGGGCTTCTCCCACCGCGGGGACGCCCCCGACGGCGGCGAGAACACCCTCGAGGCCTTCCGCTCCGCCGTCGAGCGGGGATTCGGCTACCTGGAACTCGACGTCCGGACCACCCGCGACGGCGTCGTGGTGGTCTTCCACGACGAGACGCTCGACCGCGTCAGCACCGGATCCGGCCGGGTGGAGGACCACACCTATGACGACATCCGCCGCCTCGCCGTCGGCGGGCGCGCGATCCCGCGCTTCGAGGACGTGCTCGCCGCCTGGCCGGACGTCCGGCTCAACGTCGACCTCAAGGACGAGCAGTCGGTGCTGCCGTTCGCCGCGCTGCTCAACCGGTACCGGGCCCACGACCGGGTGCTGGTCGCCTCGTTTTCCGACGTGCGGCGCCGCCGCGTCCTGGGCCTGCTGGATGCACCGGTGGCCTCCAGCCCCGGCCGGGTGCTGGTCGCCGCGGCCGTGCTGCTGGGCAAGGTCGGCCTGATGGGCCTGCTCCGACCCTGGCTGGCCTCCGTGGCGGCCCTGCAGGTCCCCGAACGGCATGGACGCCTCCGGGTGGTGACGCCGCGCTTCATCGCCCAGGCGCACCGGGCCGGGCTCCAGGTCCACGTGTGGGTCGTCAACGACCGCGCGGACATGGAGCGGCTGCTGGACCTGGGGGTCGACGGGATCCTGACCGACCGGGCCGGCGTGCTGGCGACCGTCCTGGCCGAGCGCGGCTGCTGGCCCCAACGCCCGGCGCCGGACCCCGGGTCGACCGCGCCTCCCGGTGACCCGGGACCGCCACGCTAGAGGGTCAACGGTGAGACCAGCTCCGACAGGGGACGCAGCACCTGCGCCGCATGCCGCTCCAGGTCGGCGTCGCTGGCCCCGGTGAGCATCCGCATCCACGTCGCGTGGGCCTGCAGCTTGCCCAGGCGCAGCGCCGGCTCGATGTAGTGCCGCAGGTCCTCCACCGACCCGTAGTCCTGCCACTCGTGCAGGTAGGCGTTGACCACCGTGCGGATCCGCGGGTCCCCCGGCGTCGTGCCCAGTTCCTTCGACATGGTGCCCAGCGGCATCGCCAGGGAGGCGAAGGGGTGCGCCCAATAGGCGTCGCCCAGGTCGATGAAACGCAGCGGCTCCTCCGGGGAGGCCGGCAGGAAGGCGTTTCCCCGGTGCAGGTCGTTGTGGTCGAGTGAGAGCGGCACCGGGCCGGCAGCCAGGAACGCCGCCATCTCGCGGACGGGGCCGAGTTGCCGGTGCAGGTCCTCGGCATCGCGTTCGGGCAGGTGCAGTGGGTGCCCCGCCGGCAGGGAGGCGTGCAGCAGCAGCTGCTCGTCGATGTACCCGGGCAGGAAGGCCGGGTCGAGCTGGCCGAGCCCGGCGTCGAAGAGCTCGTCGCCGTGGGGGGCCAGCCGGCGCTGCAACCGGGCGAAGTCGCGCAGGATGCGGCCCCACAGCTGGTAGTCGGTACTGGGGATCCGCGCCATGGTCTCGCCGTAGTCCGGCGAGATCATCCACCCGCGCAGCGGCTCGACGGCCAGCGGCATCACCAGCTGGTCCGGGGCGATGCGGGCGGCGGCCGCGGTCAGGGCGACCTCCGACTGCTGCCCGGGGTTCACCGCCTTGAAGAACAGCTTGCCGTGGTCGGTGTGCACCACGATCTGCGTGGACCACAGCTGGACGGCGCCGCGCTCCAGGGGCGCCGTGCGGTGCAGTTCGTAGGTCTCGAGGACCATCGAGACCCAGGCGTCGACCTCGTCGAGCCAGGCGGGGGTGCCCCAGTAGTCGTTCCATTCGGCCATGGCGTGCCCCTAGCCGAGCTTGCTGGGCGTCGAGCCCTCGTAGCCCGCAGCCGTCGTCGGTTCCGTGCCGCGCAGGCGGGCCAGGACGCGCATCCCGTGGAAGATGACGAGCGTGGCGATGGTGCCCAGGGCGATGCCGCCGAACTGCATCGAGCCGATCGTGAGGGTGGGGTTGGCGATGGCGATGATCAGCCCCGCCCCGGCGGTCATCAGGTTGATGGGGTTGGAGAAGTCGACCTTGTTCTGCACCCACAGCCGGGCGCCGATGATGCCGATCATGCCGTAGAGGACGATCCCGGCACCGCCGCTGACACCGGCCGGGATGGAGCTGATCGCCGCGCCGAACTTCGGCAGGAACGCCAGCAGGATCGCCGCGACCCCGGCGATCCAGTACGCGGCCGTGGAGTAGACGCGGGAGGAGGCCATCACGCCGATGTTCTCCGCGTAGGTGGTCGTCCCGGAGCCGCCGCCCAAACCGGCCACCATGCTGGCCACGCCGTCGGCCATGAGGGCGCGTCCGTTGACGTCGTCGAGGTTCCGCCTGGTCATCAGGCCCACCGTCTTGACGTGCCCGATGTTCTCGGCGACCAGGACGAAGACCACGGGCAGAAAGAGGGCAAGGGTGTCCAGGTGGAACTGCGGCAGGGCGAACGGCGGCAGGCCCACCCAGCCGGCCTCGCCGACACGGGCGAAGTCGACCTGCTGCTGGGCCAGGGCGACCAGGTAGCCCACGATGATCCCGACGAGGATGGACAGGCGTCCGAGCAGGCCCCGGAACAACACGGCGGAGAAGACGATGGCGGCCACGGTGGCGAACGTCGTCACGGGGACGGTCTGCATGGCCTCGGTGGTCGCCCCGGCCAGGTTCAGGCCGATCAACGCGACGATGGTGCCCATGGCCACCGGCGGCATCAGCGCATGGATCCACCCGGTGCCGGACTTCTGCACCACGAGCCCGACGACGAACAGGGCGGCCCCGGACATGACGATCCCGCCCAGTGCGCCGGCGAAGCCGTGGCCGGCCATCGCCGCGGTCACCGGGGCGATGAAGGCGAAGGAGGAGCCCAGGTAGCTCGGCACCCGTCCGGCGGTGATGACCAGGAACAGCAGGGTGCCGACCCCGGAGAAGAACAACGTCGCCGTGACGGGGAACCCGGTCAGGGCGGGCACCAGGACGGTGGAACCGAACATGGCCATCACGTGCTGCAGGCCGATGCCGGTGGTCTGGAACCAGTTGAGCCGTTCGTCCGGGGCCACCACGGTGCCCGGGCGGATCGTCTTGCCGTCGCCGTGGACGGTCCAGCCGAAGCGGTGTGTGGTGCTCATGGGTGTCCTCCGTGTGGCCCTGCAGGTGCTGTGGGGGCTCCGCAGCGGTGCCGGACCCCCACGGAATCCTACAGGGCGGGCACCGTCAGCCGACCTTCTGCGCTGGAGGGCCCGTCGCAGCCGACCCGGTCGATCGCCGCGACCCGTCCGGCGTCGGCGTCGGCGGAGGTCTGCGCGAAGAACGCCAGCTCGTGCCGGCTGGATGCGTCGAAGGCCCGCCGCATGGCCGCCAGCGAGGCGGCATCGACGCGCAGCGCCACCTCCTGGACCGTGGCGATCGCCCTGGCCGTGGCCGCGTCGAACTCCGGGGAGGAGTAGGCGGCGAGCCAATCGGCATAGGGATGCCCCGGGTGGGCTGCGGCGGCCAGCCGCCTGCCGATGTCCTGGTAGAGCCAGTAGCAGGGCAGGATCGCCGCCACGAGTTCGGGATAGGACGCATCGGCGGCGAGCAGGTGGTTCAGGTAGGCCGACGTCGTCGGGCTGGGATCCGGATCCGCCGCGCTTCCCAGCCGTTGCCGGTGCAGGTTCGCCTCCTCCTGCAGTGCGCCCACGGCCCCGGCGGCCCAGAACGACTGCTCGCCGCGGTTCGGCGCCAGCTGCGCGGCCCGCGAGAGCACCCGCGAGTACGTGCGCAGGTACAGCGCATCCTGCGCCAGGTAGAAGTGGAACTCGGCGGCCGGCAGGTTCCCGTCGCGCAACGCGCGGATGAACGCCAACGCATCGATGCGCGAGCGCAGCCCGGCGATCCCATCCCACCAGGTGGCCAGCAGGGCGTCGGGGGACGGGGGCATCCGCCCGGCCCACAGGGAGCCGAAGTGGTTCACGGGACCGTGGCCGGCACCGACCTCGAGCACGTCGGCCGAGCCGAGGGCGTCCTGCAGCCACGCCCGGGCGAGCCGGAGCGCATCTGCCCAGTCCCCGCACCGGGCGTGCAGCGTGGCCAGCGCGGACGAGAGCGAGCAGCCGGTGCCGTGCGTGTTCTGCGTGTCGACGCGCTCCCTGGCCACCTCGGCGACCACCCCCTCGGGGCCGACCAGGGCATCGGGGCAGTGCGCTCCGGCCAGGTGCCCGCCCTTGGCCAGCACCAGCACGCCGTGCCGGGCGGCCAGCAGGCGGGCCTGGTCCAGCACCGCCGGCCAGTCGGCGGCCTCCGGTTCGCCGAGCAGGACGGCCAGCTCGACGGTATTCGGGGTGAGCACATCGGCCAGGGGCAGCAGCCGGCGCAGGGCGGCTTCGGCGTCGTGCTCCAAAAGCCGGTCCCCGGAGGTGGACACCAGCACCGGATCCAGCACGACGGCGGTGCCCGCCCGGGTGCCCCGGAGGGAGCCCAGCCAGGTGGTGACCGCCGCGATGACGTCGGTGGTGGCCAGCATGCCGATCTTCACCGCGTCGATGCGGATGTCCGCGGAGATTGCCTCGAGCTGCCCGGTGAGGAAGGCCGCCGGCGGGGTGTGGACCCCGGTGACGCCCCGGGTGTTCTGGGCGGTCAGCGCGGTGATGGCGGCCATGCCGTAGCCCCCGCACGCGGCGATCGACTTCAGGTCCGCCTGGATGCCGGCCCCCCCGGAGGGGTCGGAGCCGGCAATGGAGAGCACGTTCGGGATGCGCGGGAGGTTCACCGGGCCACCTCCGCCCCGGTCCGTGCCCACTCCGCCCCCAGCGCGGCGGCGGATGCGCCCGGGTCGTCGGCGGCGCAAATCGCGCGGACCACGGCCATGCCCGCGGCTCCGGCGGCCCGGACCCCGCGGGCGTCCCCGTGGCCGAGCCCGCCGATGGCGACGCAGGGCAGCGGTGCGTGGACCAGGAGGGAGGCCAGGCCGTCCAAGCCCAGCGGGGTGGGGTGGTCCTTCTTCGTCGGGGTGGGTCGGACGGCCCCCGTGCCCAGGTAGTCCACGGTGCCGGTTGGCAGGGCGGCGGCGGCGGCGAAGTGCGCCGGTGTGCTGGCGCTCAGGCCGAGCACCGCGTCCGGGCCGATGAGGCCGCGCACGGCCGCGGCGGGCAGGTCCTGCTGCCCGATGTGGACCCCGTCGACGGAGGCCCCGGCGGCGCGGGCGGCCAGGTAGACGTCGATGCGGTCGTTGACCAGCAGCAGGGCGCGGCCCGCGGTGTGGACTGAGCAGGCGGCGACCTCGGCCAGGAAATCCCGCGCCCCGAGGTCCTTGCAGCGCAGCTGGATGGTCCCGATGCCGGCGGCGACGGCGGCGGCCACGATGTCGGCCAGCGGCCTGCCCGCCGTGCTGGCCGCATCGGCGACGAGGTAGATCCCGGCAGCGGGAGTGGGCGTGCTCATGCGGTCACCGCCTGTGCGGACAGGTCCCCGGGCGTGACGGCGGCCAGCGCATCGAGGAACGCGACGGCGAAGGAGCCCGGCCCGGCCGCGGTGGCGGCGGCCCGTTCCGCAGCGGCCGAGTACAGCGCATGGGCGGCCACCGTCCCCAGCAGGGCCTCGCCGTCGTTCGCCGCGACCATCGCGGCCACGAGGGCGCCGAGGGCGCAGCCGCCTCCGGTGATCCGGGTGAGCAGGGCATCGCCGCCGGGCACGCGCACGGTGCGTCTGGCGTCGGTGACCAGGTCGACGGGCCCGGACACCGCCACGACGGCTCCGCAGGACCCGGCCAGTTGTGCGGCCGGTGCCAGGGCGGCCTCGACGTCGTCCGTCGCGTCGACGCCGCGGCCGCCGGCCCCGGATCCGGCCAGCGCGGGGATCTCGGAGGCGTTGCCGCGGATGACCGTGGGGCGCTGGGCCAGCAGCTCGGCGGCGAAACGGGTCCTCACCTCCAGAAAGCCGACCGCCACCGGGTCCAGTACCCAGGGCGTCCCCGCGGAATGCGCGCTCCGGGCGGCCTCGAGCATGGCCTGGCGCTGCCCGGCGTGCGGCGTGCCCAGGTTCACGAGCACCGCGGAGGCGACCGGCGCGAACGCTGCGGCCTCCCCGGGGACGTCGACCATGGCCGGGGATGCCCCGGCGGCCAGCAACACGTTGGCCGTGAAATTCGTGACGACGGCGTTGGTCAGGCACTGGATGAGCGGCGCGCTGGTGCGCAGGTTCTCGATGGCAAGGCCGAGGTCGGCCGGTGTATAGGTGGGCGCATGCACGGGCATGGGCGACATCCCTCCGCTAGTACGAACTAGATCAGGTTCAAACGGGTGTGATCTCAGTCCGCGCCCTCTGCGCGGACACCCCGTGTCGATGACCGCGAGCCTACCGTGCCCCCGCCACCACCGCCAAGCCAGTGACCTGGTTCACCCCGGACGGGCACTAAGGTCGTAGCATGCCCACGCATCCACGCACCCGATCCACCGCCGCGACCACTGCCGAGCGCGGCGGGCAGCCTGCCGAGCATCCGGTGGCCGCCGCCCGCCGGCTGCGCGACGGCGCCGATTCGCGGTTGGTGCACCCCCGCCGCTTCCGTGCCGCGCAGCTCAAGGCACTCGAGCGGCTGCTCCAGGAGAACGAGGAGGCCTTGTGCGACGCGTTGGCCGCGGACCTGGGCAAACCGGCGCCCGAGGCCCGCCTGACCGAGCTCGACCGCGTGAAGGCCGAGATCGACCACGCACTGCTGCACCTCGGCGACTGGATGGCCGACCAGCACGTGAAGGTGCCCGTCTCGCTGCAACCGGCGACCGCGCGCATCCAGCCCCGCCCCCTGGGCCTGGTGCTGGTCATCGCCCCCTGGAACTACCCGGTCCTGCTGCTCCTGGGGCCCCTGGTCGGGGCCCTGGCGGCCGGCAACGCCGTGCTCCTCAAGCCCTCCGAACTCGCCCCCGCGACCTCCGCGCTGCTCGCCCGCCTCGTCCCCGCCTACCTGGACCGCCGGGCCGTCGCCGTCGTGGAGGGGGCAGCCGAGACGACGACGGAGCTGCTGGGGCAGCACTGGGACCACATCTTCTACACCGGGGGCGAGCGGGTCGGGCGGATCGTCGCCCATGCGGCCGCTGAGTCGCTCACACCGGTCACCCTCGAGCTCGGGGGCAAGAGCCCGGCGGTCGTCTCCGACGGGAACTTCCCGGCCATCGCCCGCCGACTGGCCCACGGGAAGTTCATGAACGCCGGGCAGACGTGCGTCGCCCCGGACTACGTGCTGGCCGTCGGCAAGGGCGCGGCCGTAGGACTGGAGAAGCACCTGCCCCGGGCGATCACCGCCTTCTACGGCAAGGACCCCTCGTCGAGCCGGGACTACGGGCGCATGGTCAACGCGGGGCACTTCGACCGGGTCGCCGGCTACCTGGGACAGGGCCGGACGGTCTGCGGGGGAACCGTCGACGCGGAGAGCAGGTACATCGCACCGACCGTCCTGGCCGACGTCGATCCAGCGGCCCCGGTGATGATCGAGGAGATCTTCGGCCCGGTCCTGCCGATCGTGCGGGTCGACCGGTTCGACGACGCCTTGCGCTTCCTCAACGCCCGGCCGGCGCCGTTGGCAGCCTATCTCTTCAGCGAGCGGCCGCGGCTGCATGCCGCCTTCGAGGCACAAGTGCGGGCCGGAGGGATCGGGCACAACGTGTGCAACATGCACCTGGCCGTCCCGGGCCTGCCGTTCGGGGGCGTGGGTGCCTCGGGGATGGGCGCGTACCACGGCAAGGCGGGATTCGACACGTTCAGCCAGCAGCGTCCGGTGCTCTCGAAGACCGCCCGGCTGGATACGCTGCGGGCCGTCTACCCGCCGTTCGGCTGGGCCAAGCGCGGGATCATGCGCCGACTGGGTTGATCCCGGACGCACCCGGACCCGGCCCCGCGGGTTGCGGGTCCGGGTCCGGGGCCACCCCGCCTGGGACGGGGCGAGCGATGGCTACTTGGCGGTCAGCGAGTCCACGTAGTCCTGGTTCTCGGTGATCCACTTGTCCACGATCGGGGCGTAGTTGTCCGTATCGGTTCCGTTGAACATCGCGTTCTCCAGCGAGAACAGGTGCTCGTCGTCCATCTTGAAGTCCTTCAGCCACGTGGTCAGCGTGGGGTAGTCCTTCTCAAAGTCGGCATCACCGTAGGCCGTGATGTGCTCGGCCGTTCCCAGCGTGTTCTTGGGATCCTTGAGGTCCTTGATCGGGAACTCGTCGTAGGCCCAGTGTGGACGCCACAGGGTGACGACGATGTTCTCGCCGGCATCGGTGGATTTCTTCAACTGCGCCAGCATGGCCGGGGTCGAGGAGGTCAGGAACTTCATCTTCTCCAGGCCGTATTCCGGGATGACCTTGCTCTCGGTGGCCTTGGTCAGACCGGCTCCCGGGTCGATGCCGTAGATCGTGTTGTTGAATTTGTCCGCGTTCGCCGCCAGGTCTTCCAGGGAGTCGATGGGCGCGTCCTTGTTCACCGCGATCGTCAGCTTGGCGTTGTCGTACCAGGTGCCCAGCTCGGTCATCTTGTCGCCGTACTTCTCCATGTAGTCCTTGTGCGTCTGCGGCAGCCACACGTCCATGGTGAGGTCCAGGTCGCCGGTGGAGACCCCCGAGAAGATGGGGGCGACATCGGCGCCGGTGAGCTCGACCTCGTAGCCCTTCTTGTCCAGGATCTGCTTCCACAGGTTGGACACCGCGACGCCTTCGTCCCAGCCCGCCATGACGCCGATCTTCAGTTCCTTCTTGTCTCCGTTGCCGGAGGCCGACGCCCCCGCGTCACCGCCGGAGGTATCACCGCCGCAGGCGGTCAGGGCCAACGCCGCTGCAGCGGCCATCCCCATCAATGATGCGAGCTTCTTGTTCATTCCTTGTTCCTTTCGTCGCGCCCCGGGGCCGGGGCTGCAGGGTCAGGCATTCTTGGCAGGCATGTTCGTATGCCCGAGGGAGGCGGTAATCCGGTCCAGGAAGATGGCCAGGATGACGACCGAGAGACCGGATTCGACGCCGAGCGGGGTGTTCAGCGTCGTCAGCGACTGGTACACCTCACCACCGAGGGCGCCGGCCCCCACCATCCCGGCGATGACCACCATCGACAGCGAGAGCATGATGATCTGGTTGATGCCAGCCATGATGGTCGGCAGGGCCAACGGCACCTGGATCTGGCGCAGGATGCGTGCCGGTGAGGCGCCGAAGGCCTGCCCGGCCTCGACCACCTCGGTGTCGACGCTGCGGATGCCCAGCTCGGTGAAGCGGGTGCCGGGGGCCAGCGAGAACACGATGGTCGCCACGATGCCCGGAACCGGGCCGATGCCCAGGAGCAGGAGCGCCGGGATCAGGTACACGAACGCCGGCATGGTCTGCAGGAAATCGAGGACGGGCTTCACGACGGCCGAGGCGATGGTGGACTTCGCGGTCAGGATGCCCAGGGGGACGCTGATGACCACGGCGACGGCGCTGGCGACCAGGACCAGGGCCAGCGTGTTCATCGAGTTCTCCCACTGGTTCATCCCGTAAATGAGCAGCAGCCCGAGGGCGGTGCCCACGCCCAGTTTCCAGCTCTTGACCAGCCAGGCCAGCGCGGCCAGGACGAGGATGACCACCCAGAAGGGGGGCTCGGTCAGCAGGTAGCCCAGCCCGTCGTAGAAGTTCTGGAAGAAGGCCTTGATGACGTTGAAGAGGCCATCCAGGTTGGCGATGATCCAATCCAGGACCGTGGCGGCCCACTGGCCCACCGGAATGCGGAACAGGTTGTCTCCCATCTAGCGCGCCTCTCCTTCATTCTCGATCGGGTCCGCGGCCACGGAAGAGTGGTCCACCGCGATGGCGGCGTCGTCGGTTCCCGCCGTTTGGCCGGGGCTGACCAGGGGGATGCCGCTGGTGCTCGAGGGAACATTTCCCAGGGCCGAGAGCAGTGTGGCGCGGGCGATCGCTCCGATCAGGCGGCCTTCATCGTCGACGACGGGCAGCGGTACCGGGGATTCGACCGAGCGCCCGAAGAGGTCATTCAAGGCGGTGTCGGCGGTGACGGGGTCGTTCCCGGTGCTGATGATCTCCTCCAAATCCGAACCGCCCCGTTCGAGCAGGGCCATGACCTCGCGGTCACGGACGGAGCCGAGCAGCACCCGGCGCCGGTCGAGGACGAACGCTGCCGAGGTCTGCAGCTCGCGCATGGTGCGCAGTGCGTTCCGCGCACCGCCAGAGAGGTTGACCACGGCACGCGGCTTTTCCATGACGGTGCCGGCGGTGAGCACGCGGGTGCGGTCCACGTCGCGCACGAAGGCCGAGACGTAGTTGTTGGCCGGGTGGGTGAGGATGTCGTCGGGCGTGCCGATCTGCACGATTTCGCCGTCGCGCATCACCGCGATGCGGTCACCGAGGAACATGGCCTCGTTCAGGTCGTGCGTGATGAAGACGATCGTCTTGCCCAAGTCGGCTTGGAGGGCGACGAGCTGTTCCTGCATGTCGCGGCGGATCAGGGGGTCCAGTGCGGAGAAGGCCTCGTCCATGAGCAGGATGTCCGTCTCGGCGGCAAGGGCGCGGGCCAGGCCGACACGCTGCTGCATGCCTCCGGACAACTGGCTCGGGTACTTGTCCCCCCAACCCTTGAGTCCGACGACGTCCAGGACCTTGTTCGCGCGTTCGGTTCGTTCCGCGGGGCCGACGCCCTGGACCTCGAGGCCATAGGCGGCATTCTGCAGTACGGTGCGGTGGGGCAGCAGCGCGAAGTGCTGGAAGACCATCGAGATGCGCTTCTGCCTCACCTTGCGCAGCTTCTTCGCGGAGATCTTGGCAATGTCGGTGTCTCCGATGACGACCGATCCGCTGGTCATGGGCCAGAGGCCATTGAGCATGCGGATCAACGTCGATTTGCCGGATCCTGAGAGGCCCATGACCACGAAGATCTCGCCGGGTTTGACCTCGAAGCTCGCGTCGATGACGGCCGCGGTGCCCAGAGATGCGACGTCCTGGCGCGTTTTCCCGGACTTCAGGAGCTTGACTGCCTCGTTGCCCCGCCGGCCGAAGACCTTGTACGCGTTGCTCACGCGTAGCGCCGGCTGCGCTGTCTCAGTAGTATTCACGTTTTCCCGTCCACGGCCTGGATCCGGGTGGAGGCAGACCGATTTCTCGGCAACCCGACCCGACGACGGGTCCCAAGCGCCACCACCGGGCGGCTACGTGGAGAGTCCTTCTGACAGGGCGAGCGATTGACTTTCACCAGCAACGCTAACAACCCCGTGTTCGCCGAGGGCTGAAAAGCCGCGTTTGACCGAGGGTACACCCGGGCCGCGCACCCCTGCATCCCTTGGGGCGCAGGGGGTTCCCGGAAGTTATGGCATTGTGACAGGGCGGTTTGTCAAAACGTCCTCAACCGGGTGGTTCCGCTGAAAGCGGGAGTCAAGAAGGTCAGCCGATGATCGAATCGACCAGGGCCTTGGCCTCCTGCTGGACCTGCCGCAGGTGGTCCTCGCCCTTGAACGACTCCGCGTAGATCTTGTAGACGTCCTCGGTGCCGGAGGGGCGTGCAGCGAACCAGGCGTTCTCGGTGGTCACCTTCAACCCGCCGATCGCCGCCCCGTTGCCCGGGGCCTCGGTCAACCGGGCCGTGATCGGTTCACCGGCGAGTTCGCTGGCCGTGACATCGGCTGCGGACAACCGTGCCAGGGCCGCCTTCTGCTCGCGCGTGGCTGCGGCATCCACGCGGGCGTACGATGGCGATCCGAAGTCCGCGGCGAGGCGTGCGTAGTGCTCGCTCGGGGAGGCGCCGGTGACGGCCTGGATCTCCGAGGCCAGCAGCGCCAGCAGCAGGCCGTCCTTGTCGGTGGTCCAGGGGGTCCCGTCGAACCGCACGAAGCTGGCTCCCGCGGATTCCTCGCCGCCAAAGACGCCGGTGCCGTCCAGCAACCCGGGGACGAACCACTTGAAGCCGACCGGGACCTCGATCAGCTCGCGGCCCAAGGACGCCGCCACCCGGTCGATCATCGAGGAGCTGACCAGCGTCTTGCCCACGCCGGCTCCCTGGGGCCACTGGGGACGATGGCGGTACAGGTAGTCGATCGCCACGGAGAGGAAGTGGTTGGGGTTCATCAGCCCGGCATCAGGGGTGACGATCCCATGCCGGTCGGCATCGGCGTCGTTCCCGGTGGCGATGTCGAAGGAGGCACCGCCGTTCCTCACCTTCTCGATCAACCCTGCCATGGCGGACGGCGACGAGCAGTCCATGCGGATCTTGCCGTCCCAGTCGAGGGTCATGAAGGACCAGCGCGGGTCGACCTCGGGATTGACGACCGTCAGGTCGAGACCATGGCGTTCGCCGATGGCACCCCAGTAATCGACGGAGGCCCCACCCATCGGGTCCGCGCCGATGCGCACACCGGCGGACCGGATGGCCTCGAGGTCCAGCACCGAGGACAGTGTGCCCACGTAGGCGGACATGAAGTCGTGGCTGCCGAGGTTCTCGGCGAAGCGTGCCTGCGAAATGGTCACCCGCTTCACCCCGGCGAGTCCTGCGGTGAGCAGGTCGTTGGCGCGTGAGGCGATCCATGTGGTGGCGTCGGAATCGGCCGGTCCCCCGTGCGGCGGGTTGTACTTGAAGCCGCCGTCGGAGGGCGGATTGTGGGAAGGGGTGATGACGATGCCGTCCGCTTGCCCGGCAGTGTCCCCGGCGTGCAGGGAGCGGTTGTGCGTGAGGATCGCGTGGCTGACGGCCGGGGTGGGGGTCCAGCCGTTGCGCGCGTCGACGCGCACGTCCACGCCGTTGGCCACCAGGACCTCCAGCGCCGTGTTCTGGGCCGGGTCGGAGAGGGCATGGGTGTCCTTGCCCACGAACAGTGGCCCCGCGATGCCCTGGCGGGCGCGGTATTCCACGATCGCCTGCGTGATCGCCGCAATGTGGTTCTCGTTGAAGGAGCCGTCCAGGGATCGCCCGCGGTGCCCCGAGGTGCCGAAGGCGACCCGCTGGCCGGGGTCCTCCGGGTCCGGTACGACGTCGTAGTACGCGGAGCGCACGGCGTCGAGATCAATCAGGTCCTCGGGGAGTGCTCGCATCCCGGCACGATCGGCAGCCATGGGTACAGCTAACCAGATGGGCGGCGAAAAAGCCCCGGTCCCGTGACGAAACGTCCGGGACCGGGGCCTTTTTTTACATGGCGTGGACGCCGGACTACTTCACTCCCGACATCAGCGTCTTGATCGGCTTCACGGCGGCCGCCAGGGCCACGCCCAGGACGATCGAGGTCCCGCCGAGGGCGACGAAGTACGGGATCTCGTTGCCTTCGGTGTAGAAACCGGCCAGGATGCCCGCGAGCGTCGTGCCCAGGGAGACCGAGAGGTAGAACAAGGCGACCATCTGGGTGGTGAAGGCGACCGGGGCCAGTTTCGTGGCAACCGAGAGGCCGATCGGGCTGAGCAGCAGTTCGGCCATGGTGAACAGGAACAGGATCCCGGCCAGGGCCAGCAGCGGCGTCTTCTCCAGCGAGTTCAACGGGACGAAGACGAGGAAGGCAATGCCCATGACAACCAGGGCGCCGCCGAATTTCAGCGGTGTCGAGGGCTGCCGGTCGCCCATCTTGGTCCAGATGCCGGCGAAGACCGCGGCGAAGATGATGATGAAGACCGGGTTGATGGACTGGGTCCAGCTGGCGGGCATTTCCCAACCGAAGAGGTTGCGGTCCAGCCGCTGCTCCGAGTACACGGCGATGAACGTGAACTGCTGCTGGAACAGTGCCCAGAAGGCGGCGGAGGCGATGTAGAGCGGGATGAAGGCCGTGACGCGGCGGCGCTCCGTGGTGTCGACCTTCTTCGAACCGAGGATGACGAAGAAGTAGATGACCGATGCCACCACGACGACGATGGCGATGGTGGTGGCCAGGTTGTCGGCATGGACGATCCCGGTGGTCAGCAGGACGATGATGACCGCGATGCCGACCAGGACGCCGATCCCGTAGCGCACGCGGAGGTTGCCCGGCAGCGGATCGGTGACGTGGTGGGTGGACTCCGGCAGGTTCTTGCGGCCCAGGGCGTAGATGGTCAGGCCGATCGCCATGCCGATTGCCGCCAGGGCGAAGCCGTAGTGGAAGCCCAGCCGGGTCTGGAGCAGGCCGGTCAGCAGCGGGCCGATCAGGGCACCGATGTTCACGCCCATGTAGAAGATGGAGAACCCGGCGTCGCGGCGGGTGTCCTTCTCGGCATACAGCGAGCCGACGAGGGTCGTTGCGGTGGCCTTCAGGCCACCCGATCCCAGGGCGACGAGCAGCAGGCCGACCGTCAAGCCGACGACCCCGGGCAGGGCGGCCAGCGCGATGTGGCCGAGCATGATCATGATCGCCGTGTAGAAGAGCACGCGCTCGGAGCCGAAGAGCCGGTCGGCGATCCAGGCCCCGAAGATGGTGCTGAGGTAGACGGTGCCGCCGTAGGCGCCGACGAGGCTCAGGGACAGGCCCTGGTCCAGGCCGAGGCCGCCCTTGGACACCTCGAAGTACATGTAGTAGGCGAGGATGCCCTGCATGCCGTAGAAGGAGAAGCGTTCCCACATCTCGACATTGAAGAGGTTGAAGAGCATCCGGGGGTGGCCAAAGAAGGTCTTTCCGGCCGGTTCCCGTGTGGTATTCAATGAGGTCATTTACAACATTTTGCGCCCGGGTGTCCCGATACACCTACTTCAGTGATCCAGGTCACATTACGGAAGCGGCATGCATCAGCTGCGCGGCCAGCGCCAACAGGTCCGCCTCGCTGCCCATCGCGCCGATCAGCTGGACCCCCATCGGCAGGCCGGTGGCGGTGCGCAGCGTGGGCACGGTGATGGCCGGCGTCCCGGCGACATTCACCACGGAGGTGTAGGGCGTGTACCGGCACTGCAGCTCGTAATCGAAGTCCGCACCGTGGGCGGTGTACCAGCCGATCGGGCGCGGGGTCTGGGCCATCGCCGGGGTCAGCACCGCGTCGTAGCGGCCCCATTGGGCGCGGCAGTCCCCGGCGATCTTCTGCAGGATCCCTGCGGCGGCCCGCTTGTCCGCGTCCGACCGGGCCAGGGCCCGGGCACGGAAGCTGCGGGTGAGCTCCATCAGCGCCGGTGCCGCCTCGTCCGGGAGGCCGGCTTCGGCCAGCCCGGCGGTCCAGATGGCCTGGAAGGCCTCGGCATAGCGGTTGTCGTAGCGGATGTCGGCGTCCTCGACGCGGTGGCCCGCGGCCCGCAACAGGCCGACGCCGGCCTGCAACGCCGCCTCGGCCTCCGGCGCGAGGCTGATGGGGTAGCGCGTTTCGAAGGGCGAGGTCCTCGAGAGGCCGATGCGCAGGGCGCGTCCACCGGCCGGCCGGGCATCCCGGGCCGCGGCCAGGTAGCCCGGGGTGCCGGTGAGCGATTCCATCAGCAGCCCGGCATCCTCGGCGGTCCGCGCCAACGGCCCCGAGACCACGAAGCGCGGGGCACCGAACCGGTCGACGCGGCCGTTGGCCAGGTCCGCCGGGATGGTTCCCAGGCCCGGTTTCAACCCGACCAGCCCGCAGGCGGAGGCCGGGATGCGCACCGAGCCACCGCCGTCGTTCCCGGGGGCCACCGGCAGCAGGCCGGCGGCAACGGCAGCCGCGCTGCCCCCCGAGGACCCCCCGGGCGACAGCGCTGGATCGACCGGATGCCGGGCCGGCGGGGCGATGAGGTTCTCGGAGTAGCAGTTCAGGCCGAACTCGGGGATCTGCGTCTTGCCCAGAGAGATCGCACCGGCGGCGCGCAGCCGGACGACCAGCGGACTGTCCTCCTGGGCGGTGGCGTGCGGAATGGCGGCACTGCCGAAGGTGGTGGGGACCCCCTCGACGTCCCACAGGTCCTTGTAGGCCAGGGGCATCCCGTGCAGCGGCGGCAGCGCCTGCCCGCCGGCGCGGGCACGCACGCCGGCGTCGTCGGCCGCATCGGCGTCGGCCAGGGCACGGTCGGCGGTGACGGTGATGAAACTGCCCAGCCGGGGGTTCTCCTCCTCGATGCGCTCCAGGAAGTGGCTGACCGCCTCCCGGGCCGAGAGGTCCCCGCGGGCAATCAGGTCGCGCAGGTCGACGGCGGTGAGCGCGCCGATCGCGGCGCCGGGGGAATCGTCGGGTGCGGTGGTCATCGCCGGGCCTCCAAGGTGTCGTGTTCGTCGTCGCGGTCGCGTTGGAAGACGAGGACGACCGAGCGCAGGGCCAGAATGAAGCCCATGAAGAGCAGCACGTAGCCGAAGAAGGCGTGGAGTCGGACGTTCTCCGTGAGGTAGGGGCCCGATTCGGTGGTGATGAGGATGATCGCGGCCAGGGTGGCGGCGCCGGCGAGCAGGGCCACCACGACCTGCTGGACCAGCCGGTTGAGGAACCCGCGGTCGGCAGGGTGGGCCAGGACCCGGACGTTGACCGAGAGCCGGCCCCGCTCGACGTCCTCGGTGATCTTGTCCAGCCGGCGGGGCCACTCGCGCAGGGCCGGCAGGAGCTGCATGGCCCGCACCTCGAACTCGTCCCTCAGGTTGGCGGCGGTGAACTGGGCCCCGATGATCTTCCGGCCGGCTTCGCGGGCCGCCGCCACGACGTTCAATCCGGGGTCGATCAGCGACAGCGTCCCCTCCAGGGCGCCCAAGGCGCGCAGGGCGGCGGCGACCTGCGGTGGGACGGAGAAGCCGTGGCGCACGATCAGGGCGAACAGGGCCGTGAACATCTCCGAGCCGCCCTGGCCGCCGAAGCCATGGCGGAAGCGGACCAGCAGCTGCCCGAGCGAGCGCTCGAAGCCCCGCTCGTCGAAGTCCTCCGGCCGGTCGAGCAGCCCCAGCAGGGCGTCGGTGGCCAACTGGTTGTCGTTCTTGTCGATGGCAAACAACAACATGTTCAGGGACTGCTGGCTGGACGGATCCAGGCGGCCCACGGCACCGAAGTCGAGCAGCGCGAGGCCGCCTTCGCGCGTGATGAAGATGTTGCCGGGGTGCAGGTCGGCATGGAAGACGCCGTTCCCGGAGATCTGGTGCAGGGTCGCCCCCAGCAACTCCCCGGCCAGCACCCGCCGGCGGTCCGGGCCCCATTGGGACAGCGCCGGCCCGGCCGACCCGACCGGCTGGCCGTCGAGTTCGTCCATCACCAGGAGGCGGCGGCCGCTGAAAGCGGCGTGGACCTGCGGCACCGTGACTTCGAAGCCGGCGAGCGAGGCCGCAATGGCCTGCATGTTCTCGGCCTCCGTGCGGTAGTCCAGTTCCTCGGCCAGCGAATCGGAGAACCCGCGCGCCAGCGTCGACACCCCGAGTCGGCGTGCCCACGGGGCCGAGCGCTCCAGCCAGCCGGCGATCTGCACGACGATCGCCCGGTCGCGTTCGACCTGCTTCAGGGCGGACGGCCGCTGCACCTTGAGGACAACGCGGGTGCCGTCGTGCAGGGCGGCCCGGTGCACCTGGGCGACGGAGGCGCTGGCTAGCGGTTCGTGCTCGATCGAGGCGAACGCCTCCTGCGGGGACCGGCCCAGGCTCTCGGCGAGGGCTGCCTCGATGACGGGCCAGGGCTCCGGGTTCGCCTGCGTCTGCAGGCGCGAGAGCTCGCGGACGTACGGCTCGGAGAGCAGGTCGCGCCGTGCGGAGAGCATCTGCCCGAGCTTCACGAACGTCACACCCGCCTCGTTGAGGGCCTCGCGCAGGGCGCGGGCCGTCTGGTCCTCGCGTGCCTTGTCGTGCCGGCGGTTCAGCCCGCGGGCCTGGGCGAGCAGGCCGTGCCGCACGGCGATGCGCATGACCTGGAAATAGCGGGCGCTATGGGCACGGCGGGTCCTCCAGCCGGTGAACAGGCGGACCGGCGAGGGCAACGTGCCGGTGGGGAAGGTGATCTCCAGGACCATCAGCAGCGCCACGCCCAGGGCGAACACCCAGATCAGCGCCAGCGCAGCGAACATCAGCGCCACGGGCGGCGAGACCTGCAGCTGGGTCTGGTCGCTGACGTAGGCGGCCCGGAACAGGTACCGCACGACGAAGCCCAGCCCGGCGGACATGAGCAGGCCGACGGCGATCGACCGCGGCCAACCGACGGGCACCCCGAGGACCCGGCGGGAGACCCCCGCGACAATCCAGGCCTGCAGGGCCAGGAATACCGCCCCCAGGATGACCGTCAGCGTCCAGCCCAGGCCGCCAAGGGCCGTGATGCCGGCGTTCGGGTCCATGTCAGCCCTTCATCTATCGGGGAGGGGTCGGTACCCACTATAGGCTGGAGGCCTCAACAGGAAACCGTTGGAAGGATGGACCATGAGCGAATTCGAGACCGTCGAGGTCAGCGCCGTTCCTGCCGGTGCCAAGGTGCTGGATGTCCGCGAGGACTACGAATGGGTCGAGGGCCACGCAACCGGGGCCGTGCACACCCCCATGGGCGAATTGCCGGAGCGCCTGGAGGAACTGGACCCGGACGAGGACACCTACGTCATTTGCCGCACCGGGGGCCGTTCGGCCCAGGTGGCCGGCTGGCTCGTGGGGCAGGGCTACTCCGCCTTCAACATCGCCGGCGGCAGCGGTGCCTGGCTGGAAGCCGGGTTGCCGCTGACGAGCGAGAACGGCCAGGAGCCCACCGTTCGATGAGATACACCTACCTGGGACCCGCCGGCACGTTCACCGAACAGGCACTCCTGCAGGTCCCGGGGGTCGGGGACGGGGAACGGCTCCCGGCCACCAGCGTGAACGCCGCCCTGCAGCACGTGCGCGACGGCGGCGCCGACGCGGCGATGGTGCCGATCGAGAACTCCGTCGAGGGCGGCGTGTCGGCCACCCTGGACGCCATTGCCAACGGCGGGGCCCTGCAGATCGTGCGCGAGGTGCTGGTGCCGATCACCTTCGTCCTGGTCGCGCGCGAGGGCATCACCGAGCCGGGCCAGATCCGCACCGTGGCCACCCATGGACATGCCATCGCCCAATGCCGTGGATGGGTGGAGACCCACCTGCCCGGTGCCGAATTCGTCCCGGCGGCCTCCACGGCAGCCGGTGCCCTGGGGCTGTTGGATCCGGACTGCCGCTACGACGCCGCCATCTGCTCCCCGCTGGTGCTGGAGCAGAACCCGCTGAATCTCATCCACCGCGGCGTGGAGGACAACACCGGGGCCGTCACCCGTTTCGTGCTGGTGACCCGCCCCGGTGCGGTACCGCCTCCGACCGGAAACGACAAGACCACCGTGGTGATCCCCCTGCCCGAGGATCATCCGGGTGCCCTGATGGGGATCCTGGAGCAGTTCGCCGCCCGTGGCGTGAACCTCAGCCGCATCGAGTCCCGCCCGACGGGGGAGGGGCTAGGCTCCTACTTCTTCTCGATCGATGTCGAGGGGCACCTGTCCGAGGCGCGGGTGGCCGACGCCCTGGCCGGACTGCACCGCATCAGCCCGCAGTTACGCTTCCTCGGGTCCTACCCCAGCGCCACCGAACTCGACGAACCGACCCCGTCGCCCGCCCGGCACAACACCGACGAGGCCTTCGCGCAAGCCCACGCCTGGGTCAGGGGATTGCAGTCCCACGCGCAGTGATCGACTCCGGGAGACCGGCACACGTGCATCCCGGATCCGCCGTCAGTGCGTGGGCACGCGGACCTTCAGGGCCAGCGGCAGGACGGTGACCGTCACGGCCCGGACGTCACCGGTGGTGTCCCCGTCGAGCTGCGACCCGATGTCCTCCTCGGCGACGATGCGGATCCTCCGGGCCTGGAAGTACTCGATCACCGGGATGGCACGACGGTGGCGCAGCGCGGTCTTGGCGGCAATCCACGCCCAGCCGACTGCCGAACGCGGGCTCATGACCACCAGGTCGAGCAGACCGTCGTCCACCTTCGCGTCGGGGACGAAGTCGAGCCCGGCCTGCAGCTTGCCGGCATTGGCGAAGACCATCGAGCGGAACCTCCGCTCCATCGGCTCGTCGTCGTCCAGGGTGATGGTCACCGGGCGACGCTTGCCCGGAAGGTGGCGAATCCCCGCCTCCGCGTAGGCCAGGGGGCCCACCATGGCCTTGAGGTCGTCGCGGGTGTCGGCCATCATCTCGGCATCGGTGCCGACACCGGCCATCACCAGGAAGACCTTGTCGTCGGAGCTGCCGTCTGCCCGCTCCAACTCGATCCGGGCCGCGTCGATGGCCCGGGTGCGACCCTGCAGGGCCGTGTGGACGCACGCCCCCAGGTCGTCCACGTTGAATCCGAGGTTGCGCGCCAGCAGGTTACCGGTGCCCAGCGGGATGATCCCCATGGACGTACCGGTCCCGGCCAGCACTTCGCCGACCGCACGGATCGTCCCGTCGCCGCCGGCCGCGACGACGACCTCGCACCCGGCCTCCAGTGCCTGGCGGGCCATCCCGTAGCCCGGATCGTCGACGGTGGTCTCCAGGACCATCGGCTCCTCCAGCCCGGCCGACGCCCAGGCCAGCAGGAGGGCCGAGCGGGTCTCGTCGGCGGCCTGTTTGGAGGGGTTGATGACCAGGGCTGTCCGGGACGTGTTGGCCAACGCGTCGGAGACCAGCGGGGTCGAGGCGATGCCGCGGACCTTGACCCGCAGGCGCCCCACGGAGACGAGGCTCGTCGCGGCGATGATCAGCGCGACGACGACGAGGATGAGGGAAAGGTATTCGAGGCCCATGGTGCTCTTTACCCTAACGGGGATTCGGTAACCTGTAGTGGTGATCGATGTTAAAGAGCTCGTAGAGAATCCGACGGCCTTCCGTGACTCCCAGCGTTTCCGCGGTGCCGACGAATCCGTGGTGGACCGGATCATCACCGCCGATGCCACCCGGCGCAATGCGATCACCAGCTTCGAGAACCTGCGCGCCGAGCAAAACGCCTTCGGCAAGAAGGTCGCCGCTGCCAAGGGCGGGGAAAAGGCGGCCCTGCTGGCCGAGGTGAAGGAGCTCGCCGCCCGGGTGAAGGCCGAGCAGGCCACCGCCGACGCCGCCCAGGAGGAACTGACCTCCCTCCAGCGCTCCGTGCCCAACCTCATCCAGGACGGCGCCCCGGCCGGCGGCGAGGACGACTTCACCGTGGTCAAGACCGTCGGCACCCCCCGCGACTTCGCCGCCGAGGGCTTCGAACCCCGCGACCACCTGGAGCTGGGCGAGCTGCTTGGCGCCATCGACATGGAACGCGGTGCGAAGGTCTCCGGCTCGCGCTTCTACTTCCTCAAGGGTGTTGGCGCACGGCTGGAGATCGCCCTGATGAACATGGCGCTGGACCAGGCCGTGTCCAACGGGTTCATCCCGATGATCACCCCGACACTGGTCCGTCCCGAGACCATGCAGGGCACCGGGTTCGATGTCGAGCACGACGACGAGATCTACCGCCTCGAACGCGACAACCTGTACCTGACCGGCACCTCCGAGGTCGCGCTGGCCGGATACCACGCCGACGAGATCCTGGACCTCTCCGCCGGCCCCACCCGGTACGCCGGCTGGTCCTCGTGCTATCGCCGCGAAGCCGGCTCCGCCGGCAAGGACACCCGCGGGATCATCCGGGTCCACCAGTTCAACAAGCTCGAGATGTTCATCTACTGCACCCCCGGGGAGGCTGCCGCCGAGCACCAGCGGCTGCTGGCCTGGGAGGAGGAGATGCTGGCCAAGGTCGAGCTGCCCTACCGGGTCATCGACACCGCCGCCGGCGACCTGGGCATGAGCGCCGCCCGGAAGTTCGACTGCGAGGCCTGGGTCCCCACCCAGGGCGCCTACCGCGAGCTGACCTCGACCTCGAACTGCACCACCTTCCAGGCCCGCCGCCTGAACATCCGCGAACGGACCGTCGGCGCGGACGGCAAGCCGGGCAGGACCCGGCCCGTCGCCACGCTGAACGGCACGTTGGCTACCACCCGCTGGATCGTGGCGATCCTGGAGCACCACCAGAACGCCGACGGGTCCGTCACCGTCCCCGCGGCCCTGCGACCCTACCTGGGCGGCCTCGAGGTCCTGCCGGTCCTCTGAACCACGCCACGGCAGCACCGTGCGCCCGTCCTGCGCGGTGGGCGCACGGCTCGTTAACCGCGCGGCCACCGTCCTGCCGGCCGATGTTCAGCAGTGGATGTGACCTGGTCGATGTCCAACGGCGGCGGACGATGTTTGACTAGAGTCATGACCATGACAGTGAACACCGGCACCGAAGACCGGTTGATGACCACCAGCCAGAAGATGGTGTGCCTGGACGTTGACGGCACCCTCGTCGACCACGACGGCCACATGTCCGACGCCGTCCGCGAAACGGCCCGCGCCCTCGTGGCGGCCGGGCACGAGGTCATCGTCTCCACCGGACGGTCGCTGGGCGCGACCCTGCCCGTCGTCGAGCTCCTGGGCATAGACACCGGGTACGCGGTGTGCAGCAACGGCGGCGTGAGCGTGCGCATCGACACCTCCCTGGACGCCGGCTACGAGGTCCTCGAGCGCAAGACCTTCGACCCCGCCCCTGCCCTCCGGGCCCTGCGCGGCGCCCTGCCCACCGCCAAGTACGCCCTGGAGGACGACGAGGGCAGCTTCCTGTCCACCGAACGCTTCCAGGATGCCAGCTTCGGCGTCGAGGCCCGGCCCGTCTCGTTCGAGCAGCTGATGGAGGCCACGGCGGTCCGCCTGGTCGTCTTCTCCACCGACTCCTCCTCCGAGGAATTCGGCGAGGCCGTCCGGGCCATAGGCCTGCACGGGGTCACCTACTCCGTCGGATGGACCGCCTGGCTCGACATCGCCGCCGAGGGCATCACCAAGGCCAGCGCCATCGAGGAACTGCGCGGCCAGCTCGGCTACGGGGCAGAGGATACCGTGGCCGTCGGCGACGGCCGCAACGACATCGAGATGCTCGGCTGGGCCGGTCGCGGGGTCGCCATGGGGCAGGCGCCGGACGAGGTTAAGGCCGCAGCCGACGAGGTCACCGCCTCCGTCGACGAGGATGGACTCGCCCACGTGTTGCGCAGCCTGTTGTAGGCCCGGCGCTGCCCGGAAGCTCCGCCCAGCGGCGGAGCCGGCCGGGGAGGGCCCCGCTACGGGCCGAACAGGCCGATGACCACTGACATGACCACGAACGTCACCAGTTCGTGCGCGCAGTTGGAAGACGGCGATTGGCCAGGCCGCGCTGCGGGCGCCCCCTTCCGGAGCGACCTTCGCGGTGCGCATCCAGTAAGTGCCGAAGACCTTCGGGGTGTACCAGATCGAACCAACCACCATGGTGGACACCGCCGCCACCAGCACGCCCCACACGTTGATCTCCGGGACCATGTCGTACCCTCCTCGCCTCGAGCCGTCCTGGCCGGCGTTGATGCCGGACGGACGACGTGGACCGGAGTGTACGGTGGCGGCTGCGACCCCGGAAGGAACCCCCACACACCACCCTTGACCTTGACGCAACGTCAACCAATACGCTGGGGCGACCGAGACGAAAGGGGCACCGCGTGGACTGGCCCATCCAGCAGATCGCCGCACTGGCGGGCACCACCAGCCGCACCCTGCGACACTACGACAGCATCGGGCTGCTCCCGCCCACCCGCATCGCCGCGAACGGCTACCGCCATTACGACGCCGGGGCCCTCCATCGGCTGCAACGCATCCTGTTGCTGCGCGAGCTCGGGCTGGGCCTGTCGGCCATTTCCGCGGTCCTGGACCGGACCCTCGACACCGCCGATGCCCTGGGCACCCACGTGCAGTGGCTGAAGCAGGAACGCCGACGGCTGGACCGGCAGATCGCCTCGGTGGAACGCACCATCGACACCATCACCACAGGAGGAACCCTCATGCCCGAGGACATGTTGGACGGATTCGACCACACCGAGCACCGGGAGGAGGTCGAGCGCCGCTGGGGCCGGGAGTCCTACGTCCACGGGGATGACTGGTGGCGGGGCCTCGACGCGGCGGCCCGGCGGGACTGGAAGGAGCGGGCCGCGGCACTGTCCGCAGCCTGGACGGATGCATCCGACCGGGGCATCGACCCCATATCCGCCGAGGCGCAGGAGCTGGCCCGCCGGCACGTCGAGTGGCTCTGTTCGGTTCCGGGAACCCCGGCCAGCACCCCCGGAGGCGATGTGCGCGGCTACGTGACGGGGCTGGGCAAGATGTACGTCGACGACCCGCGCTTCGGGGCCAACTACGGCGGAAGGGACGGCGCGGTGTTCGTCCGCGACGCCCTGGCGGCCTACGCCGAGCGGGAGCTGTAGAGCCCGAGCAGCTGCGGCAGGTGGAGCATGTCATCGAAGACAATGGCCCCTGCCTGCCGCAGCGCCGCCGCCCCGGCCAACCCGCCCGCGAAGCCGAGCACCGCCATCCCCGCCGCGCGGGCCGCCAGGACCCCGTTGACGCTGTCCTCGATGACCACGCACCCGCCGGGCTCGACGCCCTCCCGGGCCGCGGCAAGGAGGAAGACATCCGGCCACGGCTTGCCCCGGTCGACGTCCTCGGCGGAGTGGATCCGGCCGGCACAGCGTTCCAGCAAACCCGTGGTCCCCAAGGTCAGCTCCATCCTGGCGTGCGATCCGGAGGAGGCCACGCAGTACCGCACCCCGGTCGCCTCCACCGCATCCAGGACCGCCACCACACCCGGCACGGGGGCCAGTTCGCGCGCGAAGGCGGCCCGCGTCTCGGCCGTGGACCGCTCGTCGAACTCCAGCGCCCGCTCCGGACCCAACAGGTCGGTGAGCAGCGCCATGGCATCGGCGTCGGAGCGGCCCATGAACGCGGCGACGACGTCGGCCTGCGTGTGGGGGTGGCCCATCGCGGTCAGGATCCGGGCCTCGATGGCCGTGGCGAGGCGCTCGGTGTCGACCAGCACGCCGTCGCAGTCGAAGATGACCAGCCCGGGACGGCCCGTGGTGGCAGGTGAGGCGTCCCGGATCATCCGCGGGGGTCGTACGGGTAGGTGGCGGCGGGCAACACCGCCGGTCCCTCCACGAGGCCCAACAGCCGGGCCACTGCCGGGCGGCAGGCCCATTCCTCGTTCCAGTTCGAGCGGACCACCGCCTTCGAGACGGCCTGGGTGGTGATGCCCAATTCGGCGGCGATGGCCTTCTGCTGGCCGCGCACCCCGGGGATCATCAGGTCCAAAACGGCCCATTCCGCCGCCGTGCGCGTCACCACGATCTGCCCCACCAGCCGGGCCACCGCCTCCGCCTCAGCGGCCACGGCGGCGTCCGGGCCCGAAATGCCCAACGGGACGCGCTCGCCGGTCTTCTGCGCGCGGTCCACCGCACGGCGGGCGTGGACCAGGCCGAAGCCCTCCGCCTGGGCGATGGACCCGGGGAAGGGCGTGTCGACCGGTCCCACGCCGATGCCGACATTCCAGCGGTGTTGCCGCAGGGCGACCATCGCGGCGTCGACGGCGTGCCCGGCGTCGTCGGCCACGCCGATGGCCTCGTCGCCGAAGGAGCGTTGGAAGGGGCGCAGCATCGGGACCGGCTCCAGGTCCCGGACCAGGTCGTCGACGCGGTCGCCGACCTCGCGCGAGTCGCGCTGGTTGATGGTGACGACGAACATGGCACCAGTCTGCCCGACGATCAACCGTTTTCGGTTGATCCCGGCGTCGTGCCGTCGCCACCGCGGCAGGGCGCCGGGTGCAGGTCTGGTGCCCGGGAGACCGCGGGAGGCGGCGGGGACAGGTCGACCACGGTCCACCGCAGGAAGAACTGCGTCGAGGGGCCGATCAGCAGCGCGTAGGCGACGGTCCCCAGCCCGACGGTGCCCCCGAGCAGCCAGCCGATGCCCAGGACCGCCACCTCGACGCCGGTGCGGATCAGGCGCAGGCTCCAGCCGGTGCGCAAGTGCAGCCCAGTCATCAGCCCATCGCGTGGGCCGGCGCCGAATTGGCTCCCGATGTACAGCGCCCCGCCGAGGCCGTTGACGACCAGGGCGGCGGCGATGACGGCGACCTGCCAGGCCAGCCCGTGGATTTCCGGGAGCAGCCACAGCGTGAAGTCCGCGGAGACACCGATCCAGATGGCGTTGGCGATCGTGCCCAGGCCGGGCCATTGGCGCAGCGGGATCCAGACCAGCAGCACCAGCAGCCCGACGATGATGATGATCGTGCCCAAGCTCAACGGGACGTGCCGGGCCAGCCCCAGGTGCAGCACGTCCCAGGGCGCCACCCCGAGCCCGGCCCGGACGAACGCGCCCATGGCCACCCCGAAGAAGGTGAGCCCGACGAACAGGCGCACCAACCGGGACGGCATCTGGCCGGCGCGCAGCTGCCCCAGCGGGGTCAGCGGAAGCAGGACGGGGCGCGGCCGGGAAGACATGGTGGTGCGGTTGCTACTCGACGTCGCGGCCCTGCGGCTCGTCTTCCTCGGACTCCTGGCCGACCTGCTGGAAGCGCTCGATGGACCGGGAGAGTTCGGCCTCGGCGGCCTCGCGGCCCTCCCATCCCTCGTTCTTGACCCACTTGCCCGGCTCCAGGTCCTTGTAGCGGGTGAAGAAGTGCTCGATCTCCTTGACCAGCCACTCGTCCAGGTCCTCGAGCTCCTGGATGTGGTCGAAGCGCTTGTCGGCCGGGACGCAGACCAGCTTGGCGTCGCCGCCGCCGTCGTCGGTCATGTTGAACACGGCGATGGGGCGGGATTCGACGAGCACGCCGGGGATCAGCTCGACGCCGGGCAGGAAGACCAGGGCGTCCAGCGGATCGCCGTCCTCGCCCAGGGTGTCCTCGAAGTAGCCGTAGTTCGTCGGGTACTGCATCGAGGTGAACAGCACGCGGTCCAGCCGCAGGCGGTGCGTCTCGTGGTCGATCTCGTACTTGACGCGCGAACCCGTGGGGATCTCGATGGTGACGTCATGGTTCATGGGTGTCCTCGACTTTCGTGCTGCGGCGCGGGCGCGTCACGGAAACCGGGCGTGCGCCGTCTAGGCTTAAAGCTGCTGGGCCCCAGACTATATGGCGGCGCCGGGCAACCACTACTTGAGGAAGATGCCGATGAAACGCGCGATGCGGACGGTCACGTCCCTGCTGCTGGTCGCCGTCCTCGGCACCCTGCTCGGCGTGCTGGTGCTGAACCTGGCACCGGCCTTCCTTTACCGCCCGGCCACCGCCGACCCCGCCCCGTTGCCCCCCGCCGCCACCCCCGAGGTGGCCCCGGCCAGCGCCACGGCCCTGGAGCCGCTGGGCACCGGGCAGGGAACGCTGCCGGCGGCGGCGGTGCTGAAGAAGAAGCTCGACGCGGCCTTCACCACGCAGGACGGCGGCTCCTACACGGCCGATGTCATCGACCTGGCCACCGGCGAGGAGCTCTACAGCCGCCACGGGGACCAGGCCAACGCCCCGGCGTCGAACCTGAAGATCCTCACCGCGGTGGCCGCCCTGCAGCACCTGGGCGGGGAGCGGACCCTTCCCACGACGGCAATGCTCGGCCCGGACGACACGGTGGTGCTCGTCGGCGGGGGAGACGTGCTGCTCGGCGCCGGCACCTCGGAACCCGACGCCACGGTCAGCCGCGCCGGGCTGGCGACCCTGGCCCAGCAGACCGCCGCGGCCCTGTTCTCCTCCGGGCACTTCGAGGCGGGGACCAGCACCCACCTGCAGGTCGTGCTCGACGACACCCTGTTCACCGGCGCGGCCCTGAACCCCGTCTGGGACGAGTCCCTGATGACCACCTCCAACATCACCGCCGTCCAGCCGCTGGCCATGTACGGCGCGCGTCGGGACAGCCACCCCACCAGCGTGCGGGTGCCCGATCCGGCGATGGCGGCTGCGACCGCGTTCCGCACCGCCTTGGCCGCCGCCGTCGCCGCCGAACAACGCCGCGTCGACGCCGCGGGCCCGGCCGAGGCGGCCGCCGACGGCTCCCCGGACGCCGCCTCCGGAACCGCGACGGCACCCGCCGATGCGGCGGCGCCCCGGCTGGCCATCGACGACGACGTCCTCCGGGGCGAGGCCACCGCCGGGGCCGAGACCCTGGCCGTCGTCCATTCCGCCCCGGTCGTCGACCAGCTGGCCTTCATGGGCGCCGAATCGGACAACTACGTCGCCGAGGCGATGGGCCGCCTGGCCGCCCTCGCCGCCGGCCGTCCGGGCACCTTCGGCGGGGCCACGGACACCCTCCGGGCCACCGCGGCGGGCCTGGGGGTCGACGTTGAGGGGATGTCGCTGGCGGACGCGTCCGGGCTGTCCGACCGCAACCGCATCAGCCCGCGCCAGCTCACCGCCGTCATCCGCGCCGCGGCGGCCTCCCCGAACCCCGACCTGCGCGACGTGTCCTACCTGCTGCCGATCTCCGGGGCCACCGGGACGCTGGAACACCGCCTGGCCTCGACGGCCACCCGGGGGGAGATCCGGGCAAAGACCGGCACGCTGACCGGCATCGCCACCCTGGGCGGCACCGCGGTCACCGCCGACGGGCGGGTCCTGGCCTTCGCCTTTTTCGGGCATGGGTTCGACGGGTCCCTGGCACCTGCCCGGGAGGGGTTGGACCGGGCCGCCGCCGTCCTGGCCGGCTGCGGTTGTACCCCATAGCCGTACCCGCTAGCCCGGTAGCCGTACCCGCAGCTGTACCCGGCAGGGGCCACCGCGTGATGTGATGGGGTGCATGGAGAATCCCGCCCCGCACACGCAGCTCATCAACTGGGACGTCGCCGGCGGCACCGCCTCACGGCTGGCCGGCCCGGGCCCGAAGCTCACCGCCGGGCAGGTCGAGCACGTCGTCGAGGACCTGCGCGCCAAGGCCGACGTCTCCGTCGAACACGTGCACCGCATCACCGGGCTCGAGGCCGCCCGCGACCTGCGCGATTCGACGGTCCTGGTCGTCGACCGCGGCACCTGGGCCCACGCCAACGTGCAGAGCTTCCAGGCGCTGCTCGCCCCGGCCATGGAGAAGCTCGTCGCCGCCCAGGCCGGCAAGATGTCCCCGGCGGCGGTGGCCGTCGGGGGCGGGGCGGCCGGCGTCGAGCTCGGCGGCATCCTGGCCTTCCTCTCCTCCAAGGTCCTGGGTCAGTACGACCCGTTTGCCGGGCTCGGCACCGGAGGCGCTGCCGGGGCCGGGCCTTCCGGCGGCCGGCTGCTCATTGTCGCCCCCAACGTCGTGGAGATCGAACGCGAACTGCACGTCGAGCCGGAGGACTTCCGCCTCTGGGTCTGCCTGCACGAGCAGACCCACCGCGTCCAGTTCGCCGCCGCCCCGTGGCTGCGCGGGCACCTGCAGGAGACCATCGCCCAGATGACCGGCGGCCTGCTGGACACCGAGGGCGGCCTGGCCGGGCGGCTGAAGTCCGCCGCGGAGGGCGCCATGTCGGCCCTCGGCCGCGGACGCAGGGACCAGGGCACGACGGCGGGACCCGGCCCGGGTGCCGGGTCCTCCACCGGGCTGCTCGCGGTGCTGCAGGACCCCGAAGGGCAGGCCCTGCTCAGCCACCTCACCGCCGTCATGTCGTTGCTGGAGGGCCACGCGAACGTGGTGATGGACGCCGTGGACGCCTCGATCGTGCCGACCGTGAAGACCATCCGCCAGCGCTTCAACGCCCGCGGCGGCAACCGCGGTCCCGTCGAGACCTGGATCCGCCGGTTCCTGGGCCTGGAGGCGAAGATGCGCCAATACCGGGACGGGCAGCACTTCGTGGACGCCGTGGTCCGGGAGATCGGCATGGACGGGTTCAACGCCGTCTGGGAACGCGTCGGGAACCTGCCCACCGAACACGAGATCCACCACCCCCGCGAGTGGATCGACCGCGTGGCCGGCCAGCCGGCGTCCTAGCGGTGGGCGGCCACCTGCCCCCGGTCCTCGCCCAGGCACGGCGGGCCGTGCTGGACGCCCTCGCCGCGGACCGCCCGCACGTCCTGGTCGCGTGCAGCGGCGGTGCCGATTCGCTGGCGCTGGCCGCCGCGACCGCGTTCCTGGCCCGTGCCGGGAAGCTGCGGGCCGGGGCGGTCGTCGTGGACCATGGGCTCCAAACCGGCAGCGCGCAGGTGGCCGCCACCGCCGCATCCCAACTGCACGGCCTCGGCCTGGACCCCGTCCTGGTCCGCGGCGTGGACCCCTCCGGGACGTCCGAGGCCGCGTCCCGCACTGCCCGCTATGCCGCCTTCGAGGCGGCGCTCGCCGAGACCGGGGCCACCGCCGTCCTGCTCGGGCACACCCTCGACGACCAGGCCGAACAGGTGCTCCTGGGCCTGGCCCGCGGCTCCGGCACCCGCACGCTGGCCGGGATGCCCGCCGCGCGCGGCCCCTACCGGCGTCCGCTACTGGGGCTGCGCCGGGCGGACACCGAGGCCATCTGCGCCCACGAGGGGCTGGCCTACTGGACCGACCCCACCAACGCGGACACCTCCCTGCTGCGCAACCGCATCCGGCGCGAGGTGCTCCCGGCCCTCGATGATGTGCTCGGCCCCGGCCTGGCCGAGGCGCTGGCCCGCACCGCGACGCTGGCCCGGTGGGACGCCGACGCGCTGGACGCCGCAGCCGGGACGGCCCTGGCCCGGGTCCTGCACTCCGCCCCGGGAACGGTCCCGGTGCTGCTGGACCTGGCCGGCCTGCGCGGGCTCGGGGAGGCCCTGCTCTCCCGGGTGTTGCGCACCGCCGTCGTGCACTGTGGTGCCCCCGCCCCGGACTTCGAGCGCACCGAGGCCCTGGTGCGGCTGGTCCGGGGCGGCCGGTCGGCCGGGCCGATCCAGCTCGAGGGGCACGCCCACGCCATCCGGCACCGGGCAGGCACCCACCCGGCGACGCCCCGCGCGGTGGTCGCCGTCGACGGTCCCGGTTCTGCGGTCGCGGCCTCTCTGTGGCAATCTTGAACCCTCAGGCCCGCTCCCCCCGGGCCGCTGCACAGGGCCGCTGCGCAGGCACAACCGATCACAGGAGCCATTCGTGGATTCGAACGACGTCACCGCCGACCTGGCACACGTTCTGTACACCAAGGAAGAGATCCAGGAGAAGATCACCGAACTGGCCGCCCGGATCGACGCGGACTACGCCGGCCGGGACATCCTGGTCGTCGGCGTGCTCAAGGGCGCGGTGATGGTCATGGCCGACCTCGTGCGGGCGCTGCACTCGCACGTCTCGATGGACTGGATGGCCGTCTCCTCCTACGGCTCCGGCACCCAGTCCTCCGGCGTCGTGCGGATCCTCAAGGACCTGGACACCGACCTGCTGGGCAAGCACGTGCTCATCGTCGAGGACATCATCGACTCCGGCCTGACGCTGTCCTGGCTCACCGCCAACCTCATCTCCCGCGGCCCGGCCTCGGTGGAGATCTGCACGCTGCTGCGCAAGCCCGAGGCCGCCAAGGTCGAGATCGACGTGAAGTACGTCGGCATGGAGATCCCCAACGAGTTCGTCGTCGGCTACGGCCTGGACTTCGACGAGAAGTACCGAAACCTCGACTTCATCGGCACCCTGGCGCCCCACGTCTACGAGTAGGCACGACGACGGCGGGTCCTTACGCCGTCAGGGGAACTTCCCGGCGCGCTGGCGCGTGTAGGGGGGACGAGAGTGTACTGATGGAAGTACTCATGAAACATCCGGGCGCGCCGTCGTCCGCGACCAGGAGGGATGGGGGTCGGGCCCCCAACGCATGAACGTCAAGAAGATCTTCAACAGCTGGGCCGTGTGGGTCCTGATCGGTGTCGCGGCACTGCTCCTCTTCCTGCCGACCCTCACCTCCGGGAACACCGGGCGGGTCGACACCAGCGTGGGCCTGGAACTGCTCAAGGACCACAAGGCCACCGAGGCCAAGATCTACGACGGCGACCAGCGCGTGGACCTCTCGCTGAAGCAGGACTACACCCAGGACGGCGACAACCTGGGCAAGAAGGTCTCCTTCTACTACTCCACCGCCCGCGCCGACGACGTGGTGCAGTCCATCGCCGATGCCCAGCTCAACGGCTTCACCGACCAGCCCGTGGAGAACAACTGGTTCGTGAGCATGCTCGGGTTCATCATCCCGTTCCTGCTCATCGCCCTGCTCTTCTGGTTCCTGCTCTCCCGCGCCCAGGGCGGCGGATCCAAGGTCATGCAGTTCGGCAAGTCCAAGGCCAAGCTGATCACCAAGGACATGCCGCAGGTGACCTTCGTCGACGTCGCCGGCGCCGAGGAAGCCGTCGAGGAACTGCACGAGATCAAGGAGTTCCTCTCCGAGCCGGCCAAGTTCCAAGCGGTGGGCGCCAAGATCCCCAAGGGCGTGCTGCTCTACGGCCCCCCCGGCACCGGCAAGACCCTGCTGGCCAAGGCCGTCGCCGGCGAGGCGGGCGTGCCGTTCTACTCGATCTCCGGCTCGGACTTCGTCGAGATGTTCGTCGGCGTCGGCGCCTCCCGCGTGCGCGACCTCTTCGAGCAGGCCAAGGCCAACTCCCAGGCCATCATCTTCGTCGACGAGATCGACGCCGTCGGCCGCCACCGCGGTGCCGGCGTCGGCGGCGGCAACGACGAACGCGAGCAGACCCTGAACCAGCTGCTGGTGGAGATGGACGGCTTCGACGCCCACACCAACGTCATCCTCATCGCCGCCACCAACCGGCCCGACGTGTTGGATCCCGCCCTGCTGCGGCCCGGACGCTTCGACCGGCAGATCCCCGTGGAGGCCCCGGACCTGGTCGGCCGCGAGCAGATCCTCACCGTGCACGCCAAGGGCAAGCCCATGGCCGAGAACGTCGACCTGAAGGCGGTGGCGAAGAAGACCCCGGGCTACACCGGCGCCGACCTGGCCAACGTGCTCAACGAGGCCGCCCTGCTCACGGCCCGCTCCAACGCCCAGCTCATCGACGACCGCGCCCTCGACGAGGCCATCGACCGCGTCATGGCCGGCCCGCAGAAGCGCTCCCGGCTGATGAAGGAACACGAACGCAAGATCACCGCCTACCACGAGGGCGGACACGCGCTGGTGGCCGCGGCCATGCGCCAGACCGCCCCGGTCACCAAGGTCACCATCCTGCCCCGCGGCCGCGCCCTGGGCTACACCATGGTGGTCCCCGAGGACGACAAGTACTCGGTCACCCGCAACGAGCTGCTGGACCAGATGGCCTATGCCATGGGCGGCCGCGTCGCCGAGGAGATCATCTTCCACGACCCCTCCACGGGTGCCTCGAACGACATCGAGAAGGCCACCGGGACCGCGCGGAAGATGGTCACCCAGTACGGCATGAGCGAGCGCGTGGGCGCCGTGAAGCTCGGAAACGCCGGCGGGGAGCCGTTCATGGGCCGCGAGGGCGGCGCCGACCGCGACTACTCCGACGCCATGGCCGGGGTCATCGACGAGGAGGTCCGCTCGCTGATCGACGAGGCCCACGACGAGGCCTACGCCGTGCTCACCGAGAACCGCCACGTCCTGGACCGCCTGGCCCTGGCCCTGCTGGAGAAGGAGACGCTGAACCAGAAGGAGCTCGCGGCCGTCTTCCACGACATCGTCAAGCGCCCCGAGCGCGACGTCTGGCTCTCCAAGTCCAGCCGCCCGGTCCACCCCGAGGGCCCGGTCATGTCGCCGCTGGAACGCCGCCAGGCCGCCGAGGCCGCCGCCGGCAACCCCGACGGCGAGGAGCACGAAGGGCACTCGGACGTCGTCGTCGACCCGGGTTCCGGACCCGACCTGCCCGGCGGGATCCCCGGCCCCGACGCCGGCGGGGACGGCGGATTGGGCCCGGGCAGCGACGGCGGAACGACCTCCGGCCAGCCGGGCCCGGGAGGCCCCGGACACGTTGGCTGAACCGGCGCACGCTAGGATCGGAACTGTGAGCACCCTAGATGAGCAGGACATCGTCGTGTCCGATTCCCGCGGCCCCGTGGACCAGGAACGCATCGCCCGCGCGGTGCGGGAGATCCTCGTGGCCATCGGCGAGGACCCCGACCGCGACGGCCTCGTGGACACCCCGAAGCGGGTGGCGAAGGCCTACACCGAGTTCTTCGCGGGACTGCACCAGGACCCCGCGGAGCTGTTGGCGACCACGTTCGACATCGACCACGACGAGCTGGTGCTGGTCAAGGACATCCCGTTCTACTCGACGTGCGAGCACCACCTGGTCCCGTTCCACGGTGCCGCCCACATCGGGTACATCCCCGGCCGGGACGGGAAGGTCACCGGGCTGAGCAAGCTGGCCCGCCTCGTGGAGCTCTACGCCCGACGCCCGCAGGTCCAGGAACGCCTCACCACCCAGATCGTCATGGCCCTCATGGAGCACCTGCAGCCGCGCGGGGCCATCGTCGTCATCGAATGCGAACACCTGTGCATGTCCATGCGGGGCGTGCGCAAACCCGGAGCCAAGACCGTCACCAGCGCCGTGCGCGGCCAACTGCGTGAACCGGCCACGCGCTCGGAGGCCATGAGCCTCATTCTCGGAAAGTAGGTCACCATGTCCCTCGGAGCAGTCCCCGGAACCGGACCCGCCACCTCCCCCCTGCCGGTCCTCCGCCCGGTCAAGACCCCCAAGACCGTCGCCGACCTGCCCACCGACCGCACCCTGGTCATGGGCATCCTGAACGTCACCCAGGACTCGTTCAGCGACGGCGGGAAGTACCTGAAGGCCGACGACGCCATCCAGCACGGGCTGCGCATGTTCTACGCCGGTGCCGACATCATCGACGTCGGCGGCGAATCCACGCGTCCCGGAGCCGACTACGTCGACCCCGCCGAGGAACAAGACCGGATCGTCCCGGTCGTCGCCGCACTGGTCAAGGCCGGGGCCATCGTCTCCGTCGACACCATGCACACCTCCACGGCGCGGGCAGCCCTCGAGGCCGGCGCCCACATCGTCAACGACGTCTCCGGGCTGACCCATGAGGAGGACATGCCGGCCCTGGTCGCCGAGCTCAACGTCCCCTACGTGCTGATGCACCGCCGCGGCGACCAGAAGACCATGACCACCGAGGCCCACTACGGGGACGTCGTGGCCGAGGTCCTCGCCGAATTGTCCGGCCTGCGCGACACCTTCACCGCCGCCGGCGTCGACCCGGCCCAGATCATCCTCGACCCGGGCCTGGGCTTCGCCAAGGACCCGGAACACAACTGGGCCCTGCTGCGCGCCATCCCCGAACTGAAGGCACTGGGCCACAAGGTCCTCATCGGCACGTCCCGCAAGCGCTTCCTCGGCTCCCTGCTCATGGACGGCGGCAAGCCCGCCGCCCCGGCCGCACGCGACGTGGCCACCGCCGCCACCAGCGCGCTGGCTTCCGTCTCGGGCGCCTGGTGCGTGCGCGTGCACGACGTCGAGGGCACCGTCGACGCGCTGAAGGTCGCCCGCGCCTGGCAGGACCCGGCGTCCGCCGCCCGCACGGGGAACTGACCCATGCCCGGCCACCAGCCCCCGGCGCACCACGGCCCCCGAGACCGGATCGCCCTGAACGGCATCACTGCCACCGGGCACCACGGGGTGTTCGAGCACGAGAAGCGCAACGGCCAGCCCTTCGTCGTCGACCTCGTGCTGTACACGGACCTGCGTCCCGCAGAGGCCTCCGATGACGTGGCGGACACCGCGCACTACGGGGTGCTGGCCGAACGCGTGACCGAGGTGATCGCCTCCGGCCCCTACAACCTCATCGAGACGCTGGCCGGGAAGCTGGCGGAGATGGTGCTGGCCGAGTTCGCCGTGGACGCGGTGGACATCACCGTGCACAAGCCGCAGGCCCCCATCGAGGTCCCCTTCGGCGACGTCAGCATCCAGATCCACCGGGAACGTGCATGAGCACCGCGGTGCGCGCCGTCCTCGCCCTGGGCAGCAACCTCGGCGAACGCTCCACGACGCTCACCGAGGCGGTCGACGAACTCACCGCCCACCCCGCCGTCCACCTGCACGGCGTCTCCGCGGTCGCGCAGACCCGGCCCGTGGGCGGGCCCACCGGCCAGCCCGACTTCCTGAACCTGGTGATGGAGGTCGAGACCACGCTGGCCCCCTTGGAGCTGCTGCGGCACTGCCAGCAGGTCGAGCAGGCCCACCACCGCGTCCGGGAGGTCCGCTGGGGCCCGCGCACCCTGGACGTGGACATCATCACCTACGACGACCTCGAGTCCGACGACGAAGTCCTCACCCTGCCCCACCCCCGGGCCGCCGAGCGGGCCTTCGTCCTGCAGCCGTGGGCCTGGATGGACCCCGACGCCACCCTGGCCGGCCGGAAGGTGGCCGACCTGGCCGCCGCCGCAGCGGACCGCGACGGACTGGCCCCCTACCCCCGCACCGAGGACGACTGAGGGACCATGAGCACGATCCGCCCCCTGTGGTTGCTGCTGATCTGCCTGGGCGCGGCCCTGGCCGGATGGGTGGCACAGGTGGCGCTGACCGGCAACGGGTACACCTCTCCGGTGCTGCAATGGCCCTCGCTGGTCACGATGACCGCCGGCATGGCGATCACGTTCGGCGTCGGGTGGCGGGTGCGCCGCTACAAGCAGGGCAAGCTCAAGCGGCGCCTCGACCCGCTCCAGGCCGCCCGCACCCTGGTCCTGGCACAGGCGACGGCGTACGCCGGGTCGCTGATCGCCGGTTGGCACGCCGGCATCCTGCTGGACCTGCTGCGCGGGGCCGGGCTGGGCAACCAGGTCGTGATCTCATCCCTGGTGATGATTGTCGTCTCGCTGGTCATGGTTATTGTGGGATGGGTCGTGGAGCAGTTCTGCAAGCTGCCTCCCGACGATCCATCCGCCCCGGGAACCGAGGGCCGGGACCGAAAGGGAGACGAGGGGTATGCCGCAGGAACCAATTGACCCGGAGGGGCTGCAGTTCCAACGGGTTTCCCCGGCGTACTCCAAGGTCCGGCTGGTCGGCTGGGCGATCTCGGCGCTGATCACCTGGGCCGTGCTCGCCGTCCCGCTGGTCCTGATGCTCACCGGCGTCTGGCCCGGCTACCCGGCCTGGCTGGCCTGGGGGCTGCTCGGCCTCGCCATCGTGGCCGACCTGGCCCGCATGGCGGTCATCCCGCGGCAGGTCCGTGCCATCGGTTATGCCGAACGCGACGACGACCTGCTCATCCGCACCGGGCTCATGTTCCAGAAGGTCCTCGTCGTGCCCTACGGGCGCATGCAATACGTCGACGTCGCCGTCGGGCCCGTCGACCGGGCCCTGGGCCTGTGCAAGGTCCAGCTCCACACCGCCTCCACCACCGCCAAGGCGGAGATCCCGGGGCTTCCGGCCGCCGAAGGCAGCCGCCTGCGCGAACGCCTCTCGGCCCGCGGCGAGGCGAGGCTGGCCGGACTGTGACCGCCACCCCGACCGAACCGGACGGCCCACAGGCAAAGGGGCCCGGCGACGCGGCGTCCTGGCACCGCGTGCACCCGGTGTCCCCGCTGGTCCGCGGCTGGATCGCCGTGCTGGCCATCCTCTACTTCTTCGGGCAGAACTCGCTGGAGAACGTCTTCAACGGCGCCGACCACTCGGGGGACGACGGCAGCGGATGGTCCTTCAACCCGGGCCTTTTGTGGATTGTCGTCGGCGGCGTGGGGATCCTGCTGCTGATCGTCGGGGCATTCTTCCTGTCCTGGTACTTCACGAAGTACCAGGTCACCGCACGGCACGTGAACGTCAATTCCGGGGTCGTCTTCCGCCAGCAACGCCAGGCCCGCATCGACCGCGTCCAGGCCATCGACATCGTCCAGCCGCTGCTGGCGCGCATCTTCGGCCTCGCCGAGCTCAAATTCGAGGTCGCCGACGCCGGGTCCACAGCCATGCGGCTGGCCTTCATCAAGGTCGACCACACCCGGGAGCTGCGCGCCGAGATCCTCTCCCGTGCCGCCGGCCTCAAGCAGGACCGCAGCCCGGGCACCACGGCCGCGCGCCCCGGCGTCGTACCGGACCCGGCGGCAGCCGGGGGACCTCTGTCCGGGGACGACGACGGGACATCCCCGGCACCGGAGGCCGGGCCGCCGGCCACCGGAGCCCCCGCGGCCGCCGAGGCGGAGGGGCCGTGGCCGGCCTCGGAGCCCGAGCGCGTGGTCGTCGTCGTCCCGCCCCGGCGCATGGTCGCGGCCACCCTGCTCTCGCCGTGGGTCGGACTCACGCTGCTGGCGATCATCGGCGGCCTGGTCGCCACGGTCGCCACGGACGGCGAGTTCAGCCTGCTCTACATGATCCCGTTCCTCATCGGCGTCGTGCCCGCGCTCTGGGGCCAGTTCAACCAGGGCTACAACTTCCGGGCGGCCCTGGGCGAGGACGGCCTGCGGTTGAGCTACGGGCTGCTGGACACCCGCCACCAGACCGTCCCACCGGGCCGCGTCCAGGCGGTCATGGTCACCCAGGGCTTCATCTGGCGGCGCTTCGGCTGGCACAAGGTCGTCGTCAACGTCGCCGGATACGGCGGCCAGGGCGAGGACGCGGCGCTGCGCTCGACCGTTTTGCCCGTCGGGACGCGGCAGGACGTGCTCAACGTGCTGGGCATCGTGCTGCCGGATCCCGGGACCCCGCGTCCGGCAGAACTCATCGAGGCAGGGGTCGCCGGCACCGGAGACGCCGAGGGCTTCACCTCCTCGCCGCGCAGCGCCCGCTGGCTCTCGCCCTTCGAGCACCGGCGTCAGGGCTTCGCTGTCACCGACACTGCGCTGTTCTCCCGGGCCGGGGTCCTCATCCACTCGTTGGTCGCCGTCCCGCACGAGCGCATCCAAGGCATCATCCTCACCCAGGGACCGCTGGACCGGCGGCTCGGCCTGACCGGGATCCAGCTGTGCACCACCGACGGCCCGATCTCCCCGCGCGTGAAGCAGATGGGGCTGGACACCGGGCGCCGGTTGTTCCTGAGCCAGGCCGAGCGGGCCGCCACCGCCCGGCGGCTGAACGACCGCGACCATTGGCTGGAAGGAGAACGCCGTGGCTAAGCCCGGACGTCTGGGGGTCGGGGTCATCGGCGCCGGCAAGGTCGGTGCCGTCCTGGGGGCCGCATTGCGGGCCGCGGAGCATGCCGTGGTCGGGGTGCACGCCGTCTCCGAAGCCTCCCGCGAGCGGGCCGATGCGCTGCTGCCCGGCGTGCCGGTGCTGGACATCCCCGAAATCGTCCGGCGCTCCGAACTGGTCCTGCTGGCCGTCCCCGACGACGCGCTCGCCCCGCTGGTGCAGGGCCTGGCGGACGCCGGGCACTGGCAACCCGGCCAGCTGGTGGTGCACACCGCCGGCCGCTTCGGCACCGGTATCCTCGCCCCCGCCCAGGCCGCCGGGGCCATCCCGTTGGCCATCCACCCGGCCATGAGCTTCACCGGGATGAGCCTGGACCTGGACCGGCTTCAGGACTGCATGTTCGGGGTCACCGCCGCGTCGATGGTCCTGCCGATCGCCCAGGCGCTCGTGGTGGAAATGGGCGCCGAATCCACGGTCATCGAGGAATCCGACCGCGGCACCTACCACGCGGCCCTGGCCCACGCCTCCAACCACCTGGTCACGATCACCGGCCAGTCCGCCGAACTGCTGCGCGGCGTGGGAGTCGACCACCCCGAACGCGTCCTGGGCCCGCTGATGCGCGGCTCGCTGGAGAACGCGCTGGCCTCCGGCGAGGGGGCACTGACCGGCCCCGTCGCCCGCGGGGACACCGGCACGATCGACGTGCACCGCGCCGCACTGGCCGGCGAGCGGATCCCCGCCGACATCCGGGCCGCCTACCTGGCCATGGGACGGGCGACGGCCCAACGTGCCCTCGACCGGGGGTTGCTCTCCGAGGCCCAGGCCGCGGCCATCCTCGACGCCCTGGCCTGATTGGCGCCGGCGCTGATCGGTTCCGGTCCTGACGGGTGCCGGGCGGTGGGGGATAGACTCGTCGCGTGAACAGCGCACCTTCCCCGCACGACGGCGGCTCCTCCTTGGCGCCCGCTCGGCCCCTGCTGGCCCGCACGGTCGCCGACCTGCGCACCCTCTCGACCCGGCTGCTGGAGGAAGGTGCCGCAGGCGGAACGCCGCGTCGACTGGCCTTGGTCCCCACGATGGGTGCCCTGCACGAGGGCCATGGCCACCTGGTCCGGGCGGCCCGGGCCGCCAACGACGTCGTCGTCGTCTCCGTGTTCGTCAACCCCCTGCAGTTCGACGACCCCGCGGACTACGAGCGCTACCCGCGGACCCTGGACGCGGACCTCGAGCTGCTGGCCGCGGCGGGGGCGGACATCGTCTTCGCGCCGGAGGAGTCGGAGGTCTATCCCGACGGCCCGCCGTTGGTGAGGCTCTCCAGCGGCAAGCTGGGGGAGAAGTTCGAGGGTGCCTCGCGTCCGGGCCACTTCGACGGGATGTTGGCCGTCGTCGCCCAGCTGCTCCACCATGCGGCTCCGCCGCCCCTGGCCGCGGTTCCGATCGAGTACAACGCCTACTTCGGCCAGAAGGATGCCCAGCAACTGGCCATCGTGCGGCGCATGGTCGCCGACCTGGCCTACCCGGTCGGGATCCACGCCGTGCCGATCGTGCGTTCCCCCGAAGGCCTGGCCCTGTCCAGCCGGAACCGGTTCCTCGGCGCCGAAGAGGCGGAAGCGGCCCTGGTGCTCAGCCGCGCCCTCTTCCTCTTGCGGGACCGCGCCCGGGCCCACGAGCCGCTCATGGTCGACGAGGCCGAGGCGCTCATCGCGAGCCAGCCGCTGGTGGACCTGGACTACCTGGAGGTCGTGGATCCCGACACGCTGGAACCGCTGGCCTTCAACTGCCGGGAGACGCCGTTCACCGGTACCGCCCTGGTCCTCGTCGCCGCCCGTGTCGGCGATGTGCGGTTGATCGACAACATGCCGCTCGGCGACTCCTGACAGCTGCCGACCGGAACACGATGCCCGCTCGGTGGTCAGGCGTCGGCAAGGATGCGGGCCAGCATGGTCCGTCCGTGATCTTCGAAGTCCGCATCGCCCATCTCGTGCGACCAGACGATTGTCCCCAGCGACTGCATGAGTTCGTCCAGCCGACGCCCGGCGTCGACTGCGGCGCCGCCTTCCGGCGCGGGCGCCGGTCCGTAGCCGTCCATGAACGCAACCTGGAGGGCGGGCCGGAAGGCGAAGTCGCCGTGCTCCATCCGGATCAGATCCGAATACCACGGACGCAGTTCCGCCCGTCCGAAATCGATCACCGCCAGCCGCCCGTCAGGGCGGAGAAGCCAATTGCGCGGCTGGTAGTCGCCGTGCGTGGGTACCAGCTCAACGGGCGAGGGTCGAAACACCTCCAACCAACGGGCGGCCGCCCGCAGCTGCTCCGGCGGTGCCAGTCCGCCGGCACGCCGCAGCCAGGCGCGGGTTTTGCGCACCATCGATTCCTCGTAGTGGGGGGCGTGGATGGGAGCGACACCTCGGTGTAGCCGGCCCAGCAGAGTTCCGGCCCGCCGGAACACCTCGAGGTCGCGCTCCGCCGGGGAGGCCAGGACGAGCCGCCCGGGTAGGAACGTCTTGACCAGGAGGCCGGCTTCGTGGTCGTAGGCGACGAGGGTCGGCACGTCAGCGTCCAAGGCGTCGAGCCACCGGGTATGCGCCCGGTACTCGCGCTCCAGGTGGTGCGATGTCGCGCTGGCCTTGAGGAGCAGGTGTGCCCCAGCCGCATGGAATTCCAGCACGGTGATGCCAAAGGGCCAACTGTGGTCGGCCGCGATGGTGGCCTCGGGATACAACTCCTCGAGGCGGGCGCGCTGTTGCGGGGAGAGCGAGGGGTGCTCCCACCCGGAGGGCATGATGGTTAATTCCAGCGATCCACGGCCGCACGTAAATGACTGCGGAATCGGGCAAGGTCGGCCACGATGTCTGCAGCCGATTCGTTGCCGGCACTCCCCGCCACCGATTGGCCCGCGTACACCGGTGCCGTGGAAACGTCTCCGTCGCGCCGCGCCGCGTCCACCCTCGCCTTGATGGAGGCGTCCTCGGAAACGGCGGCAGACAGCCGCTCCTCCTCGGCGGCCCACTCGTCGCTAAACGCATTGCGCAGGGCGCGCCCACCGAATTCGGCCGGCCAGGGGATGCGCTGGGCGATGTCGAAGGAGCGCGTGAAGATGGTGTCATCCAGCCCCGCCTCGGCGATGGCCTGCTTGACATGCTCGTGGCTGAGGGACTCGTGGGATGCGGCGAACCGGGTTCCAACCCACGCCGCCTGTGCTCCGGCAGCCAGCGCGCTGGCAACGCCGGTCGGACAGGAGATCCCGCCGGCGGCGATGACCGGCTTGCCGGTGGCGGCCACGGCGAGCTGCAACAGGGGAAGCGTCGCGACGTCATTGCGCCCGTGTCCGCCGCCCTCACCGCCCCGGCAGACGACAACGTCGATGTCGGGTTGCAGGGCACGTTCGAGATCTGCGGCGTTTCCCACCTGCATGGCACACAGGGCACCGGCGTCGCGAATCAGCTTCGCGGCCGGCCCGGGGTCTCCGAAACTGACGCACACCAGGTCGGGACGTTCGAGCAGGAGAAGTCGGAGCGGCTCCAGGGAAGGTTCCAGCGCCCATGCCATGAGGCCGGCGCCCCAAGCGCGTCCCGGGGCGCGCGCCAAGCCGCACTGCTCCGCAATCCAGTCCGGGGAAACGGAGGAGCCGATGCCCACCATGCCCAGCCCCCCGGCCGAACTGACCGCTGCTGCCAGCGAACCTCCCGCCGCACCAGCCATCGGTGCGTTGACGATGGGTTCGGTAATTCCCAGGCGGGACGGGAGGTCGAAGTGGCCCTGCTGGTGGGAGGGGCTGTGGTGCGTCGGATCGTCGTGGTGAGGCATGATTCCAGTCTAGGGAGAAGTCTTGTGATGCAGGCCTCAGATACGAAAACTGCCGGTTCTGCCCCGGGGGGACCCTTCGCGGGCCGGGAATCCGCGCAATCACGGGGTTTCCGGGGGAGGAAGCCCCCGATTTGGCGAGGGGTCTGATTCCGTGTAAAGTTTTCTGAGTCGCCGGGACGAGGACAGCGGAAACGCTGAAGATCGAGAGGCGGCCAACCCCTACAAATTCAGTCCAAATGGACCGGTGACGTTCTGCGCGCCGAATCCTGACGGAAAGAATGCGTAGCGTACGGCAAAAACATGGAAAACCATGGATTTGCAAGGACGACACGCGGTAGGGTAAGTTAGACAAGTTGCTCCAGAGCGAAGCGGCCGGCCGGATGGCGGGTGCGTGGAGGTTGGAAGCGTCTGTTGTTTGAGAACTCAATAGTGTGCCATGTTTGTTGACACCGATTTTTTTTGAATTGGTGAATGGTCT
>DATNBS010000004.1:0-4875 GCA_035571895.1 Arthrobacter sp. | reverse complement strand
CCGCGTGGGGGACTTGCAGGGCGTAGGGCATGGTGGACTCCTTCGGATGCGGTCGTTGACCTCACTGTAGGCCGTCCGGCCGGGAGCCCGCAGCCCGCGACGGCCCCGGAACCCGGGATGAATAATTATTAGCCATGGTGCATAAGTTCGTTGTAGACTGCCCCCATGAGTATTTCGGTAGCCGTTTCCGGGGCCAGTGGATATGCGGGCGGCGAGGTGCTGCGCCTGCTCGCCCACCACCCCGACGTGACGATCGGGGCCATCACCGCGCACAGCAACGCCGGCCAGCGGCTCGGGGCCCTGCAGCCCCACCTGCACGCGCTCGCCGACCGCACCCTGGCGGACACCACCGCCGAGGAGCTCGCCGGGCACGACGTCGTCTTCCTCGCCCTGCCGCACGGGACCAGCGCCGCCCTGGCCGCCCAACTCCCCGGGAACACGCTCGTCATCGATGCCGGGGCCGACCACCGGCTCGAATCACCCGCGGCGTGGGAGAAGTTCTACGGCGGAGACCACGCCGGCCACTGGCCCTACGGCCTGCCCGAACTGCCCGGACACCGGGAGAAGCTGCGCGGGGCCACCCGCATCGCCGTCCCCGGCTGCTACCCGACCTCCGCCCAGCTGGCCCTGGTCCCCGGGTTCACCGCCGGCCTGCTCGAGCCCCACGACGTCGTCATCGTCTCCGCCTCCGGGACCTCCGGGGCCGGAAAATCGCTCAAGCCCCACCTGCTCGGCTCCGAGGTCATGGGCGGGATGAGCCCCTACGGCGTCGGCGGCGGACACCGCCACACCCCCGAAATGGAACAGGGCTTCGGCGCCGCCGCCGGGGAACCGGTCAGCGTCTCCTTCACCCCCACGCTGGCCCCCATGGCCCGCGGCATCCTGGCCACCGCCACCGCCCGGGTCAAACCCGGAACCGACGCCGCCACGCTGCGCGCCGCCTGGGAGGCCGCCTACGCGGACGAGCCGTTCGTGCACCTGCTGCCCGAGGGCCAGTGGCCGGCCACCAAGGCAGTGCAGGGATCCAACCACGCCACGCTGCAGCTGGCCTTCGATGAACACGCCGGCCGCGTCATCGTCGTCTGCGCCATCGACAACCTCGTCAAGGGCACCGCCGGCGGGGCCGTGCAGTCCATGAACATCGCCCTCGGGCTGCCCGAAACCCGCGGACTCGACCTGGAAGGCATCGCACCATGACCACCCCCGCAGGACAGCAGCCGCACCCCACCCCCGCCGGCCTGGGCGTCACCGCCGCCGCCGGCTTCCGGGCCGCCGGCGTCACCGCCGGGCTCAAGGCCTCCGGCACCCCCGACATGGCCCTGGTCGTCAACGACGGGCCGCTGAAGCACGCCGCCGCCGTCTTCACCTCCAACCGCGTCGCCGCGGCCCCGGTGCACTGGTCGCGCCAGGCCGTCGGCGACGGCCGGGCCGACGCCGTCATCCTCAACTCCGGCGGCGCCAATGCCTGCACCGGGCCGCAGGGCTTCCAGAACACCCACGCCACCGCCGAGGCCACCGCCGCGGCGCTGGGCATCAGTGCCGGCGACGTGCTGGTCTGCTCCACCGGGCTCATCGGCGAGCAGCTGCCCATGGACAAGATCCACGCGGGCATCGCCGCGGCCTCCGCAGCCCTGGAGGGGGGCTCCGGGCACGACGGCGGGGCTGCCGCGGCCACCGCGATCATGACCACCGACACCGTTGCCAAGCAGGCAGGCTTCGCCGGCAGCGGCTACGCCATCGGCGGCATGGCCAAGGGCGCGGGCATGCTCGCCCCCGGGCTGGCCACCATGCTCGTGGTCATCACCACCGACGCCGAGCTCGAGCCCGCCGAGCTGGACGCCGCCCTGCGCGCGGCCACCCGGGTCAGCTTCGACCGCGCCGACTCCGACGGCTGCATGTCCACCAACGACACCGTCATCCTGCTGGCCTCCGGGGCCTCCGGAACGCGCCCAGACATCCCCGAATTCACCGCCGGCCTCACCGGGCTCTGCACCGATCTGGCCCGCCAGCTCATCGCCGACGCCGAGGGCGCGGCCCACGAGATCAGCATCCGCGCCTTCAACGCCGCCAGCGAGGAGGACGCCGAGGAAGTCGCCCGGGCCGTGGCCCGCTCCAACCTGTTCAAGACCGCGATCTTCGGCCAGGACCCCAACTGGGGCCGCGTGCTCTCCGCCGTGGGCACCACCGGCGCCGCCTTCGAGGCCGACCGGCTGGACGTTGCCATCAACGGCGTGCAGGTCTGCCGCTCCGGGGGCATCGGCGAGGACCGGTCCCTGGTCGACCTCTCCGGCCGCGACGTGCTCGTGGAGATCAACCTCAACGCCGGAACCACGGAGGCCACCCTCTGGACCAACGACCTCACGCACGACTACGTGCACGAGAACTCCGCCTACTCCAGCTAGGACGACCATGAACACCGACACCACCGCCGGAACCCCAGCCGGTCCCTCGGCGCGCCCCTTGGAAACGCTCTCCGGCGACGCCTGGGACACCGCGCACCGCAAGGCCGAGGCGCTCATCGAGGCGCTGCCGTGGATCCAGCACTTCGCCGGCACCACCATGGTCGTCAAATACGGCGGCAATGCCATGGTCAACGACGACCTGCGCCGGGCCTTCGCCGAGGACATCGTCTTCCTGCACCACGTGGGGATCCATCCCGTCGTCGTGCACGGGGGCGGCCCGCAGATCAGCTCCATGCTCGAACGCCTGGGCATCGAGTCCGAGTTCCGCGGCGGACTGCGCGTGACCACCCCCGAGGCCATGGATGTCGTGCGCATGGTCCTCACCGGCCAGGTCGGACGCGAACTCGTCGGCCTGATCAACTCGCACGGCCCCTATGCGGTCGGGCTTTCCGGCGAGGACGGCGCCCTGCTGCGTGCCGTCCGAACGGGGACGGTCGTCGACGGCGAATCCGTGGACCTCGGGCTGGTCGGCGAGGTCACGGGCGTGGAACCGCGCGCCCTGGTCGACCTGCTCGGCGCCGGCCGCATCCCGGTCATCTCCACGATCGCCCCCGAGGTGGACCAGGACGGCGAGCCGACCGGCCAGGTGCTCAACGTCAACGCCGACACGGCCGCAGCCGCCGTGGCCTCGGCCCTGGGCGCCTCCAAGATGGTCATCCTCACCGACGTCGAGGGGCTCTACTCCGACTGGCCCGACCGGTCCTCGCTGGTCTCCTCGTTGACGGCCACCGAGCTGCGCCGGCTGATGCCGCGGCTGGAGTCGGGCATGATCCCCAAGATGGAGGCCTGCCTCCAGGCCGTCGAGGAAGGCGTCGAACGCGCCCACATCGTCGACGGGCGCCAACCCCACTCGATGCTGCTGGAGGTCTTCACCTCCGCCGGCGTCGGCACCCAGGTCGTCCCGGAGGAACAGCCATGAGCACGCCCGCGCCCCAGCCCGCGCCCGGAACGGGCGCACCGCCGTCGTCCCCGCTGGCCGAGACCGGCGAACTGGCGCAGCTGCAGGGCCTGCACTCCGCGGAGCTCACCGAGCGCTACAACGCCTCGCTGCTGGGCGTCTTCGGCACCCCGCAACGCGTCCTGGTTCGCGGATCCGGCTGCGTCGTCTGGGACGCCGACGGCCGCGAATACCTGGACCTGCTCGGCGGCATCGCGGTCAACGCCCTGGGCCACGCGCACCCCTTCCTCACCTCCGTGGTCTCCAGCCAGCTGGCCACCCTGGGCCATGTCTCGAACTTCTTCACCAGCCCCACGCAAATCGCCCTGGCGGAGAAGCTGCTGGCGCTGGCCCAGGCACCGGCGGGGTCCCGGGTCTTCTTCGCCAACTCCGGCACCGAGGCCAACGAGGCGGCATTCAAGCTCGCCCGCCGCAACGACGGGGCCGGAACCGACACGCAGCGCACGCGCATCATCGCGCTCGAGAACGCCTTCCACGGCCGCTCGATGGGAGCCCTGGCGCTGACCTGGAAGCAGGCCTACCGCGAGCCCTTCGAACCACTGCCCGGGGGCGTGGAATGGGTGCCCGCCGGAGACGCCGAGGCACTGCGGGCCGCGGTCGACGAGACCGTCTCCGCCGTCTTCATCGAACCGATCCAGGGCGAGGCCGGGGTGCGCGGCTACCCCGAGGGCTACCTGCGGGCCGCACGCGACATCACCCGGGAGGCCGGCGCGCTGCTCATCATCGACGAGGTCCAGACCGGCATCGGCCGGACCGGCTCCTGGTTCGCCTCCGAGGGCATCGAACCCGATGCCATCACGCTGGCCAAGGGCCTGGGCGGCGGCTTCCCGATCGGTGCCCTGCTCACCTTCGGGGAACGGACCTCCGCGCTGCTCTCGGCCGGACAGCACGGCACCACCTTCGGCGGGAACCCGGCGGCCACCGCCTCGGCCCTGGCGACACTGCACGTCATCGAGGCCCAGGGCCTGTTGGCCCACGTCCGCGAGATGGGCCGGCTGCTCACCGCCGGGCTCGGGGCCCTGGACTTCGTCACCGACGTCCGGGCCCACGGACTGCTGGTCGGGTTCGACCTGGCCACCGAGGCCGCCCCCGCCGTGGTGCGGGCCGGGCTCGACGCCGGTTTCATCGTCAACTCCACGGGGCCGGCGTCGCTGCGCCTGGCCCCGCCGCTGATCGTCACCGCCGCGCAGCTGCAACGCTTCATCGACGCCCTGCCCGGCCTCTACGCCACCGCCACCGCACAGGAGAACCACACGTGAGCACCCCCACCGTCCGCCATTTCCTTGTCGACACCGACCTCACCCAGGCCGAACAGGCCGAGGTCCTGGACCTGGCCGTGGCGATGAAGGCCGACCGCTACGGCTACCGGCCCTACGCCGGGCCGCAGACCGTCGCCGTCTTCTTCGACAAGACCTCCACCCGTACCCGCGTCTCCTTCGCCGCCGGCATCGCCGA
>DATNBS010000003.1:0-5928 GCA_035571895.1 Arthrobacter sp. | reverse complement strand
CCCAAGTGGGCCTTGACGGTGACCGGCCCGAGGCCCTCCGGGGCGACGTTGACGGTTAATGTCCGATCGCCATGGGGGCCGGCAGCCAAGGTCGCAATGGGCCCTGCGAGCTGCTGGTTCAGTGGCGCCAGCGGCTGCGCGGGTGCAACGGGCGCGCTCCCCTGGACCGTGGGTGCGCCCGTCAACAGGGTCACGGGCCCCGGTCCTGCAACGACAGCAGTCGAAGTTGCCGCCGAAGCCGCTGAAGCGTGGATATCAGCAGGAGCCAAAGTCGGCGCAATGGCCTGGGCAGGGGCGCCTTCCACAGAGGCGACCGCGGCGTTGCGAACTGCTGGAGTGCCCTGCTGGCCAACTGGGACCGAAGTGTTGTCCGACTTTTCGTCACCTGCGGTGGATGCAGGTCGCGAAAACTCGGACAGATGCGCGGCGGATGCCGACGGAACTGCGGAAGCGTGACCAGAGCGAGCGGCCGCGACATCCGTGGTGGTCCGCTGCACAAGTGAGGCCGTGGCGCTCGCCGACAGGCCGGCGTACGGATCCGAGGACGGAGTGGACGTGCCCGTCGGCTGAACCGGCTGTTGCGAGCCCGGTTCGCCGGGGGCAGAGAGGGCGGGGGGAAATTGCTGGGCGGTGGCCCCATCCGCTCCCCCGGGGATTAGGGTGCCGGTTCCCCGCCCGTTCTGGACGAGCGTCGTTCCATCGGCTGGCGAGGCCGGGCGGGCGGTGCCGTCGGCAGGTGAAGGAACGGAGACCGGATCAGATGGTGCGTCTTCAAGGGTTCCCGGCTGGCTGCCAGCGCCAGCGGGCTCGGCAGGTGCACTGGGCACGCCCACGAGGGTGGCGGAGACCGGGGAACCTGTTCCCGGACTTGCCGGAACATGGGCTGCCGGCGCGTGGGTCGCCGGCGCACCGGCAAGCGCTGCCCCCGCGGGGACAGGTGAACCGGCATCCCGTGCGACACCCGGAACAACGGGGCCATCCGCCGGGGACGGGGCGGCCGCTCCCCCGTGCTGGGTTTTCGTCCCGGGTCCCTGGCGGTCGCTGCCGCGTCGGGTCGGGCCATGCTGTTCTGTGGCGAGGACATCGCCGAAGGAGGCACCGCCGTCGTGCCCGGTGGAGGCGGTGGAGTGGGTGGAGCCGGAAGACCGGACCGGCGACGGAGCAGCTGCCGGTACCCCTGCCGGGGTCATGAGGGCGTTCATGATGCGGCCCCCGCGAAGGCCGCCTGCTGCAGGGCGAGCGAGGCGGCAGCCGAGGCCGACGGGGACACGGCAGCGGATGTCGGCGCCTCGGCCGGGACGATGCGGCGGATGGTCATGATGTCCTTGTCCGTTTCGAACAGCTCGCGGATACTGACCTTTTCGCCCGGTCGGGGTGCGTGGATCATCTTGTTGTCGCCGAGGTAGATGCCGATGTGCTTGCCGTTGCGCAGCACCAGCAGGTCGCCGGGCTTGGCTTGGGACAGCGAGGGGACCTCGGTGCCGACGGTCGCCTGCTGCCGGGCGACGCGCGGCAGGTCGATGCCCAGGTCGCGGAACGTGTGCTGGACCAGCGAGGAGCAGTCCAGGCCGATGGCCGGGTTGTTCCCGCCCCAGACGTAGGGCACGCCGAGGTACTTCTTGGCGGTGGCCACGACGTCGGCCCCGGTGGTGGAACCGTGCTTCTTGACCGGGCCGACGGTGTCGGCCGCGCTGGCAGCATCGGTGGCCTTGGCCCCCGACGTCCCGGTTCCCGGGGCGAGAGCACTGGCGAGCGCCCCGGAGAACGCGTCGGCGGTCCCGGTGGCCGCGGAGCCCCCCGCACCGGTACCGGCCAGCGTCGCCGCGGCAAGCTGGGCGGCGGCCGAGGCGGCGGTGTTCGAGGAGGTGCCCCCCGCTGCGGCCGCGGTCGCGGTAGCGGCGGGGCGTTGGGCCGCCCCGGAGACCTGGGCCAGCGTCGACTGGATGGAGCTGATGCGCCCGAGCGCTTCGGTGATGCTCATGGGGTGCCTTCCTGTCCGGTACGTGTCCGGGAGGCCACTTCGTCGAGGGCCGCTTGTTCGCGGGCCAGGTCGTCGGCGACCAGGGCCGCCTGGTGCCGTTCGCCCAGCTTCTGGAGCACCAGGGCGTCGCGGCGCGCCTGGCGGTAGGTGTCGCGGGCGGCGTCGGCCTCGTGGGCCAGGGACTCGACGAGGCCGTCGAGTTCGACGAGCATCCCGCGGGTGGAGGCCCGCACGGCGGCAACGGCCTGCAGGGCGGCGACGCTGTCCACGTCCGTCGGGGCCGCCTGGGCGCGCGTGCGCAACCGGTTGACCCGTTCGTGCCCCTCGCGCAGCCCGGTGTTGGCCGCGGCGAGCCGGCCGGCAGCCTGGGCTTCCTGGGATTCGCGCAGGCGCAGCAGCCCGGCCAGGCGGAACGCGCGGGACATCAGGCCACCCCCATGCCGCGGACCAGGGCGTCGAGCTCGGTCCACGCCGCGGCGGCGGGCACCGGGGCGTCGAGCCGCTGGCACAGGAAGTCGTTGATGGCGTCCTCGTGGTCGACGGCGGCATCGACCAGCGGGTTGGTCCCGCGCTGGTAGGCGCCGACGTCGAGCAGGTCCTGGGCGGCCCGGCGGGCGGCCAGGATGCGGCGCAGCGAGGCCGCGGTGGCGGCGGCGTCCCGGGTGGTGACGCGGGAGGCGACACGGGAGACCGACCCGAGGATGTCGATGGACGGGAAGTGACCGGCCACGGCCAGCTTGCGGTCCAGGACCACGTGCCCGTCCAGCAGGGAGCGCGCCGAGTCGGCGATGGGCTCGTTGTGGTCGTCGCCATCGACCAGGACGGTGTAGATCCCGGTGATGGACCCGGCAGCGTCGGTCCCGGCACGCTCGAGCAGCCGGGCCAGCAGGGAGAAGGTCGACGGCGGGTAGCCGCGGGTGGCCGGGGGTTCTCCGGCGGAGAGGCCGATCTCGCGTTGGGCCATGGCCACGCGGGTCAGCGAGTCCATCATCAGCAGCACGTCGGAGCCTCCGCCGCGGAAGTGCTCGGCGATGCGGGTGGCGGCGAAGGCCGCGCGCAGGCGCATGCGGGCCGGTTCGTCGGACGTGGAGACGACGACGATGGACCGGGCCAGGCCCTCGGCCCCCAGGTCCTCCTCGAGGAACTCGCGCACCTCGCGGCCGCGCTCGCCGACCAGGGCGATGACGTTGACCTCGGCGTTGGTGCCGCGGGCGACCATGGACAGCAGCGAGGACTTGCCCACGCCGGAGCCGGCGAAGAGGCCGATGCGCTGGCCGCGGCCGACGGCGGTCAGGGTGTCCAGGGCGCGGACCCCGAGCTGGAGTTGCTCGCTGATGCGGGTGCGGTCCATCGGATTGGGCGGTTCGTTCTCCAGGGCCACCAGGTCGTGGTCACCCAGCGGACCCTTGCCGTCGATGGGACGGCCGAGGCCGTCGATGACCCGGCCCATCAGCGCGTGGCCGACCGGAATGAGGGCCGGGCGCCCAGTGGTGCGGACATCGTCGCCGGCGGAGATGGACTCCAGCGGGCCGAGCGGCATGCAGTGCAGCGTGGTCCGTGTGGCGGCGACGACCTCGGCGGGGACACGGGCTTCGCCGATCTGCACGACGGAACCGACGGGGCAGGACAACCCGGCAACCTCGAGGCCGAGCCCCAGGATGGAGGTGACGACGCCGACACGCACCGGGGGTGCCGCCGCGATCATGGCGGACAGGTGGGGCAGCCTGGATCCCGTACTGGTTCCGGTCCATGAACCCGTCCGGTGTTTCGTCGCGAGGGTGCTCATCCGTCACCACCCTGCAAGGCGTCCCGGCAGCGGGCCAGGGCCTCGCCGATGCGCGCGTCGAGGTAACCGTCCTCGAATTCGGTGACCGCGTCGCCGCGCTTCAACCGGGTATCGGCCACCAGGGTGATGCGCCGGTCCAGGTCGAGTCCGGCGGGCAAATTCGCCAGGTCCTCGGGGTGCAGGTGCACCGCGTGGACGGTGGTGGCCTCGATGCCGGACAGTGCGCGTTCCAGGGCGGCACGGGCGCCGTGCTCGGTGTCCAGCAGTTCGGTACCCAATACGGCCTCCGCCAGGTCAAGAGCAGACTCGGCCAGCAGCTGGGAGGCGTCCTCGAGGACCGGGAGCATGCGCCGGTGCAGCGCGACGGCGGCGCCGTTGAGGGTGGCCACCGCTGCGGCGAGATCGCGTTGGAGGGCCATTTCGGCGGCGTGGTGCCGGCGCTGGAGTTTCTCGCGTTCGGCGCGGACGTCGGCTTCGGCGGCGCGGCGGCCGGCAGCGTATCCGGAGGCATAGCCGCGGGCGCGGGCACTCGAGATCTCCGGAGCCGCCGAGTCCGCGGCCGAGGTACCCAGGCTGGAGAAGACGACGGGCTGGATCTGCTCCGGATCGCGCGCGCTGTCGGTGGACGGGCCGGAAGGGGCAGCTGGGGGCGCCCAGGCCGGACGGCCGAGGGACGGGTCAGACAACATAGTCATCCTCGTCCCCGCGCTGGACGGTGATCTCACCCTGCGATTCGAGTTCGCGGATCGACCGCACGATGTCGGCGCGAGCCTGCTCGACCTGCGAGACCCGCACCTTGCCCATCGACTCGATCTCGCCCTTGAGGATCTCCTGGGTCCGGTCGGAAATGTTGGCCCGGATGGTCTCGACAACCGGCTCGGCGGCCCCCTTCAACGCCAGCGCAAGCGTCTTGGGATCGATGCCGCGCAACACGCGCTGGACGTCGCGGCGTTCGAACTTCACCAGGTCCGCGAACGTGAGCATGCGTGAGCGCACCTCTTCGGCCAGTTCCGGATCGTTGGCGTCCAGGCTCTCCAACAGGTCGCGCTCCATGGCGACGTCGGAGCGGTTGATGATGTCCACCAAGGGTTGGATGCCCCCGACGACGTCGGCCTCCTCCCGCGGGCCGACCATGGACCCGGCGCGGGACCTGAGCGCCTCGGCGACGATCTTCACGTATTCCGGCGACGCGTTGCCCATGGTGGCCAGGGCACGGGCAACGGCAGTGCGCAGCTCAGATTCGAAGCCGGCCATGACGGCGGATCCGACATCGGCGGGCAGGTGGGCGATGACCAGGGCGATTGTCTGCGGCAGCTCACCGTCGAGCAGGGAGACCAGCTGCGTGGCCTCGGCAGCTGCCAAGAACTCGAAGCTCCGTCCGGCACTGGAAGAGGCGATGCGATCCAGCACCGAGGTGGCCTTCTCCGAGCCAAACGAGGCCTCCAGCAGCCCTGCGGCGAAGTCCTTGCCACCGCGCGCTCCCGCCTTGCCGGTGCTCGTCAGTTCGTACACCTCGGCCAGGGCACGCTCGGCGAGGTCGCTGTCCACACGGCGCAGGCGCACCAGCTCGGCGGCGATCTCGTCCGCTTCCTCCTCGGAGAACTGGCGCATGACCGCTGCGGCGTTGGCGCGATCCATCTGCATGAGGACGACGGCGACCTTCTGCGTGCCGGTGAGTTCGGTGACGGTCACGGGGTTCATGCGTTGGCCCGTTCGTCCATGACGGTACGCAGGTAGTCGGCCATCATGGCCGGGTCGGAGGCCGCCATCGCGTCCAGTTCGCTGCGCTGGAGGGCGGCGCCGCCCTCCGTGCCGTAGCCGGTGCCCGGCACGGGGACCGGCGCCCCGACCGCGGCCGGAGTGACAGCCGACACGGCGGCCGGGACCGGAACGCTGGGGATCGACGTGGTGGCCGGGGCATCGAGGGACTGGAAGGTGTCCTTCAGCGGCTCGTATTCGTGGAATTCCCCGATGTCCAGCGGTTCGCGGTTCTGCTTGTTCCGGCGGCGGAACAACAGGACGGCCAGGATGAGCAGCAGCCCGAGCACCGCGGCGCCGGCGATGACCAGGGTCCGCGTCAGCTCGGCCTTCCGCGCGGCCTCGGCGTCGGCGTTGGCCGCGGCGGTCGGCGCGAGCTTGGCGAGCATCGTCTCCACGGCCT
>DATNBS010000002.1:0-15445 GCA_035571895.1 Arthrobacter sp. | reverse complement strand
TTCAGCTCGCCCATGAACCGCGCGTGGTTGGCCTCGAAGATCCCGTTCCAGTGCTTCTTGATCGTTCCCGGGCGCAGCGTGGAGCCGTAGGAGTCTCGGTCGACCTGGTGTTCGGGGTTGTCCTTGCGCAGCATGGAGTGGCCCATGGCCCGCTTCATCAGCGATTCGCGCTCGTCGGCGGAGAAGGTGGCCTCGTCCTGCTCGATGGCGTGGCAGGCGTCATAGGAGACGACCATGAAGCGGTTGACCGCCGGCACCCAGTGGACAGCGGCCTCCTCGCGCAGCCGCCGGTAGATCGGGAACGGGTCGCGGTGCAAGTCCTCGATCGTGACCCAGCCGGCCACCGGGGCCTCGCGGGACCCGCTGGCCCCGGTGTCGGAGGGGCCTGCCACAGCGGCGGAGTGCCCGGTGGGCACCTGGGACATCAGGGCCTGCAGTTCAGCCGGGTCGGTGGGCAATTCCCCGGTGAAGGGGCAGGCCGGGGTGGCCGTGGCGTCGTTGCTGGTGGCGGTCACGAAAACTCCTGGTGTCGCTGGGGGTGCCTGTGGCTGGTGGTGCCTGTCGCACGTCATGACGACCGGCTTGGCTTCCAGTGTGATGGGCGGCATATGCGCGGTAAAGTTCAATAAAGAGTCGTATATCCACGCTTGAGCCGAGGTGTTACATGCCGCGTTATACCTTGCGCCAATTGGAGTGCTTCGTCGCCGTGGCCGAACACGGGAGCATCACCGCGGCGGCGAACGCCCTGCACCTCTCGGCCTCGGCCGTCGCCGGGGCCGTCAACGAGCTCGAGCGCATCTTTGGAGCGCAGCTCACCGTGCGGCGGAAGGCCCACGGCGTGGCCATGACCCCCTCGGGCAGCTACGTGCTGGACCGCGCCCGGGGACTGCTCCATGCGGCCGAGGACCTCTCCCTGCACGCCGCCGACGCCGGGGGCGAGCTGCGGGGCACGCTCATGCTCGGCTGCTACCTGACGTTGGCCCCCACCGTGCTGGCGCGCCTGATCGACGAGTACTCGCGGCGCTACCCACTGGTGGAGCTGGATTTCTTCGACGGATCCCAGCAGGACGTCCACGAGCGCCTGCTCTCCGGGCGCATCGATCTGGCGATCGCCTACGACATGTCCTTGCCGGCCGGCTTGGAGCGGCTGCGCCTCTACGACGCGACGCCGAGCCTGGTGCTGGATGCCGCGCATCCCCTAGCGTCGCAGACGTCCATCACCCTGGCCGAATTGGCCGACGAGCCGATGATCCTGCTCGATGTGAACCCGAGTCGCGAAAACACGATGATGATGTTTTCCACGGCGGGGATCAGTCCGCGCATCCGGTTCCGGACCACGGACTACGAGGTCACCCGCTCACTGGCGGCCCGCGGCATGGGCTACGCCGTCCTGGTCCAGCAACCTGCCTCGACACAAAGCTACGAAGGCCGGGACCTTGTCGTGCGCCCGATCCATCCGGCCATCCGCCGCATCAACGTCTCGCTGGTCTGGCCCGAGCCGGTACAGCCCTCACAATGCGCCCAGGCCATGGTCGACCTGGCGCGGGAGCTCTACGCCGAGGGCGTTCCCGCCTCCTGACACCGCTACGGCCGCGAACATGCGTCGATACACGGATACTGCGGGTTGCGCGAACATGGTTCTGCCTCCTGCTGATCGTGTGGGGCGTCAGGTCAGCTGGTCGAGGCGGTCCCAAAACGCAGCACGGAGGGCCCGGCGGACCACCTGGATGTCGGTCTTCCATTCACCGATCTGCTGGGCACAGTCCTTGAGCAGCACCCGGTCGATCTCCGGCGGCAGCAGCGGACGATCCGCCTGCAGCTCGGTCAGTTCGCGTTGGGTCGTGTTGGCGTACCAGTTATCGGCCACCCGGGCTCCGACGGCGCCCACGGCCACAAGCAGGGCACGCTCACCGGCCTCGGGATGCCCGGATGTCGCCGGCACCTCCCGGCCGCCGGGCTGGGGCACCGGAACGTGCGGCAGGGCACCGGTCGAACTCGGGACGTGGGCCGGACGGGGTCCGGGCACGGGGCGGTGCACAGCTGCCGCCGGGGCCAGCGCCGGGACGCCGTCACGGTCCACCGGGGCACCTGCTGCCGCCAGGGTACCTGCGGTGGGCTCCGCCGTCGTCCTCGTCTGGGCCTCGGCGGCCGCCCCGGGGAGGGAGTGCACGCCCGGCCCGGGCAGCGGGCCCGTGGTCACCGAGCGGGTGAAGGTGGCCTCGAGCAGGTCGGCGGGCAAGGCCGCGATGCCGTCGACGCACAGTGCCAGGTGTTCGGCCACGGAGGCCAGGCCGATGCGGGTCTCGGCCTTGCGCAGCCCGATGAGCTTGACCTGCACGCCGAGGTCCTGGGCCTCCTCGACGGCTTCGGCCAGGTCGTCGTCGCCGGAGACGAGGTAGACCACGGAGACCGCCCCGCTGCGGGCCAGGCCCACCAGGTCCAGTGCCAGGCGCAGGTCCACGCCCTTCTGCTCGCCGCTGTAGGAGATCCGGCCGAGGCGGACCTTGACGCCATCGACCATGCCGATGCGTTTGTGCTGGTCGGTGAACAGGCCGTCGCGGGAGGCGTCGTACCAGTAGGTGCGCAGTAGCGGCAGCCCGCAATCCTCCCGCGCGATGGCGGCGAGGCCCTCGACGAGCTGCTCGTAGCCCACCCGGAAAGCCGAGCGCAGCGAGGTGCCGGCCGTGTGCTGCCCGCCAACGGCCAGCAGGAACCCGGCGTCCACGAAGATCGCGCTCTGTGTCGTCATGTCTGGAATCCTACGTGGCGCCGCCGGAGCGCCGTCGGGCCCTCGTGAGGCCCGCGTGGCTCACATGATCCCGGCAAGCAGCATCGAAGCCCCCAGTCCGTCCCAGCGGCCGGTGAGCTGGCCCTCGTCGCCCGTGACAGGGCGCGGGGTCAGGTAGACGGCCAGCGAGGCGCCATCCGTGGTGACGATGGCGACGGCGCCACCATCCGGGGTGTCCTCGATGGCCGGACTTGCCATGGTGATCACCGGGGCCGGGGTGTCCGGGTTCCCGAACCCGTGTACGACGACGGTGCTCGGCACGGGCACCAGGGTCCCGTCGGCATCCAGGAACTGGTCCGCCCCGGCCTGGCCGCGCAGGATGGTACCGGCCAGGGCCGTGGCGTAGACGGGATCACCGGTGGCGTCGTAGACCCAGCGGTGCCCCAGCACGGAGTGCTCCAGCTCGCCGGCGAGGTGGTCCTCGGCGCCCTCAAGCGGCGCGCCTCGGTAGGTCAACGGGACCTGCAGGATCCTGCCGTCGGCGCGGCGGACGATGTGCGTTTCCATGCCGACCTGCTCGTCGGGGTCGTCGAACCGGAAGGCCCCGACCAGCTCGATGGAGTCGCCCTCGGCGACCCCCGACCACGGTTGGCGGGCGAGCCACGAGGTGATGATGTCCTGCTTGCCGGGAGTGAGCTGTGCGCGGTGGATGATGGCCATGGCTTCACCTTAGGCCAGGTGCGTCCGCGGCGGGAGGTATCGGTACGGGGCGGTCCGCACCGAAGCCGCCGCCCCGCCGCACGGGCCCCCGCGGGCTCACGCCTTGCGCTTGTCCCGCACGTGCATCTGGGCGTTGTGCCGCTTGGTGTCGAATAGCCCGGTGGCCTGGACCAGGTCGCCGAGCTTCCGGTATCCGTAGTTCCGCGCGTCGAAGGACGCCTGGTTGCCCACCTGGCTTCCCACGGCGGCAAGGTTCGCCCAGCCGTCCTCCCCGCTGGCGGCCTCGACGGCGGTGCGCAGCATCAGCACCAGGCGGCTGTCGCCGCGCAGCTTCTGCGAGACCGCCGGCGCCGGGGCCGTTCCCGGGGAGGCAGGCGGGGTGGGGCCCAGGCCATCCACGTAGGTGAAGGTCGAGCAGGCGTTGACGAAGGGCGTCGGCGTCTTCCGCTCCCCGAACCCGTAGACCTTGGAGCCGCTCGTCACCAGCCGCATGACCCGCGGCGTGAAATCGGCGTCGCTGGAGACCACGACGAACGCGTCGATGGATTGGGTGTAGAGCAGGTCCATTGCGTCGATGACCATGGCCATGTCGGACGCGTTTTTCCCGGTGCTGTAGGAGAACTGCTGGATGGGCCGGATCGCATAGGTGTGCAGGGTGGCCTCCCAGGGCTGCAGGTGCGGGCTCTTCCAGTTGCCGCACGCGCGCCGGATGTTGGCTGCGCCGTGGCGGGCGACCTCGGCAAGGATGACGTCGATTTTCGACGCCGGCGCATTGTCCGCATCGATCAAGACCGCTATCCGCCTGTCATTCCCCACCTGCCGATCATGGTGGGGATCGCGCGATTGGTCAACTAACGGAATGATTTAAGACAAGCAGGCCGCCGTCTCGCCGCCAGCCACTCGCCCACCAGGGCCCGCATCCCCTCCAACGCACGCTCCGGGTCGGTGTCGTCGGCCGTATCCCAGAAGATTTAGATCGTTCATCCCACAGCCCACCCATGGGCCCGGCATGGCATGCGGGCATAGAATCACCAGACCGACCGCCACCCTGGAGGACACCATGCCCGTACCCGATCTCCGCCTCGGCTCCCCGTGCTGGATCGACCTGATGACCTCGAACCCCGAGCGCGCCCGCTCGTTCTACGCGACCCTCTTCGGCTGGACGTACGAGGTCGGAGACCAGGAAACCTACGGCGGCTACGTCCTGGCGTCCAAGGACGGCCACCCGGTCGCCGGGATCATGCAGAACGACGGCGAGGCCGGCACCCCCGATGGATGGTCCACCTACCTGCGGGTCGAGGATGTCGATGCGACGGTCGCCGCGGCCACCACCCGCGGCGGCAAGGTCATCATGCCGCCGCTGGACGTCCCCGGCCAGGGGCGCATGGCCATGCTCCTGGATCCCGCCGGCGCGGTCGTCGGCACCTGGAAGTTCGGCGGCCACACCGGATTCGGCATCCACGGGGAAGCAGGGGCACCGGCCTGGCATGAGCTCCATGCCCGCCACTACCCCGAGACCGTCGCGTTCTACCGGGAGGTCTTCGACTGGGAGGCGGCCACGATGTCGGACACGGAGGAGTTCCGCTACAGCACCGACTGGTCAGGACGCGCGGCTTCCGCTGGCATCATGGACGCCACCGCGTTCCTGCATGCCGGCTACCCTGCCGCGTGGCAGGTCTACTTCCAGGTCGAGGACACCGAAACGGCGATCACCCAGGCGCTCGGACTGGGCGCGAGCGTCGTCGATGCCCCCAGGGACTCGCCGTTCGGCCGCGTCGCCTCCCTCTCGGATCCCACCGGCGCCTCGTTCAAGATCATCGAGCCACCGGCGCGCGGCTGACCTCCGACGCCCCGGAACGCCGGCCCCCAGGATCGGGCCGTTCTCCTAGGCCTGGGACCGCAGGACGGTCGAACGCAGCCTGCGGTATTCGTGCCACGTCAGCACGACGACGAACACGTCGAAAACTGTCAGCGCGACCAGGCCGGTCGTGGGGTGTACCACGATTTCAAACACCTGGTATGCGATGAAGGCCAGGAGCACCGCGATCATCCACGGGTAGGCCCACCGTTTGTCCCGCAACAGGGCCACCACCAGGACCACCTTCACGAGCCCATGCAGGACCAGGTAGACAGCACCAAAGACCAACGCCGAGCCCGTGAGGCCCACACTACCGGCGACCAGCCGCGTGGCGATGAAGTCCCCGGGATCCTCGGACAGTTCCTCCTGGGTCAGCAGCGCCACCAGGTGCCGGATCGAACCGGGCGTGGAAAACAGCAGCAGGATCCCACCCACGAGTTCCAGGAGGCCATCCAGGCCCTTGGCCACGATCCCGATGGCGAAGAACCGGCGCCACCAATCGGCGCCCTTGAAGCCGGCCCTGCCGATCATGGTCCATCACCCGCTGCTTCCGCCGATCCGGGCGGTCGTCCGGGCAAGCCGGCGAGGCGCTCGATGGCCCTCAGGCCCGCTTCGTTGCCGGGCCAGTGCCGCCGCAAGGGCGCGGGACCGGCAGCGCGCACCACCAGACGAAGGATCCAGGCCACCACCAGCACGTCATCGGCGTAGCCGATCACGGGGATGAAATCGGGTACCAGGTCAATCGGGCAGACGAGGTACAGCAGCAAGATGACGACCAGGGCCCGCGGTGCCAATCCGGCCGCCGGGTCGGCGAGGATCCGCTTCAGCAGGACCAGCAGGTCGGGAACGGACCGCAAGGCGTCCCGTAGCCCCAATACCCCCGGGTGGAGTCGGGCATAAAGGAGCATGCCCGCCAATGCCGCGACATACGCCAGCACCAGGGCGCCGACGATTCCCGCGAGCGCTTCGGACCACGTCATGAGCCCCTGCCACCGGGTTGCCGCTCGGAGGACCGCTGCAGGGTTCCCGGCAGGCTCAACTGCTGTGTCGGCCGTAGCTGAGCAGCATGTTGCCCTTGCTGGTTTGTTGTGAATCCTGCAGCACCAGCCGGGTCACGGGATCCCCGTTTTCGAAGAGGTGCTTGCCGGCCCCGGCGATGACCGGGTGCACCATCAGCAGCAGCGAATCCAGCAGACCGGCGAACAGCAGCTGGCGGACCACCGAGATGCTCCCACACACCGAAATGTCCCCGCCGTCGGACTGGCGCAGCTCGCGCACGAAGTCCTCCAGCGGGGCCTGGATGAGCGTGGAGTTCTGCCATTCCAGGTCCCCGGTGAGCGTACGGGAAGCGACGAACTTCTCGACGGGGTTGATGAAGGAGGCGAAAGGGTCGTCCTGATCGGCGTTCGGCCAGTAGCCCGCCCACTCCTCGTAGCTTCGGCGCCCCAGCAGGACGGTATCGGTCTGCTTCATCATGGTGCCCATGCCCGCGCCTAGTTCGTCGTCGAAGCTGTCGAACTGCCACAGGTTTGGCGACTCGACGACCCCGTCGACAGATTGGAAGAGCCCGGTCTTGACCTCGCGCATGCTGCCTCCGTTGATTTCTGGTGATGTGGCCTTTCCTGCTCGATCATCTGCCGTGGCACCGGCATCGTCAAGACGCGGCTGCCCGGGCGTATCTGGCGTGCCGCGGCAACGGGTCGTGGAGGGCTCCCCTGCCGGTGGCGGTGCACTCTTCCTTCCCCTGGCCGGCCGTCCTAGGATGACTCCACGCGCCTGCTCCCCGCGGTCGCGACGTGGCACCGGCCTGCGGAAACGCGGCCCGGCGGATGGCCCGCCTGGCGTGGACCATGCGGTGGCCCATGGCATACCGCACCTTATCCCCCACCATCGGGTTCATTCCCAGCGCCCACAGCGCCCGGGAGACTTAAAGGATCTGTCCCATGTCCCGCACCGCACGACTTCGAATGCCCACCCTGCTCGGCGCCTCGCTGGCGGCGCTGGCCCTGATTGGAGCCGGCATGGCCCCGGCCCAGGCCGCTGCTCCCGCCGCCGTCGCCGCGACCGCCGCACCAGCCTCCGGCGCACGCACCCACCCGTCCCATTGGCACACCCGGGACATCCAGTACGTCAACCTCGGTGATTCGTATTCCGCCGGCTTCGGCTCGGGAACAGTGAAGCCGGGCACGATCCCCGGCTGCCTGCAGGGCACCGGCCCCTCGCATGTCACCCGTCTCGCGGCCCTGCCCGGCATGCACCTGACCGTCGATGCGTCCTGCGCAGGGGCGACCCCGGCAGACATCACCGCCATCGCCGGTGCCATCCGGACACAACTCGCAACAGCGGATCTGGTGACCCTGACGCTTGGCGGGAACGACCTCGACCTCGCCGGACTCGTCCTGGCTTGCAGCACGCTGGGGAACGACACTGATTGCGACCGGGCCCTCGCCGTGGGCCACCGGGCCCTGCCGTCCATCACCGCCTCCGCCCGGACCACGTTGCACCGGATCGACGCCTCGACCCCGGCGCGCATCCTTGTCCTCGGCTATCCGCGGCTCTTCTCACCGCAATACGGCGACACCGCCCTCGTCACCGCCCGGCACGCCCGGCAGCTGAACCGGCTGGCTGATGGATTGAACCGGGCCGTTCGGGCCGCGACGCGCGGGACGCATGCGCGCTTCATCCCGGTGACGGGGGCCTTCAACCGGCATGGCCTCGGCTCGCGCACATCGTGGATCTACTTCAACACGGGCAACCTGGGCGACCCGTTCAACATGCATCCCACCACGACCGGCTACCTACGGGGTTACTACCCGGCGGTGCTGCACCGCATCGGATGGCACCACCGCGTCCGGTGACGTCTCCCGTCCCCGAGTCCGGGACCCACCACGGGGAACGGCCCCCCTGCGTCCTTGCGAACCCCCATGGCCCTCTGGATTCCGGGGATTTTCGGCGTATTCTGGAAGTGTCAGGACAACTTGTGGGTTCGACAAGGAGGTCATCATGAGCATGTTCAGACGGCATCGGACACATGGGAAGATCACGGCACCGGCAGCACGCGCGGCAGCGGCGGCGGCCAAGACTCCGGCAACTCCCATCTTCAAGTACCGGATCAACGAGGAGCTGGCGAACAAGCTGGCAGCCAGGGCATACGGGATGGGACCCGATGGGCGGCCCAACATCCCCCGGATGCCACTGAGCGGATAGGACGGCGCTGCTGGCCGCGGGCTATCCCCCGAGGCTGCTGATGGTGAACGCGGCCAGGAAGCCCAAGGCGGAGATCAGCCCGGTGAGCAGATGGTGCTCCTCGAAGGCCTCGGGAATCATCGTGTCCGCGAGCATGGCGAGAATGGCGCCGGCGGCCACGGCGGTGATGAACGCAACCAGCCCCTCCGAGGCGCCCTGGAGGGCGGCGTAGCCCACGAGCGCGGACAGGCCGGAGATCAGGGCGATGCCCCCCCACACGCCGAAGACGTACCCGGCACTGCGTCCTGCCTTCTTCATTCCGGCCGTGCTGGAGAGCCCCTCGGGGACGTTGGAGATGAAGACGGCAGCCAACATCGCCGGGCTCACAGCGCCGCCACTGACCAGTCCCAGCCCCAACACCACCGATTCGGGAATGCCGTCCAGCAGCGCCCCGATCGCGATCGCCGTGCCGCTGCCGGGTTGCTGTTGTTCCGACGGCTGCTTTCCGCCGGAGCGCTTCCGGTGCTTGGCCCCGCGCCGTTCCAAGAGGGCGTTGGCACCCACGTAGACGAAGGCCCCGACCAGGAATCCGCCGGCGGTCGGCCACAGTCCGCCCCCGTTCGCTGCCTCTTCCACCAGATCGAAGGACAACGCGGAGATCAGCACGCCCGCGCCGAAAGCCATGATGGATGACACCAGTTTGGCCCGGATCGTCCACGTCCAGGACAACGCCGAGCCGACCACCAGCGCCGCACCGGCGATCGTCCCCCACATCCAGGCCTGGAGCCACATGGGCACGGTGTTCCTCCTTCCACGAAGCGGTCATGATCCACGGCCACCATAATGTCAATGTCGCCGGCCGACAACGATCCACGCGCCTTCGGCCGCGACCATCCGATCGCCACGTGAACCCGAGACACCGTGGACGAACTGCGCAATACTGAAAAATACCGGGGATGGCAGCGCCAACCCTGCGGTCCACGCAGGATCACGTGCGCATCCGCCAGCCCCGCATCGGAATCGAGCAAGGGAGTGGATCAATGTCCGACGCACCAAATCCCATCGAACTGCAGAAGGCCCTGGGCGGTGTCGACTATCCTGCCTCCGTCGAGGACCTGGTGTCCGCGGCCGAAGGCAACGGCGCAGACGATTCGGTCCTGGACGCCCTACGGGCACTTCCGGACCAGGAATACGACAGCCCGGTCCAGGTCACCGAGGCCTTTTCCCGGGAGAACTGACGACGACGCCGTACTAGCGCCGTCCAGGACGATCGAAGGAGAACCATGAAGGCACTGTCGCTCACGCCAGGAACCAAGGATTCGCTCTCGCTGCAGGACATTGACACCCCGCAGTCCTCCGAGGGCAGCGTGCTGGTCGAGGCGCTATCCATCGGCCTCTGCGGAACCGATAAGGAGATCATCAACGCCGAGTACGGCACGGCACCGGAGGGTAAGGACCGGCTCGTCATCGGGCACGAGAACCTCGGACGGGTCAAGGAGGCTCCCGACGACTCGGGATTCTCCCCCGGGGACCTCGTCGTCGGGATCGTCCGTCGCCCGGACCCGGTTCCCTGCGCGGCCTGCGCCGCCGGCGAGTGGGACATGTGCCTGAACGGAGAGTACACCGAGCACGGCATCAAATCCCTCGACGGCTTCGCCCGGGAGCAGTGGCGCGGAGACCCCGAGGACATGGTCAAGCTGGATGCCTCCCTGGCCGAGGTCGGCGTCCTGCTGGAGCCGACCACGATTGTGGCCAAGGCGTGGGAGCAGATCGAGCGCATCGGCTCGCGGGCTTTCTTCGACCCGAAGGTCGTCGCGGTCACCGGCGCGGGCCCGGTCGGCCTGCTCGCGGCCATGCTCGGCGTCCAGCGGGGGTACGAGGTCCATGTCTTCGACATCGTCGACGAGGGGCCAAAACCGGGGTTGGTCAAGGACCTGGGGGCGACCTTCCACACCGATTCCCTCCCGGACTCGGGTCTGGAACCGGGGATCATCGTGGAATGCACCGGGGTTCCCTCGGTGATCATCGACGCCATCGCCAACAACGGGAAGAACGCCGTCGTCTGCCTGACCGGTGTGTCCAGCAGCGGCAAGCAGACCCCTTTGGACGTCGGGGCGATGAACCGCACCGCTGTGCTCGAAAACGACGTCGTCTTCGGTACGGTCAACGCCAACCGGCGCCACTACGAGGAGGCCGCCAAGGCCCTGGCGAAGGCGGACAAGGACTGGCTCGGACGGCTGATCAACCGACGCCATCCGCTGGAGGACTACGCCACCGCGTTCGAGCACCACGACGGCGACGTGAAGGTCGTCATCGACATCGCCAAGCCCTAACCCCAGAGGCTCCCCTCGGAGGCCATCGAGGCCGAGCGCATCTCGGCGTTGATGTTCCTCAGGTGTGGCCGCATCATCTCACCGGCCGCCGGGGCATCGCCTGCCTTGTCGGCGGTGAAGATCCTCTCGTGCTCGGCCTGTTCCTGTTCGGCGGTCGTGGAGGGCTATGGCGCCGCAAACCCATGCTGGGTCCGGGCGTCGCATCCGGGGGCTCTCAGAGCACGTCGAAGGCGAGGCCGGTGCCGCCGGCCCCCCGCCCCCTGGGCTCCCCCCTGGGCAATCGACCCTTGGAAAGCAGGCCCGGCGCGACCGGCAACTGGAAGGCCTCACGGAGCGATTGGAGATGCCCCTGCACCAACCTGCCTTCGTGAACGGGCTCTCGCCGGGTGGCGTACACCCGGCCGGTGCGGAGCCCCCGCGTAGCCGGTCGTACAGCGTACCGGGCCGCTTGGTGGCATCATGCAAGCAATGCCCCGAAGCGCAATCCCCACCGGCAGCCCGCGCACCTGACCCGAAGGACCATCCATGCAACGCAATTTCCCGCAGCTTTCCGAACTGCGTCCGCTGATGAAGTTCGAACGCCCCAGCCTGGACGTCCGCGCCATCCGGCTGGCCCGGGCCGCCGATATCTGGGACCTGCGGACCATCGCCCGGCGCCGCACCCCCAAGCCCGCCTTCGACTACGTCGATGGCGGTGCGGGCCGGGAGATCACGCTGCAGCGCAACCGCCGTGCCTTCGACGACGTCGCCCTGCGTCCGGCCATCCTGGGCGGGCACCCCACCGTGGACTTGTCCACCACCATCGCCGGCGCCCCCTCGGCCCTACCGGTCGGCATCGCCCCCACCGGTTTCACCCGCTTCATGCACACCGAAGGCGAGGAGGCCGGCGTCGGTGCCGCCGCGGCCACCGGCATCCCCTACACCCTCTCGACCATGGGGACGCGGTCCATCGAGGAGGTCGCCGCCTTCCAACCGAACGCACGGCGCTGGTTCCAGCTCTACCTGTGGAACGACCACGACGCCTCGCTCGAACTGGTCAACCGCGCCGCTGCCGCCGGCTACGACACCCTGATGGTCACCGTGGACACCGCCATCGCCGGCCAACGGCTGCGCGACGTGCGCAACGGCATGACGATCCCACCCCGGTTGAACCTCAAGACCGTGCTCGATGCCTCCTACCGGCCGGGCTGGTGGTTCAACTTCCTGACCACGGATTCGCTGAAGTTCGCCTCCCTCAGCGGCACCTCGCATGCCCTGCCCGAACTGATCAACTCGATGTTCGACCCCACCCTGTCCATCGAGGACCTGCACTGGCTGCGCTCCGTGTGGCCCGGCAAGCTCTTCGTCAAGGGCGTCTTGACCGCCCAGGACGCCCGCAAGTCCCTCGATGCCGGTGCCGACGGTCTGGTGGTCTCCAACCACGGGGGACGCCAGCTGGACCAGGTTCCGGCCAGCCTGCATGCCCTCGCGGAGGTCCGCGCCGAGGTGGGCCCCGACGTCGAGATCATCCTCGACTCGGGCATCATGTCCGGCGGGGACATCGTCGCCGCACTGTGTGCGGGAGCGGACTTCACGCTGATCGGCCGCGCCTACATGTACGGGCTCATGGCCGGCGGCCAGCAGGGCGTCCAACGGGCGCTGGACCTGCTGGCGGAGCAGATGCGAGTGGCCACGACCCTGCTGGGCGTCTCCAGCATCGCGGACCTCGGCCCCGAGCACCTGGGGGTCGACCAGCGCGAGACGCTGGAGCGGGCTACAGCCCGTCCTTGACGGCGAGGACCTTCAGGGCGGCGTCGTCGATCTTCTGCCGGAAGGCCGGGTCGGCCTTCGCCTGGGCCACGAGGCCGTCGGCAATGGAGGGGATGGCCTGCTGGTTCACGCACAGCATCATGGTCCCCCCGGCATCGAAGAACTTCTTCGCGCGGGTGGCATACTTCCAGTCGCGGAACTGGACCGCGTCGCACATGTCGTCGGAGATGACGATGCCCTGGAAACCCTGGTCCCCGCGCAGCATCCCGTTGATGACCGTGTCCGAGAAGGCCGCAGGGTGGTCGGGGTCGATCTTCGCGTAGTAGGCGCTCGAGAGCATGACGAAGTCGATGCCGTCGTCGATCCCGGCCTGGAAGGGGCGCAGCGCGGCGTCGTCGCGGGTGGTGGCCGTGTCGGTGACGCCGTGCGAGACGTCCGTGTTCCGGCTGACCTTCCCGAGTCCCGGGTAGTGCTTCATCACCGGGTGCACGCCGGCGGCCTCCATGCCGGCGGCAAAGGCCGAGGATCCGGCCGACGCGCTCGCGGCGGTGTGCCCGTATTCGCGGCCGAAGGCCCCGATCGGGGCGTTGCCCGTGCCGATGGAGGCCGGGACGGTGTCGGCGACGGGGGCGAGGTTGACGTTGATGCCGGTCGACGCGAGTTCACTACCCCAGCCGGCGGCCCGGTCCTGCAGCACGTCCGGGTCCCATGACCCCTGCGTGATGCCGGCGGGGATCCGCGTGTATCCCGGGCCCTTGAGGACCTGGACCTGGCCGCCTTCCTGGTCGGTGGAGATGAACTGGCCGACCCCGCCGGTGGTCGTGTCGGAGACCGTTGCCTTGAGTTCGTCCACGGCGGCTGCGGTGGCCTTGAGGCCGGCCGAGCTGCGGCCCTTGAGGAAGACGTTGCCCACGTGCTCCTGTTCCAGGACCGCCAGGTCCGAGGCACCGGCACCGGTCGCCGGCACCCCCATCATCAGGACCTGGCCCACCCGCTGTTCGAGGCTCAGGGCCTCGAGGCGCTCGCGGGCCGCCGCCGTGGCCTGGTCCTCCGCATCCTCCGAGGACGACGGCGAGGCCGGCTTCGATGCCCCGGTTCCGCTCTCGCTGGCGGAAGGGGCCGATGAACCGGAGGGGGACGAGCCGGCGGGTGACGAACCGGAGGGTGACGGACCAGTGGACCCGGTGCCGGAGGAGGTCCCGCCCGGGGTACCCGGCGCGGTGGAGCCGGGTTCCGGCGTCGTGCAGGCTGCCAGCGGCAGCACCGCGCAGACGAGCACGGCCGCGGCAACTTTTCCGAGGCGATGTCCACGTTGTCCCATGCGGCCCTTTCGGTTTGGTTCCCCGGCGTGGTGCCCGAGTCGTTGGTCCCGGCTCGTTGGTCCCGGGTCGTTTTCCGGCGCGGGCGGTGCCAGGTGGCGCCGGGTGGTGCCCAGTCTAGTTCGGGAACTGCCCGGGTCCGGCCATGTGCGCCAGCCGGGCACCGAGCTCGCGCAGCAACGGGGCCAGTTCGGGCGGTTCCAGCACGGTGGCCTCGTGCCCGAGCAGGGCGACGTGGACGGCAACGAATTCCAGCGAGTTCCCTCCTGCGGTGAGGATGCAGGCCGCGTCACCGACTGCGTCGACGCTGGCGACACTGGCCGGGATCTGCGCGCGCACGGTCTCCGCCGGTGCCGCGATGCGCACCCGGGCGACGTGGGCATAGGGGTTCTGCGAGATGGCGGCCTGGACGAATTCGGCCGGGTCGGGGGCCTGGCGGCGGGTGAAGCGGAAACCGGTGGCGTGGACCGCGGCGATCCGGTCCAGCCGGAAGGTACGCCAGTCCTGGCGATCCAGGTCGAAGGCCATCAGGTACCAGCGTCGTCCGGCGGAGACCAGCCGGTAGGGCTCGACGCGGCGGTCGGAGCGGACCGCATCGGGTCCGGCGGCGGTGTAGGCGAAGGTGACCAGCTCGGGGGTGCGGATGGCGTGCGCGAGCTCCAGCAGGCGGGAGGCGGGGACGATGTCGGTCCCGCCTCGCGTCCCGTCGAGTGAAAGGGTCGCGGTGGCGACGGCATCGACGGGAGCCCGCAGCCTGGCGGGCAGCATCTGGTCCAGCTTGGAGAGAGCGCGCAGGGCCGCCTCGGACACCCCCGTGATCGAACCGCCGGCGGCCAGGCGCAGGCTCACGGCCACGGCAACGGCCTCGCCGTCATCCAGCAGCAGCGGCGGCAGCGCCTTGCCGGCACCGAGCTGGTAGCCCCCGCCCACGCCCTGCGTCGCACGGATGGGGTAGCCGAGGCCGCGCAGCCGTTCCACGTCGCGGCGGATGGAGCGGGTGGTGACCCCGAGTTCTGCCGCCAATTCCGTACCGGTCCACACCGGCCGGGATTGCAGCAGGTTCAGCAGGCCCAGGACGCGGGCGAGGGTGTCGTCCATGACCCCAGCGTCCCACAGATAGCGGACAGGAGCTGTCCTAAAGAGGTTGGACACTGGTGGCATGAACACACCAGCAGATACACCACCAGCAGGGACACCGGCCGGGCAGTCCACCCGTGGGGACCGCGTCGATTGGACGCATGAGCTCGCCGAGCAGCTGGCCTGGCATTGGGACAACCACTTGCGCCCCCGGATGGAGGGCCTGACCGACGACGAATACCTCTGGGAGCCGGTCCCCGGTTGCTGGACCGTCCGGCCGCGCGGCCACGGCACCGGACCCGACCTGCCCGGTGCCGTGGCCGCCGGCAGCGGCGACCACGTCATCGACTTCGCGTTCCCCGAACCCGTGCCCGCGCCGGTCACCACCATCGCCTGGCGGCTCGGGCACCTGGTCGTGGGGGTGTTCGGCATGCGCAACGCCAGCCACTTCGGCGGGCCGGCCGACTCCTATGAG
>DATNBS010000001.1:0-11560 GCA_035571895.1 Arthrobacter sp. | reverse complement strand
TGCTGCGCCTGATGGGCGAGGTCTCCAATGCCTTCGACGACGGCACCCCGGCAGATGTCGCGGACAACGCCCTGCGCCCCATGGGCCTGCCCATGAGCCCGTTCACCCTGTTGGCCATGGTCGGGATCCCCGTGGCCCAGCACGTCATGGAATCGCTCCATGCGGCTTGCGGGGACCGTTTCCGCGTCTCCGCCAACCAGCAGGCGCTCATCGACCACGGGCTGACCTCGCTGTGGACCAGGAACGACGACGGCACGCAGTCGATCCCCGACTCCACCCTGGAACTGCTCTCCTTCGGCGACTCGCCGAGCACGGCCGGCGAGCTGCTCGTGCGCACCCAGGACGCCCTGGCGCAGGAGATCGGCATGATGCTCGATGAGGGGGTCGTCGCCGGGCCGGAGGACATCGACCTGTGCATGATCCTGGGCGCCGGCTGGCCGATGCACCTGGGCGGCATCACGCCGTACCTGGACCGCGTCGGTGCCTCCGAGCGCGTGCGCGGCAGCCGCTTCCACGCCGACTGAGGCCCCGCAGGGCGCAGTGCAGGCGCGGCATGGCCGCGGAGATGGCAGCAGGGGTGGTGGGCCCCGGGCCGCGGGACCCACCGCCGTCGTCCCCGGCCCGCGCGCGAAAGCCGGACCCCATGACATGAAAGAATCAAAGGCATGAGTACCACCGCGCTCCCCTGCCGCCGCCTTGTCCTGGGAACCACGCTCGCCGCCGGAACAGCCACTGCGCTGACCGCCTGCGGGGACGGCTCCTCCGCGGCACCGGACAACAACCCCCAGCCCATCCCCGAGCCCTCCGGCAAGCCGCTAGCCGTCGCCGACGCGGCAGACCTGCCGGTCGGGGCCATGGTCAACGTCTCCCGGGAGGGCTCGGATGCGGCCTACCTGCTCTACCGCCAGGACGAGAAGACCGTCCTGGCCTACACCTCGGTCTGCACGCACGCCGGATGCCAGGTCGGCCCCGGCGACGGCGATTTCCACTGCCCCTGCCACAACTCCCACTTCAGCGCCGAGAACGGCACCGCCACGGCCGGGCCCGCGCGTGACTCGCTGACGCGGTACGCCGCCGAGGTCTCGGACGGGAAGATCCTCCTCTACCCGTAACCCGCGCGGCCTCCGGCTCCCGGGGACCGGGAATGCTGCCGGGCCCTCGCCGTCCGGGCCCTGCGGTGCCACAATGTGCCTATGCAACAGTTCACAGCACAGGTGACCGCACGCCGCACGGTCCTCGGGGGAACGATCGCCGTCGGCGCCGGGGCCGCCCTGGTGGCGTGCGGGAGCAGCAACGAACCCGAGGCGGTCCCGGATCCCTCCGGAAAACCCGCCAAGGCGGCGGACCTCGCCGACCTGCCGGTGGGCGGAAGCCTCTCGGTGGCGGTCGAGGGCAACACCTACCTGCTCTACCGCAAGGACGAGTCCACCGTGCTGGCGTATACGGCCGTCTGCACGCACCAGGGGTGCACGGTCGGCCTGGGCAAGGACGACTTCAAGTGCCCCTGCCACGGTTCGGAGTTCTCCCACGCGGACGGCTCCCGTGTGGCCGGCCCTGCCAAGAAGCCCCTGGCCCGCTACGCCGCCGCCATCGACGGGCAGGACGTGCTGATCTACCTGTAGGGGTCCCAGACCGTGGGGATCAGGCCGCGGGCATCAGTCTCCCGCGATCAGCGGTGGCCGCCGTGGAGCAGGAAGTCAGCGCTTGCCGGCGGCAGCCCGGAGATGGCCTCCCATCCGGCGGACCCGGCATCGCCGCGAAGGGCCACGGAATGGACCCCGTCCCACTCGCTGGCGACCACCTGGCCGGCGACGGACCAGTGGCTGGCCTGCCGGACCCCGTCGACGGCCCGGTCAAAGCGCAGGACGATGTCGGCGGCGGTGCCCCCGGCGAGGACGTAGCCGGGTGGATCGGGGTCCTCGACCGCGAGCAACCGGGTGTTCTGCGGGGTGCCGGATTCGTCGTCGACCGCTGACCACGAGGCCTCGCGCCGGCCGGAGGCAAGCAGCCGGCCCAGGACCAGGTACTCGCCGTAGCCCGGCAGCGTGCCAGCCGGTACGTCCCGGGTCACCCCCGCCGGCAACTCGCGTTCGTCGTGGGTGCGCAGGGCCTCCCCGATGACGGGCAGGCTGCCGCTGTGGGTCCAGCTGGCGGGGTTGTGCAGCAGGACCGGTTCGGCCATCCCCGTGGCGTGGAACCAGCTCAGGTCCCAGTCGATCCCCGGGATGAAGCGGATCCGCGATTCGGCCAGATATGGCCCGTCCTCGCCCTCGAGGGCGACACGCGTCAACAACACGGAGTACTTCCAGACGCGGCGCATCGCACCGATACGCTGATGGTGGTCCCCGAAGACCTCCCAGCGTTCGAACTCCGGTGTCGAGTCGAGGAGTCCCCGCGGCGTGGACATGGCCTGCCCCTTAGAAGAGGGCGACCTTCGGCTCGCGGGGGAAGATCCGGTCGAGTTCGGCGAGGTCCTCGGCCCCCGGGGCCCAGCTGGCGGCCAGGGCGTTCTGCCGGACCTGGTCGACGCGGGTGGCTCCGGCGATGACGCTGGAGACCGGGGACTGCGCGGCCAGCCAGGAGAAGGCGACCTGCACCGGGGTCAGGCCGCGGGCGGCGGCGAAGTCGCCCAGCTCCGCGAGCTGGGCGAAGTCGGCCTTCTCCAGCAGGTTCTGCCGCGAATGCGTCAGCCGGCTGCCCTCGGGGGCGCGGCCGTCGGAGTACTTGCCGGTGAGCAGGCCGTTGGCCAGCGGGAAGTACGGGAGCACACCCAGCCCGTAGGCCTGCGAGGCGGGCAGGACCTCCAGCTCGGCGCGGCGGTCCAGCAGGTTGTAGTGGTTCTGGCTGGAGATGAAGCGGGTGTAGCCACCGGAGCGCGCCGTGAATTCGGCCTCGGCGATCTGCCACCCGGCGCGGTTGGAGTGGCCGATGTAACGGACCTTGCCGGAGGCGACCAGGTCGTCCAGGGCGGCCAGCGTCTCGTCGATCGGGGTGAGCGGATCAGGGGTGTGGAGCTGGTACAGGTCGATGTAGTCGGTGCCCAACCGGCCGAGCGAGGCCTCGACGGCGCGCATGATGTAGCGGCGGGAACCGCGGGCGCCGAAGTCCCGTCCGTTCGCGCCGCCAGCATCCATCCCGAACTTGGTGGCGACGATGACCTCGTCGCGGTGCCCGCCAAGGGCCTTACCCAGCCGGGTCTCGGAGAGGCCGGGTTCGCGGCCGTAGGTGTCGGCGGTGTCGAACAGCGTGATCCCGGCGTCCAGTGCCGCATGCACGACGGCGTCGGTGCCCTGTTGTGATTCGGTGGCGGTGCCGCTGCGGCCGAGGTTGTTGCAGCCCAGCCCCACGACGGAGACGGTGAGCCCCGAGCGGCCCAGGCGGCGGTACTCCATGGCGGGGTGTGCCTGCGGTGCCGGGGTGCGGGTGGAATTGCTGGCGATACTCACGTCGGTGGTCCTTTCGGTGGGAACGGAACGGCCCGTTCGGCGGGCCTGGGCCGGGTCTCAGGAAAGCGAGAACGGGGCCTTGGGCGGCATCGGGTACTTCTGCTTCGCCGCCTCGGGGTCCCCGAACGGGGCGACGGCGATCGAGAGCTTGGTGAAATCGAGCTTGGCCTGTCGGATGCAGACGGTGATCGCGGTGACCGCCTTGGCAGGTTCCGGGGACAGGATCCGGATATTGAGCTTGCGGGGCGCGAAATCGCTGGATTCCACGGTGCCCAGCCCGCGCCAGGCCAGGTGGCCGCGCAGTGCCTCGACGGCCTTATCGCGCAGGTACTCGTCACGCTGCGTGCCTGCGGCGGACTTCAGCGCATACTGGACGATCACCCAGGACTGGTCGGAATCGGCGAGCTCGGCGTATCCGTCCTCGGAGCACTGCTGGGCGAAGGCCTCCATCAGCGCGGCGCCCTGTTCAGCTTCCACATCCACGGCCTGCTGGGTGGCGGACTGGTGCCCCACGGTCCCGTGGTTCACGACGAATTGGCCGGTCGGCTCGCCGTCGGCCTGTTCGAACCAGGCCTCGCGGAACTGCAGGACCCCGTCGTCGTCGCGGCGGTAGGTGCGCTGGATCGGCATCAGGGTTCTCCTCAAATCGGGCAGAAGACGGTGGGATGGCGGGCCCGGCCACCGGTTGACGGCGGCGGCCCACCGGGAACTAGCCTACTGCCTGCGCCGGCAGCACCCGGCCGCGGGCGAACCAGGCCTCGAGGCCGGCCCCAAAGGGGTCGGCACCGTCCCGCACCCGGTCCAGCAGCTCCGCGGCCGCCGAACGCATCCGCTCCACGATCTCGGGCGGGTACGCCATCAGTTGGGCGTGCTCGGCGAACTCGTCCTCGTCGTCTAGCAGGACGGACCCGTCGGCGGTGCCGACGACGTCCAGGTCCATGTCGATGGAGTTGACCTCCCAGCCGGCCGGCCGCAGCGGCCGCCAGCCCAGGTTGAGCGACACGTCGAGGTAGACCCGCAGCCGGTCCGGGTGGTGCTCGTCGTAGAACGTACCCACCCAGTCGCCCTCGTGCGGGAAGAGGCAGACGGCATCGGAAGCGGCGTGGAAGGCCGCGCCGGGCCGCGAGACCAGGGACCCCTTCGGCTGGAGCACCCAGTGGCCGTGGTGGTCGGCGCCCAGGTACCGCCCGGGAACGACCCAGTGGGCACCGCCGTCGTACTTCCAGGCGCGGGCGACCACGAAGTCGCCCTCGGCGAGCCCCTCCGGTGCCGGGGCCAGTCCCCGGGGCAGGCTCACAGCCGCGGGATCTGGCCGGTGGGCAGGTCCTGGCCGGGCAGCGGGCGGGCGAAGGGGACCTTGGTGCCCAGCACCTGCGCCAGCGTGTCCTGGGCGATCTGGTTCGCGGTCAGGCCCACCCGCTCCAGGACCTGGTGGCGGGAGCCGTGCCTGAGGAACCCCACGGGCAGGCCGACCTCGTTGAGCGCGGTGTCGACACCGGCGGCGCGCATTTCCTGGCGGATCCGCGATCCGACGCCGCCGGCCTTCACGCCGTCCTCGATGCAGACCACGATGCGGTGGCGGGCGGCCAGTCCGATGATGGAGCGGGCCACCGGCAGCACCCAGCGCGGGTCCACGACGGTGGAACTGACCCCCTGGGCCTCGAGGCGTTCGGCGACGTCCAGGCTGAGCGCGGCCATCGAGCCGACGGCGACGATGAGCACATCGCGGTCCCCGGAGCCGTGGCGCGCGAGGATGTCCACGCCGTCGTCCAGGCGCTCGATCGCCTCCAGTTCCTGGCCGACGCTTCCCTTGGAGAAGCGCACCACGGTCGGCGCGTCATTGACCGCCACGGCCTCTCGCAGTTCCTCGCGCAGCCGGGTCGCATCCCGCGGGGCGGCCAGCGACAGCCCGGGGACCGACTGCAGCAGCGCCAGGTCCCACATGCCGTGGTGGCTGGGCCCGTCGGGGCCGGTGACCCCGGCACGGTCCAGCACGACGGTGACGCCGGCCCGGTGCAGGGCCACGTCCATGAGCAGCTGGTCGTAGGCCCGGTTCAGGAACGTGGCATAGAGGGCCACCACGGGATGCAGCCCGCCGAAGGCCATGCCGGCGGCGCTGGTCATGGCGTGCTGTTCGGCGATGCCGACGTCGATTACCCGGTCCGGGTGGCGCTTGGCCATGGCGGACAGGCCCACGGGGATGAGCATGGCGCCGGTGACCGCGACGATGTCCGAGCGCTCGTCGGCGATGTCGGCGATCTCCTCGCCGAAGACCGAGGTCCAGGATTGGGCGCCGGGCCGCTGGACCGGCTCGCCGGTCTCCGGGTCGATGACGCCGACCGAGTGCATCTGGTCGGCCATGTCGGCCAGCGCGGGCGGGTAGCCGCGGCCCTTTTCCGTGAGGGTGTGCACGATGACCGGGCCCTCGTAGTTCCGGGCCTGCTGCAGCGCCTCCTCGACGGCGGCGAGGTTGTGCCCGTCGATCGGGCCGATGTACTTCATGCCCAGGTCCTCGAACAGCCCCTGCGGGGCCCACCAGTCCTTGATGCCCTTCTTGGTGGCATGCAGCGACTTGTAGGTGAAACGGCTGACCGGCCCGCCCTGCTGCAGGCGGTCCTTCCACCAGGCCAGGGTGTCCTCGTACACCGGATGGGTCCGGACCTTGTCCAGGGTGCGCTGGCGCAGTCCGGCCAGCTGCTCGGCCAGCCCGCCGATGGTCGGCGCGTAGGAGCGGCCGTTGTCGTTGACGACGATGACGACCCGGCGGTGCGGGTCGGCGGCGATGTTGTTCACGGCCTCCCAGGCCATGCCGCCGGTCAGGGCGCCGTCCCCGACGACGGCGACGACGTAGCGGTCCCCCTCGCCGGCGAGCTTGCGGGCGCGCGAGATGCCCTCGGCCCAGGACAGCGAGGACGAGGCGTGGGAGGACTCGACGATGTCGTGCACGGATTCGGCCCGTTCCGGGTAGCCGGCGAGCCCGCCTTGCTGGCGCAGCGTGGAGAAGTCCTGCCGGCCGGTGACCAACTTGTGCACGTAGGACTGGTGGCCGGTGTCGAAGACGATCGAGTCGCGGGGCGAGTCGAAGACGCGGTGGATGCCGAGGGTCAATTCCACGACACCGAGGTTGGGTCCGAGGTGCCCGCCGGTGCGGGCGACGTTGGCGACCAGGAAGGACCGGATCTCCTCGGCGAGGTCCTGTAGCTGCGCCAGGTCCAGCCGGCGCAGGTCGCGCGGCTCGCCGATGGTCTCAAGCAATCCCATGCGGGGTCGTCCTTTCGATGCCGGGAAGATCATTCCATCGTACTGCCGTGTCCGGCCCGATCACGAGTCCACGTGGGTCGGCGGCCCCGTGGCCCCGGCCTCGCGCGACGGGCGGCTTCCCGGACCGGCCCGGCGCGCTGGTGCCGGGGTGGGAAGCCCCAGGAAGGAGGCCACCGCGTCGTGCCCCTCCACGCCGAGCATCCACGCGGGACGGCGCAGCTGGTGGGGCAGCATCCTCAGCACCTGGACCTCCTGCGCCCGGCCACCCCACGCTTTGCGGGTGGTCCCGTTGGGCGCGTAGCCGACGGCACGGGAGACGCCCAGCGAGGGCAGGTTCCAGGAGGCGGCTTCGGATTCGGCCACCTCGGCGCCGACGTGGTCGAAGGCGTAGAGCAGGACCGCGGTACGCATTTCCGTGCCGATCCCCTGCCCCTGGGCGGACCGGCGGAGCCAGGACCCGGTCGACACCGTGCGCAGCGTGGCGAAGTCCGCGCCCACCAGGTCCTGCACGCCGACAAGTTCGCCCCCGCGCCAGATGCCTAGGGGCAGCGTCCAGTGGGCCGTGGTCGTCTCGGCGCGGGTGCGCCAGGCGTGCCGGGCCATGTTCGCCGGCAGCTCCTGCGGCGGGACGGAGGTCCAGGGGAAGGAGAACGGGCTGCGGTCCGGGTCGTGGATGCCCGACCGGGCGGCGTCGATGAAGGCGGGCAGGTCCCCATCGGCGAGGGGCCGCAGGGTCAGCCGCGGGGTGTGCAGGCGCAGCCCGAAGATCGGCCAGGTGGTGGTGGCGTCCATCCGTCGAGTGTACGGGCCGCCGGCGGCAGGGCCGCGCCACCGTGGGCGGTGCCGGGCAGGAGCCCCGGTGCCGGGGCCCGGCATCCGCGCGGCCCCGCGCGTCCGGCCAACGCCGAAGGGCGGGCCACCCGGTCTCCCGGATGGCCCGCCCCTGTGGTGCGCGCTCCCTGTGGTGCGCTCCCTGCCTACTTGGCCGAGATCTGGCGCAGCACGTACTGCAGGATGCCGCCGTTGCGGTAGTAGTCGGCCTCACCGGGCGTGTCGATGCGCAGGACCGCGTCGAAGGACTTGGTGGAGCCGTCTTCGGCGGTGGCCGTGACCTTCAGCGTCGACGGGGTGGTCCCGTTGTTCAGCTCGGTCACGCCGGAGATCGCGAAGGACTCGGTGCCGTCCAGGCCCAGGGTCGCCGCGGATTCGCCCTCGGGGAACTGCAGGGGCAGCACGCCCATGCCGATGAGGTTGGAGCGGTGGATGCGCTCGTAGCTCTCGGCCAGGACGGCCTTGACGCCCAGCAGCGCGGTGCCCTTGGCGGCCCAGTCGCGCGAGGAGCCGGAACCGTATTCCTTGCCGGCGATGACGACCAGCGGGGTGCCGGCGGCCTCGTAGTTCACGGCAGCGTCGTAGACGAACGCCTGCGGTCCGCCGGTCTGGGTGAAGTCGCGGGTGTAGCCACCCTCGATGTTGTCCAGCAGCTGGTTGCGGATGCGGATGTTCGCGAACGTGCCGCGGATCATGACCTCGTGGTTGCCGCGGCGGGAGCCGTAGGAGTTGAAGTCCTTGCGGTCCACGCCGTTGGCCAGCAGGTACTGGCCGGCCGGGGAATCGGACTTGAACGAACCGGCCGGGGAGATGTGGTCGGTGGTGACCGAATCGCCCAGCTTCAGCAGCACGCGGGCGCCCTCGATGTCGGAGACGGGCTCCGGCTCGGCCTTCATGCCCTCGAAGTACGGGGGCTTGCGCACGTAGGTGGAGTCCTCGGCCCATTCGAAGGTGTCGCCGGCCGGGGTGTCGAGCGCCTTCCAGCGCTCGTCGCCGTCGAACACGCCGTCGTAGCCCTTGGCGAACATGTCCTTGTCGATCGAGGAGTCCATGACCTGCTGGACCTCGACCGGGTTCGGCCAGATGTCCTTGAGGAAGACGTCGTTGCCGGCGTCGTCCTGGCCCAGCGGGTCGACCTCGAAGTCGAAGTCCATGGTGCCGGCCAGGGCGTAGGCGATGACCAGCGGCGGGGAGGCCAGGTAGTTCATCTTCACGTCCGGGTTGATCCGGCCCTCGAAGTTGCGGTTGCCCGAGAGCACCGAGGTCACCGAGAGGTCGTTGGCCTGGATGGCCTCGGAGATCTCCGGCTCGAGGGGACCGGAGTTGCCGATGCAGGTGGTGCAGCCGTAGCCGACGATGTAGAAGCCGAGCTTCTCCAGGTACGGGGTCAGGCCCGACTTCTCGTAGTAGTCGGTGACGACCTTCGAGCCCGGTGCCACGGAGGTCTTGACCCACGGCTTGGACGCCAGGCCCTTGTCCACCGCGTTGCGGGCCAACAGGGCGGCGGCCAGCATGACGGAGGGGTTGGACGTGTTGGTGCACGAGGTGATCGAGGCGATGGAGACAATGCCGTGGTCGAGGCTGAACTCGCGCCCGTCGGCCATCTTCACGTCGACCGACTTCGAGGGACGGCCGATGTTCAGGCTGTCCGCGTCGCCGGCGGCGTAGTTGTGGATGTCCTTGCGGAACTGCTCCTTGGCGCTGGTCAGCTCGATGCGGTCCTGCGGACGCTTCGGGCCGGCAATGGAGGGGACCACGGTGGACAGGTCCAGCTCGAGGCGCTCGGAGAAACGGATCTCGCGGCTCGGATCGTGCCAGAGGCCCTGTTCCTTGGTGTAGGACTCGACCAGGGCGACGTTCTCCTCGGAGCGGCCGGTCAGGCGCAGGTAGTCCAGGGTCACGTCGTCGATCGGGAACATGGCGGCCGTGGAACCGAACTCCGGGCTCATGTTGCCGATGGTGGCGCGGTTGGCCAGCGGCACCTGGGCGACGCCGTCGCCGTAGAACTCGACGAACTTGCCCACGACGCCGTGCTTGCGCAGCATCTCGGTGATCGTCAGGACCACGTCGGTCGCGGTGGCGCCGGCCGGGATGGAGCCGGAGAGCTTGAAGCCCACGACGCGCGGGATCAGCATGGAGACGGGCTGGCCGAGCATGGCGGCCTCGGCCTCGATGCCGCCCACGCCCCAGCCCAGCACGCCCAGGCCGTTGACCATGGTGGTGTGCGAGTCGGTGCCGACGCAGGAGTCGGGGTAGGCGCGCAGCTTGCCGTCGACCTCGCGGGTCATGACGGTGCGGGCCAGGTACTCGATGTTGACCTGGTGGACGATGCCCGTTCCCGGGGGGACGACCTTGAAATCGTCGAACGCGGTCTGGCCCCAGCGCAGGAACTGGTACCGCTCGCCGTTGCGCTGGTACTCGATTTCCATGTTGCGCTGGACGGCGTTGTCGTTGCCGAACACGTCGATCTGCACGGAGTGGTCGATGACCATCTCGGCCGGTGCCAGCGGGTTCACGCGCGTGGCGTCGCCGCCGAGGTCCTTGATGGCCTCGCGCATCGTGGCGAGGTCGACCACGCAGGGCACACCGGTGAAGTCCTGCATGAGGACGCGCGCGGGGGTGAACTGGATTTCGGTGCTCGGTTGGGCGTTCTCGTCCCACTGGGCCAGCGCGCGGACGTGGTCGGCCGTGATGTTGGCGCCGTCCTCGGTCCGGAGCAGGTTCTCCAGAAGGATCTTGAGGCTGTACGGAAGGCTGTCGCTGCCCTCGACCGCGTTCAGCCGGAAAATTTCATATTCGTTGCCATTGACGTCCAATACGCCCTTGGCACCAAAGCTGTCCACATTACTCACTGGGACTCCTCTCGCCAGACTTTCATCTTTGTTGCACGCCCGCGCCCCCCGCCAGTAAGGCGTACCTAACCGGCGGCACGGCGCGATGGGATGGCGGCAGAGCTCGGGGCCAGTCTATCCTTTCGGTGCCGGGACGAGGGCTCCGACGCACTCCACGTGGTGGGTGTGCGGGTACAGGTCAAGGGCCCGCAACGACTCCAGCTCGTAACCTTTCAGCGCGAAGTCGCGGATGTCCCGGGCAAACGAGGCCGGGTCGCAGGACACGTAGGCGATCCGCGCGGGTTTCGCCGCGGCCACCGCTGCCACCGCCGCACGCCCCAGGCCGGTCCGCGGCGGATCCAGGACGAGCCCGTCCAGCGGGGCGGGGAGCCGGGCTGCCTCGGCCCGCAGCACCTTCTCCACGCGCCCCTGCCGGACCACGACCTGGTCGAGCCCGTGGACGTTGCGGCGGGCGTCCCGGCTGGTCCCGGGAGCCCCCTCGATCGACAGGACCAGGCCCTCCGGCCCGACGGCCCGGGCCAGCGGCAGGGTGAAGAGGCCGGCCCCGGCGTAGAGGTCGGCATGCACCTGTCCCGGTCCGGGTGCCAGGATCCGCTGCACGGCCTCGTTCAGTGCCTCGGGGGCGCTGCGGTGGATCTGCCAGAAGCCCTCGCCGGTGATCCGGTAGTCGTTCCCGGCCACCCGTTCGGCGACCCAGGTCCGGCCCCGGAGCCGTCGCAGCGTCCCGGTCCCGTCGGCGGCCGCCCCGCCCTGCTGGGTGATGGCCGCGACGTTCGTGCCCTCGGGCAGTGCCTTCGCGACCCGTGCTGCCGCGCCGGCCTTGGCGCCCTCCCGCTCGACGAGGAGCACCAACGGGGCTCCCCCGCCCGACGGGACGGCAACCTCGATCCGTTCGAGCCCGGTCAGCGCGATCCCGCCCAGTCCCAGCTCGTTGACCGGGTCCACCGCCAAGGGCATGTGCGTGATGGGCACGAGCCGGTCCGAGTGGTGGGCATTCATCGCCAGCCGGCCGGTCCCGTCGACGCTGAAGGCCGTCCGGGTGCGCCAGGCCAGGCCGTCGGGGCGTTCCCCGGGGGCCGCCTCGACGCCGGGGAACCCGATGTCTGCCGCCCGCAGCCCGGCCAGCCGCTCCAGTTGTTCGCGGACGACGGCGGACTTCAGCTCCCGCTG